>NZ_FOII01000019.1:0-106998 GCF_900111625.1 Variovorax sp. OV084 | reverse complement strand
AGCCGTCAGCGTCGTCTTGCCGTGGTCAACGTGACCGATCGTGCCCACGTTCACGTGCGGCTTGGTGCGGGTGAATTTACCTTTTGCCATTTTTCAATCCTTGAAAGAGCAGTGCCCGTGATTGGGTTTTATGTCTGCACCGCATTGCTGGTTCCCTCGCCACGGGCAGCGAGGGGCACACGGTCGCAGACAGATTCGAAATTGAATACTTACTTGGCGCGGGCGGCCACGATGGCTTCGGCGACGTTACGGGGAGCTTCGGCGTAGTGCTTGAACTCCATCGTGTACGTTGCGCGGCCTTGCGACATCGAGCGCAGCGTGGTCGAGTAGCCGAACATTTCCGACAGCGGCACTTCGGCCTTGATGGCCTTGCCGCCACCGACCATGTCGTCCATGCCCTGCACCATGCCGCGGCGGGACGACAGGTCGCCCATCACGTTGCCGGCGTAGTCTTCAGGCGTTTCGACTTCCACGGCCATCATCGGCTCGAGGATCACGGGGTTGGCCTTGCGGGCGCCTTCCTTGAAGCCGAAGATCGCGGCCATCTTGAACGCCATTTCGTTCGAGTCCACGTCGTGGTACGAACCGAAGTGCAGCGTGACCTTGACGTCCACGACGGGGTAGCCCGCCAGCACGCCTTGCGTCAGCGCTTCCACGACGCCCTTTTCCACCGCGGGGATGTATTCGCGAGGAACCACACCGCCCTTGATGGCGTCGACGAACTCGAAGCCCTTGCCGGCTTCCTGCGGTTCGAGCTTCAGGATAACGTGACCGTACTGGCCCTTGCCGCCCGACTGGCGAACGAACTTGCCTTCGGCTTCTTCGACGGTCTTGCGGATCGTTTCGCGGTAAGCCACTTGCGGCTTGCCCACGTTGGCTTCCACGCCGAATTCGCGCTTCATGCGGTCCACGATGATTTCAAGGTGGAGCTCGCCCATGCCGGCGATGATGGTCTGGCCCGATTCTTCGTCGGTCTTGACGCGGAACGAGGGGTCTTCCTGAGCCAGGCGTTGCAGGGCGATGCCCATCTTTTCCTGGTCGGCCTTGGTCTTCGGCTCCACGGCCTGCGAGATCACCGATTCCGGGAACACCATGCGCTCGAGCGTCACGATCGCCGTCGGGTCGCACAGGGTTTCGCCCGTGGTGACTTCCTTCAGGCCCACGCAGGCAGCAATGTCGCCAGCGCGGATTTCGTTGACTTCTTCGCGGTTGTTGGCGTGCATCTGCACGATACGGCCGATACGTTCCTTCTTGCCGCGAACCGGGTTGTAGACACTGTCGCCCTTGGTCAGCACGCCGGAGTAGACGCGCACGAAGGTCAACTGGCCCACGAACGGGTCGGTCATCAGCTTGAATGCCAGGGCCGAGAACTTCTCGTTGTCGTCAGCCTTGCGGATGACAGGCGCTTCGTCTTCGTCCAGGCCGTTGACCGGGGGAATGTCGGTCGGCGCGGGCATGTATTCGACGACGGCGTCGAGCATGGCTTGCACGCCCTTGTTCTTGAAGGCCGAGCCGCACAGCATCGGCTGGATTTCGCCGGCGATGGTGCGCTGGCGAATGGCCTTCTTGATTTCTTCCTCGCTCAGCTCGCCGCCTTCGAGGTACTTGTTCATCAGCTCTTCGCTGGCTTCAGCAGCCGCTTCGACAAGCTTTTCGCGGTATTCGTTGCAGACATCGACCAGGTTGGCGGGGATCTCGCCGTACTGGAACGTCACGCCCTTGTCTTCGTCCCAGATGATCGCCTTCATCTTCACGAGGTCGACGATGCCCTGGAAGTGCTCTTCGGCACCGATCGGGATCTGGATCACGACGGGGTTGGCCTTCAGGCGGTCCACCATCATCTGGCGCACGCGCAGGAAGTCGGCGCCGGTGCGATCCATCTTGTTGACGAACGCGAGACGGGGCACCTTGTACTTGTTGGCCTGGCGCCAGACGGTTTCCGACTGGGGCTGCACGCCGCCGACGGCGTCGTACACCATGACAGCGCCATCCAGCACGCGCATCGAGCGCTCGACTTCAATGGTGAAGTCCACGTGGCCGGGGGTGTCGATAATGTTGATGCGGTGTTCGTCGAACTTGCCAGCCATGCCCTTCCAGAAGCAGGTGGTGGCAGCGGACGTGATCGTGATACCGCGCTCTTGCTCTTGCTCCATCCAGTCCATCGTGGCGGCGCCGTCGTGCACTTCACCGATCTTGTGGTTCACACCGGTGTAGAACAGGATACGTTCGGTCGTCGTGGTCTTGCCAGCGTCGATGTGCGCGGAGATGCCGATGTTGCGGTAGCGCTCGATGGGGGTCTTGCGGGACATGATTTACTTTCGGGTTGAAATGCGTTGAGCGCTGGGCCCCGAGCACGGGCACAACGCCCGACACTCAGCACCCAACGCCCAAGCGAAGTTTGATTTTTAGAAGCGGAAGTGGCTGAACGCCCGGTTGGCTTCCGCCATGCGGTGCACTTCGTCGCGCTTCTTCATGGCGCCGCCACGGCCTTCCGTGGCTTCCATGAGTTCGTTGGCCAGACGCAGGGCCATCGACTTTTCACCGCGCTTGCGGGCAGCTTCCTTGATCCAGCGCATCGACAGGGCGAGGCGACGGACAGGACGGACTTCGACCGGCACTTGATAGTTCGCACCGCCAACGCGGCGCGACTTCACTTCGACCATCGGCTTCACGTTGTTGATGGCAACGGTGAAAGCTTCGAGGGGGTCCTTGTCCGGGTTCTTCTTTTCGATGAAGTCGAGAGCACCGTAAATGATGCGCTCGGCAATCGCCTTCTTGCCGCCTTCCATGATCACGTTCATGAATTTGGACAGCTCGACATTGCCGTACTTGGGATCCGGCAGGATTTCACGTTTGGGGACTTCGCGACGACGTGGCATTTTTCTAACCTCTTTGCTTCAGTTGGCACCGTTTCCGGCACCGCGAGAGCCAGTCAGGACTCTCACTTACTCGACCCGACAGTGGGTCACTTCGTTCGATGTGCCCGCCAAGGCAACCGAACACCGTTTGTTTTTTGACGACAGGAAGGCTTAAGCCTTCTTGGGACGCTTCGCGCCGTACTTGGAACGCGACTGCTTGCGGTCTTTCACGCCTTGCAGGTCGAGCGAACCGCGCACGATGTGGTAACGCACACCGGGCAAGTCCTTGACACGGCCGCCGCGAACCAGCACGACGCTGTGTTCCTGCAGGTTGTGGCCTTCGCCGCCGATGTAGGAGATGACTTCGAAGCCATTGGTCAGACGGACCTTGGCAACTTTACGAAGCGCCGAGTTGGGCTTCTTGGGCGTCGTGGTGTAGACGCGGGTGCAGACACCGCGACGTTGCGGCGAGTTCTGCATGGCAGGGCTCTTCGAATTGATCTTTTCGACCGTTCGACCCTGACGCACCAGTTGATTGATGGTTGGCATGAATGAATTAGTCCCAAAACAACCCGGCCCTGGTTGTAAAACCGCCCTTGGTCCTTGACGTGACGCAAGGCAAGGAAACCGGGAATAACGAAAACGTGAAACCCTTCGGAAATTTCCGAAAAGCCCACGAGTATAGCAAACGAGTCTGAAACGGCAAGGTCAGCCGCAGCGGAGAGCTGCCAATCGCCTTTGTCGCCCCTGCGGATTTACTTGATCCAGAGCCGCACGGCATCCCATGCGCGGCCGAATATCCCTGCCTGCTCGACGGCTTCCAGGGCGACCAGGGGTACGTCGGCGACCGGCTGGTCGTCCAGGGTGACCTTGAGCGAGCCTACGGCCTGGTACTTGGCGAACGGCGCCACCAGCGGATCGGGGCGCGACACCTGGGTCTTGATCTTGCTGGCGGTACCGGCCGGCACCGCGACCACGATGGCTTCCGGGCGGCCCAGCTTCAGCGTGTTCGCCTTGCCCTTCCAGACGGCCGGGGTGGCGGCCGGCTGGCCGGCATCGAACAGGCGAACGGCGTCGTAGGCCGTGTAACCCCAGTTCAGCAGCTTCTGCGACTCGTTGGCGCGCACGGTCTCGCCCGTGGTTCCCAGCACGATCGACAGCAGGCGGCGGCCGCCCGTCAGATTGGGGAAATCGCGCTTGGCGGTGGCGATCATGCAGTAGCCGGCCGCCTCGGTGTGCCCGGTCTTCAGGCCGTCGACGGTCGGGTCGCGGAACAGCAGCAGATTGCGATTGGTGTCGTTGGTCGACGGGGTGCCCGGGTAGCGGTACTTCTTGATCGCGTAGTACTTGGCTTCCTCGGGGAAGTCGCGCACCAGGCGGGTCGCCAGAATGCTCAGGTCACGGGCCGTGGTGGTGTGGCCGGGCGCCGTCAGGCCTTCGGGGTTCTTGTAGCTCGTGTTCTTCATGCCCAGCGCCTTGGCCTGGGCATTCATCATCTCGACGAAGTGCTCCACCGTGCCGCCCACGCCTTCGGCCAGCGCCACCGTGGCGTCGTTGCCCGACTGCACGATCAGGCCCTTGATCAGGTCTTCCACCGGCACCTGCATCTTGGGGTCGATGAACATGCGCGAACCGGGCATCTTCCAGGCGCGCGGGCTGACCGGCAGCGTCTGGGTCAGCGTGATCTTCTTGGTGCGCAGCGCATCGAACACCAGGTAGGCAGACATCAGCTTCGTGAGCGAAGCCGGCTCGACCGGGCTGTCGATGTCCTTCTGGGCCAGGATCTGGTTCGCGGTCACGTCGAGCAGCAGGTAGCTGCGCGCGGCGATTTCAGGCGGAGCCGGCACCTGGGCGGCGGCGATCAGGCTGACGGATGCGGCGGCGGTAAAGACCAGCGCGCGGAGCGCGCCAAGAAAACGATTCATGGGGAGTTTGGAAAGAGACGAAAACAAGCCTGCGAGGCTTTCAAGCGATGTCCGCGCGCAGATGGCGGGCCACGAGACTTTTGAGCAGCGGCAATTGTCCGTGAAAGAAGTGGCCGCCCCCGGGGACGACTGTGACAGGAAGTGACTGCGGCCGCGCCCAGTCCATCACGGCGGACAGCGGCACGGTGTCGTCGGCTTCGCCATGAACCACCAGCATGCGCTCGTGCGCCTCGGCCGGCAGCGTGGCTACGGTGTTGCGCGCGGCGGCCGTACCTACCAGCACGATCTGGCGGATGTCGCGTTCGGTCCAGAGCTTTGCGGCGGCACCGGTCGCAACGAACGCGCCGAAGGAAAATCCGGCGATCGCCAGCGGCCCCTCGGGCGCGAGCTGGCCGACGACATTCAGCATGTCTTCCAGCTCGCCACGCCCTTCGTCGTGCACGCCTTCGCTGGCGCCCACGCCGCGGAAGTTGAAGCGCACCGTGGTCCACCCGCTGGCGACGAATGCGCGTGCCAGCGTCTGCACCACCTTGTTGTCCATCGTGCCGCCGAACAGCGGATGCGGATGGGCGATTACCGCGATACCGCGCGGGGTGCCGGCAGGCTGGTCGCGTTGAACCTCGATTGCGCCGGCGGCGCCCTGGAGGCTGATCTTTTCGGTCTGGGAATTCATTGGCGCAAGGTACGAGCGGAGGGTCGGCGGAAAAGTTCAGCGTCCGACATCGGGAGGCAGCAGCAGCCGCTCGACGACCTGGCCGTTCTTCAGGTGCGACTCGACGATCTCGTCGATGTCATCGCCATCAACGAAGGTGTACCAGACAGCCTCGGGGTACACCACAGCCACCGGCCCGCCCGCGCAACGGTCGAGGCAGCCGGCCTTGTTGACGCGCACCTTGCCGGGCCCGGATAGCCCCGCCTCCTTGACCTTCGCCTTGCAGCGGTCGAAGCCTTCCTGCGCGTTGTGCATGGAGCAGGAGTCTTCGCCGTTCTTGCGCTCGTTGAGGCAGAAGAAGATGTGGCGGCCGTAATAGCCGGACGGCGCGGCGGGGGAGGAGCTGGGCATCGGCAGATTTTAGTGACCGCCCCTTGGCCCCGTGTCGATACCTTCAAACGTTCAGGCCGTCGCAGCGGCATTGGGCCGGCCTCGGCGCGACAGAGCGACCACCACATACGCCAGCACCGCGAAGGGCCAGGTCCAGCCCAGCCACTGCGCCAGCCCGTGGAAGCGGATGAAGCGCCCCTGCTCCCAGGTAGCCAGCGTCTGCGCGAAGTACGCGCTCTCGGGCGCCTGGTTCAGCAAGCTCAGCTGCAGCACGAGCCCCACCAGCAGCAGCGCCGCACACAAGCGGCGCGGCGCGAACAGCAACAGCACGCCAGCAAAGAACGCCGCGGCCATGCCGACCTGCACAGGCAGGCCCAGCCACGCCCATGCGTGCTCGGGCCCATAGCTCAATGCCGCCGACAGCGCCGAGGCCGCGATGCCGGCCAGCAGCGTCAGCGGCAGCAGCACCGCGCGCTGGACCACGGAGCGCGCCACCAGATAGCCCAGCAGGCACGGCACCAGCGCGCCGAGCATCACGCACAGCAGTTCCACCGCCGGCACCAGCGGCTCGAGCTCGAACTGCCGCAGCGGCAGCCAGTCGATGAAGGGTGTGTCGAGCAGCCACTCGGAGATCGCCACTTCGAGCCGCTCGAACACCTGCCCCAGCCCGAAGGTGACGGCCGCTGGGAACAGCAGCGCAAAAGGCCACAGCGCGAGCAGCACCAGCGCGCCGCGCGAGTCCTCGGTGAACCACTGCGAACGCGCGCGGCTCCAGTGCGCAACCGCGCCCAGCCGCTCCAGCCCCGCCGCCAGCACGGCACCAAGGACCGCACCCGTCGTGTTGAACCCCAGGTCCACGTTGGAGGGAATGCGCGCGGGCAGGTAGCTCTGCAGCGTCTCCATGGCGAACGAAATTGCCGCTCCCGCCACGGTGGCGCGCAGCACCGCATGCCAGACGCTGGTGGCCGGGCGCGTGCGCAGCACCGCCAGGGCGCACAGGAAGCCGAAGGGCACGTAGCCCACCACATTGATGGCGAAATCGAAGCCCGTCCAGTACTTGGGCCAGGGCGCCGACAAGTAGGCCCACGGCGCGATCCCCTGGTCGCGCCAGTCGGCGAACGGATAGAGACTGGCGTAGACGATCAGCGCCGCGTACGCGAGCGCCAGGGGGAGCGCGGCGGACTTGTGCGGCCTCTCCACCGTGTGCACCGGGCTCAGAACGGCTTGACGACCACCAGGATCACGATGCCCAGCAGCAGCAGCACCGGCAGCTCGTTGAACCAGCGGAACCAGCGGTCGTTGCGCCGGTTCTCGCCCGCCACGAAACGGCGCAGCAGAACACCGCAGCCGTGGTGGTAGCCGATTGCCACCAGCACCAGCGCCAGCTTGGCGTGCATCCACCCGTTGCCCGGGCCGCGCCCGATGCCATAACCCAGCCACAGCCACAGGCCGAAGCCGAGCGCGGGAACCGCCAGGAAAGTCGTGAATCGCATGAGCTTGCGTGCCATCAACAGCAGCCGCTCCCGCTCGGCCACCGACTCGGGCGGCACCATCGCCAGATTGACAAAGATCCGGGGCAGATAGAACAACCCCGCGAACCAGCTTGCAATGAAGACGATGTGAAGAGATTTGACCCAGAGCATGGCGGCAGTTTAGTGGCGCCCCTCTCGCCGACCCCTCTTTTGCGGCGATGCCCCTGTACGACGGGCAAAAAAAAGCCCGACGTCTTCACGTCGGGCTGGGAAGCCCTTTTGCTGTCACACATCAAGGCACCCGCTCAGGGAGGAAAAGCGGGGAGCGGCAAGCCGCCCGCTTCAGAATTTAACAAAGACGAAACAAGGTTTCAAGCGACTGAGGCACTTTCTTTGACATTTGAAGCAAAAATTTGAGTACCTTGGTTCTACGAATTTCCGTAGTTGTCAGACAACTGGACACTCGGAGAGAAGGTCTGTGAAAGATCGCTTCAGGCACAATTTTGTATATATGACGTCATCATCTTCCCCTCTGGCCATGTTCCCCGCCGGGCGGCCGCGGCGCCTTCGCCGCGACGCTTTCACCCGCAATCTGGTTCGAGAACACGCCCTGACGGTCAACGACCTGATCTATCCGGTGTTCGTTCAGGAAGGCGAAAAACGTCGCGATGCCGTCCCCTCGATGCCCGGCGTGGACCGCCTGAGCCTCGACCAATTGCTGCCCGTGGCCGAGCAGTGCGTGGCGGCCGGCATCCCGGTGATGGCGCTGTTCCCGGTGATCGACGCCAGCCTCAAGACGCCCGATGGCCGCGAAGCCTTCAACCCCGACGGGCTGATTCCCCGCGTGGTGGCCGCCCTCAAGGCGCGCTTCCCCGAGCTGGGCGTGATGACCGACGTTGCCCTCGACCCCTACACCAGCCACGGCCAGGACGGCCTGCTCGACGACACCGGCTACATCCTCAACGACGCGACCGTCGAAGTGCTTGTGAAGCAGGCGCTCACACAATCGCAGGCCGGCGTGGACATTGTGGCGCCGAGTGACATGATGGACGGCCGCATCGGCGCCATCCGCACCGCGCTCGAAGCCCACGGCGACATTCACACGCGCATCATGGCCTACAGCGCCAAGTACGCCAGCGCCTTCTACGGCCCCTTCCGCGACGCCGTGGGCTCGGCCGCCACGCTCGGCAAGAGCAACAAGAAGGTCTACCAGATGGACCCTGGCAACAGCGACGAGGCCCTGCGCGAAGTCGCCATCGACATCGCCGAAGGCGCCGACATGGTGATGGTGAAGCCCGGCATGCCCTACCTCGACATCGTGCGCCGCGTGAAGGACCAGTTCCATGTTCCGACCTTCGCCTACCAGGTGAGCGGCGAATACGCGATGCTCAAGGCCGCCGCCCAGAACGGCTGGCTCGACCACGACGCCGTGGTGCTCGAAAGCCTGCTGGCCTTCAAGCGCGCCGGCGCCGATGGCGTGCTGACCTATTTCGCGCTCGACGCCGCGCGGCTGCTGCAGAAATAACGGCGCACCAGCACGGCATGCGCATCTTCGAAATCACCCGCTCGCAGGTCAGCGAGCACGCCGCGCTGGCGCCGCTGACCGTACCGGGAGCGTGCGGCACCGGAGGCTACCTCTGGATCTCGCTCACACGCGAGGAATTCCGGGCCTCGCTGGCCGAGGTGCAGCAGATCCTGCAGACGCTGTGCCTCACGCAACTGGTCGACCTGCACGTGGCCGACCTGCTCAACGACCAGTTGCCCTCCCACTACGACTACACCTCGCAATACGACGTGCTGGTGTTCCGGCGACTGGCCAACGGACAGGGCCAGGCGGCGCTGGGCAACGGCAAGGGCAATGGCAGCGAGGCCCCGCCCCTGCCCCGCAGCGGCCCGCCCGTGCTGCGCCGCGTCGACACCCGCCCGGTGGGCTTTACGGTGTTCGACCGCGTGCTGCTGTCGGTGCACCCGGAAGACGGCGCGGTGCGCGACGCCTTCGCCACGCGCCTGCTGGCGGCCGCCTCGCCCGACGACCGCGGCGCCCCTGCGCTCGACGTGCGCGCCACCTCGGCCCGCCTGCCGACCAGCCCTTCGGACCTGATGCTGCGCGTCATCAACCAGATCGTCGACGGCTACCTCGACCAGCGGCGCGAACTCACCAAGCAGCTCGATCACTGGCAGACCGAGCTGATCGACCCGCGCAGCCGCTTCACCAACTGGGGTGCGCTGATGGAGGCACGCCAATCGCTGCATCACCTGGACGAGATCTGCGAAGACCAGCGCGCCGCCATGCAGGACTGGATCGACTCGCTCGAGACGCTCCCCGTGCCCAAGGGCGAGACGGAGCAGCGCGAGCGTGAACTCATCATGATCCGCAGCCGCGACGTGCTCGAGCACATCGAGCGCGTGGTGCACCACGTGCACCGGCTGGAGCAGAACGCCGAGACTGCAGTGCAGATGCACTTCAGCGTCCAGGGCCACCGCGCCAACGACATCATGCGGGTGCTGACGGTGCTCACCGCCGTGTTCCTGCCGCTGAACCTCATCGCGGGCATCTTCGGCATGAACTTCGAATTCATCCCGCTGGTGCACAAGGCAGACGGCTTCTGGATCGCGATGACGTCGATGCTGGTCATTGCGGTGGCGCTGGTGCTGATCTTCTGGCGCAAGCGCTATCTCGCGCGTACGCGCTGATCCCGGAATCGCCAACCAAAGAAAAAGGGCCACGCTTTCGCGTGGCCCTTTTGCATTTCGACGGCCCCGAGGGACCGCTTCAATTACTTGGCGACAGCGCCCGAACCTTGCTCGGCCTGAACGCGAGCGTCCATCGGGTTTTGCATGGTCGAGATGACGCGGCTGTTGACGCGCGAGCCGCCAGTCACGTTCTGGTCGGGAGCGTAGGAGGTGCGAACGGCTTCGGCTTGGACGATTGCGCGGTCCTTCGACACGGCAACCGTTTCCGGGCCGCGCGAACCGCGGGTCACGTTCTGGTTCGGAGCCGATGCGGCGCGCACGGCTTCGGCGTTGACTTCATCACGGCTCTTGGTCGAGACGGCGGTGTTCACGCCTTGGTACGTTTCGGCTTGGGCGCCAACGGCAGCCAGCAGGGTCAGGGCGGCAGCGGCGAGGATTTGCGAGGTCTTCATATTCAGTTCTCCTAGGATGTTCGTTGGATGGTTCGTCCACCAGGCTTGCTGGTTCGCTTGCCTGTGCGGCGAGTTTCCGGGCGAACTGCCATGCCAAAACACTCTGTTCAGAGACACGGTGTTTCCTCTATTGAAACAATGCCGACATCAAGGCATGCCAGCAGAAAAAAGCCGGGCCCGGTTTGCACCGGCCCGGCCTTGCAGGAGAAGACTTCCGGCTTATCGCTGCGAGGCTTGGAACTGCGGCGGCACTTCGCTGTTGACGAAGGCGCGGCGGTCCAGGTTCTGGTTCGGCGCGTGGGCGGCAGCCACGGCCTGGGCGCGGACCGACGCCCGGTCGAGCGAACTCGGCCGCGAGACCAGCGGCGCCGCCACGACGTCGCCGTAGACATTGCCACCGCGCGCCGCAGCATCGGCGCCGGCCACCACATCGCTGCGGCTGGTGACGGCCTCGAGCGGCTGCACCGGCTCGAAGCCCTGTTGGGCACCCTGCGCCTGCGCGCCGGAGGCGGCGAGCAGCAACAGGACGGCAGCGGCAATGATGTTCGGGGTCTTCATTTCAGTTCCTTCCAACGGTCCAACCGGGCTGGCGACGTCGGCGAGTAACCGAAGTGTCGCCCAAGCTGGTTAGGAAAAACCCGGGAGAATCGAACCATCGCGTTCCCAAAACGGAAACAATGGACTCATTCACATGGACAGTCTCGATCTGATCAGAACCTTCCGGGAAGTCGCCTCGCACGGCAGTTTTTCCCAGGCAGCCAAGAGGCTCGACATGTCGAAGGCCACTGTCAGCAAGTATGTGGCCGAGCTGGAAACCCGCTTCGGCGTGCGTCTTCTCAACCGCTCCACCCGTTCCGTGAGCCTCACCGATGCCGGCCAACTGCTGCTGGACCGCAGCACCCCGATGCTAGAGATGGTCGAACTGACCCAGTCCGAGCTGCAGGACCGCGCCAGCCAGCCCGGCGGGCGGCTGCGCATCTCGGCCCCGCACGGCATGGGCAGCGGCGAGTTTCCGAACCTGCTGGCCGACTTCATGCGCTACTACCCCGACGTGACGATCAGCCTGCAGCTGACCAACCGGGCCGTCGACCTCGCCGAGGAAGGCATCGACGTCGAACTGCGCAGCGGCCCCATCGAGGACGCGAACCTGATCGTGCGCAAGCTGCGGCTCATGAACATGGTGGTCTGCGCCTCGCCGGTCTACTGGAAGAAGCACGGCAAGCCCGAGCATCCGCGCGACCTGTCGGGCCACGACGCGCTCACGTTCTCGGCGCAGGGCCAGCAGCCCGCGTGGCGCTTCGACGACAACGGCACGCCGATCGACGTACCGGTGAAAAGCCGCATGGACTGCACCGAAGGCGCGCCGCTGATCCGCGTGGCCATGCATGGCTTCGGCGTGATCTACCTGCCGTCGATCCTCGTGCAATCACACCTCGACCACGGCGAGCTGGTGCCCGTGCTGCAGGATTACGCGCGCAAGGACGTGTGGTTTTCGGCCGCCTACCTGCAACGGCGCCACAACAGCGCTGCATTGCGCGCGCTGCTCGACTTCCTGCAGACCCGAGTCGGCCCGGGCGCCACGGCACGCAAGCCGAGCCATTCATGAAATGAAAAAACCCGGCAGTGCCGGGGTTTTTCATTGGAGGACGAACGCAGGCTCAGGCGAGATGCTTCGCGAAGAACGCCAGCGTGCGCTCGCGCGCCAGCTTGGCCGCGTCGGCGTTGTACGAGCCGCGCTGGTCGCAGTTGAAACCGTGGCCGACCGGATACACATGCACTTCCACCTCCGGATGCGCCTTCTTGAACGACTCGATGGTGTCCAGCGGAATCCAGTGATCCTGGTTACCGAAGTGCGCGAGCACCGGCACCTTGGGCTCGCGCGCCGTTTCTTCCGGCGAGGTCATGCCGCCGCCGTAGTAAGGCGCGGCAGCAGCCAGGCCCGGCAGCAGCGCCGCCGAGCGCCACACCAGCAGGCCGCCCCAGCAGTAGCCCACGATGCCGACCTTGCCAGCCTTCGACGCGTAGGCAATCGACGCCTCGATGTCCTGCAGCACGCCCGGCGCCGGCAGCGCCTCGACAGCGGTCTTCAGGCCGAAGCCGTTCTTCATGTCGTCGTCCGAGTAGCCCAGTTCCACGTCCGGCTTGACGCGCTGGAAGGTCGACGGCGCCACGGCCAGGTAGCCCTCGGCCGCATAGCCGTCGGCCACCGAGCGGATATGCGAGTTCACGCCGAAGATTTCCTGCACCACGACCACCGCGCCGCGCGGCTTGCCTGTCGGCTCGGCCACGTAGGCGGGGAAACTGAAGCCGTCCTTGGCCTTGAGATCGATGAATTGACCCATGTTGTCTTGCTCCTTGATGGCAAATAAGTAAGTGCCGGGTTATGGGCGCAGCGCCCGTTCGACGAAGTCGAGACGGTCCTGCCCCCAGAAAATTTCGCCGTCGATCACGTAGCTGGGCGCACCGAACACCTGGATGTCGATGGCCTCCTGCGTGTAGGCCTCGTAGCGCTCCTGGACCGCCTGGCTCAGCGACTGCTCGCCACGCTTGGGCGACAGCCCACACTCGACGATCAGCGAATCGAGCACCTTCGGGTCGCCGATGTTGCGCTCCTGCACCCACACGGCCGCGAACACCGCCTCGCACATGCGCATGGCAGCCTCGGTGCCGTCGTGCATGTCGACCGCGATGATGACCCGCGCCGCGTCGTCGCTGGCCACCGGGAAGAACTTCGGCTTGACGTTCAGCGGCAGGCCGAGATAGCTCGAATAGCGCGCGAGGTCGACCAGCCGGTAGGCCTGCCGCTGCGGCGCGCGCTTGCCCAGCGGCAACCCGCCGGACACGGGAAACACGCTGCCCATGTCGATGGGCCGCACGCGCACCGTGGCGCCTGCGGCCGCAGCAATCGCCGCAAAGCGGGAATGCCCCAGATAGGTCCACGGGCTCTGTGGCGCAAAGTAGTAGTCAATCGTCTTGCTGGTGCTCATGCGCGTGCCCCAATGATGTAATCCAAGCCGACGGTTTTAACTGACACGCAGTTTCTCTGCAGGAGGTAGGTTTTGGACCAGGTGCTCTTGATCACGGGCGGCGGCCGCGGCATCGGCGCCGCCACCGCCCTGCTCGCCGCGCAGCGCGGCTATGCGGTGGCCGTCAACTACGCCAGCAATTCGCTGGCCGCCGACGAGGTGGTGCGCACCATCCGCGCAAACGGCGGCGCCGCCATGGCGGTGCAGGCCGATGTGGGCGACGAGGCGCAGGTACTAGCCATGTTCCAGAAGGTCGACGCCAGGTTCGGCCGTCTCACGGCGCTGGTCAACAACGCCGGCGTGGTCGACGTGCAGGCGCGCGTCGCCGACATGAGCGTGGCGCGGCTGGAGCGCATGTTCCGCATCAACGTGATCGGCAGCTTCATCTGCGCGCGCGAGGCCGTGCGACGCATGAGCACCAAGTACGGCGGCACGGGTGGCGCCATCGTCAACATTTCCAGCGGCGCTGCGCGGCTGGGTTCGCCCGACCAGTACGTCGACTACGCCGCCAGCAAGGGCGCCATCGACACCTTCACCATCGGCCTGGCCAAGGAAGTGGCCGCCGAAGGCATCCGCGTCAACGCGGTGCGCCCCGGCCTGATCGACACCGAGATCCACGCCTCCGGTGGCATGCCCGACCGCGCCTCCGACCTCGCGCCCACCGTGCCCATGCAGCGCACCGGCAGCGCCGACGAGATCGCCGGCGCCATCCTGTGGCTGCTCTCGCCCGAGGCCAGCTACACCACCATGGCCCTGCTCGACGTCACCGGAGGTCGCTGACCATGAGCACCTCCATGGACCTGATCAAGCCGCTGGTGACGCTGGTGGCCATCGTCAACCCGCTGGCCATCGTGCCCTTCTTCATCCACTACACGCAGGGCTACAGCGACGCGCAGCGCCGCCACACGGTGCGCATGTCGGCCTTCAGCGCGTTCGTGGTCATCGCGGTGAGCGCGCTGCTGGGCCTGCAGCTGCTGTCCTTCTTCGGCATTTCCATCGCGAGCTTCCAGGTCGGTGGCGGCCTGCTGCTGCTCATGAGCTCTCTGTCGATGCTCAACGCCCAGCCGGCCGAGAGCAAGACCAACGTCGAGGAGCTGCGCGCCACCGAGGTGAAGGCGTCGATGGGCGCGTCGATCGCGGTGGTGCCGCTCACCATTCCGCTGCTCACCGGCCCGGCCACCATCTCCACCGTGGTCATCTACGCCGACAAGGCGCAGCACCTGTGGGAGCTTGCAATTCTGGTGGGCTATGGCGTGGTGGTGGCGCTGGCCACCGCCCTGGCCTTCTCGCTCGCGCAGCCGATCGCGCGTGTGCTCGGCAAGACCGGCATCAACATCATGACGCGGCTGATGGGGTTGATCCTCGCCGCGCTCGCGGTCGAGGTGATGGCCGACGGCCTGGGCAAGCTGTTCCCGATCCTGAACAAGATCGGCTGAGCATCAAGCCAGCCGGCTCAGGCCAGCATCTTCTCGATGATCTTCCAGTGCGCCGGCTCCACCGGCGTGATCGACAGCCGGTTGCCCTTGCGCAGCACGATCAGCTCGGCCAGCTCCGGCCTGGCGCGCAACTCGGGCAGCGCCAGCAGCCGCGTCTTGCGCACCGCCTGCACGTCCACCAGCAGCCAGCGCGGATCGTCCTTCTTCGAGCCTGCGTCGTAGTAGGGCGACTTCGCGTCGAACTGCGTCGGATCGGCCTTGATGCCCGAGGCCACTCGCGCAATGCCGGCAATGCCCGGCTCCGGGCAGCTCGAGTGATAGAACAGCACGCCGTCGCCGACCTTCATGCCGTCGCGCATGAAGTTGCGTGCCTGATAGTTGCGCACGCCGGTCCACGCCACAGTGGCGCCGGGCGCGGCGAGTGCATCGTCGATCGAGACCTCGTCGGGCTCGGATTTCATCAACCAGTAATTGGGCATGGTCCCGTCATGGTGTCACATAGTCCGAAACCACGACCCACTTGCCGTCTTTGATCTGCGACAGGCGTGACTGGTCGTTGCCCAGGCGCTTGGTGGCCGTGTAGCTGCTCTTCGGGCTGCCGAACATGTCGGGCTCGAAGGTCATGCTGTCCATGGCCTTGATGAAGCTGTCGGTCGTGAGGTTCGGGCCGGCCTTGGTCGCCGCCTTGATGAACGAATCGATGATCACGTAGCCGTACACCGAGAACACCGTCGGGTCTTCGTTGAACTTGGTCTTGTACTTGTTGGCCCAGAAACGCAGCGGCTGCGACTGCTCGTCGGTGTAGGGGTTCTGCACCGTCATGGTGGCGTAGACGCCGTCCATCGCCTTGCCGCCCAGCTTGTGGATCAGGTCGGTGTAGGACGCGCTCGAACCCAGGAATGTCGGGTTGAAGCCGGTCTTGCGCGACTCGCCCACGGTGCCGATGGTCTCGCGGATGATGGTGCCGAGCACCACGAGGTCGCAGTTGGCTGCCTTCATCTTCGCGACCTGCGAGCTGAAGTCGGTGGCGCCGCGCTTGAACGAGGTTTTCTCGGCCAGCTCCATGTTCGCGGCCTTCAGGCCCGCCTCTGCGCCGCGCTGCACCTCGAGCCCGAACTCGTCGTCCTGGTAGATGGTGCAGACCTTCTTGGCGCCCTTGTCCTTGATCATCTTCGGCAGGGCCAGGCGGATCTGGTCGTAGTAGGTGGCCGCGAACGAATACTTCAGCCGGTTCAGCGGCTCGTACATTTCGCGCGCCGCGGTAATGGGCATGAAGTTGACGACGTTCTTGTCGAACTGCACCGGCATCGCCGCCATGTTCTGCGCCGTGCCGATGTGGCCGGCCATGATGAAGATCTTTTCCTGGTTCACCAGCTTCTGTGCGGCCAGCACCGCCTTCTTCGGGTCGTAGCCCGAGTCTTCGACGAACAGCTTGAGCTTGCGGCCGTTGAGGCTGCCCTGCTCGTTGAGCTCGTCCACCCGCAGCTGCATGCCGTTGCGCGCCTGCTTGCCGAAGCCCGCGAGCGGACCCGACAGGTCCTGGATGGTGCCGATGCGGATCTCGTCCTTGCTCACGCCCTGCTGCTGAGCGGACGCAAGCGTCGCGATCAGGCCCAGCACGGCCAGCGTCGTCAGTGTCGTCAGTGTCTTGAGCTTCATGCGGTTGTCTCCTCGGGTTGACGGAAAAAACGAATCACCGGTACATGGCTTCTATGCGCTCGGCGTACTTGGTCTGCACCAGCTTGCGCTTGAGCTTCATCGTGGGCGTGAGCTCCTCGTCCTCGGCGCTGAGCTGCGTTTCGAGCAGAAAGAACTTCTTGATCTGCTCGACGCGCGCGAACCTGGCGTTGACGCGATCGATCTCGCCCTGGATCAAATCCTGCACTTCCTTCGTGCGCGTCAGGCTCTCGTAGTTGCTGAACGGCACGTCGTGGTCCTGCGCAAACTTCTCGACGTTCTCCTGGTCGATCATGACGATCACCGTGAGGTAGGGCTTCTTGTCGCCGATGACCACGGCATCGGTGATGTAGAGGCTGAACTTGAGTTCGTTCTCCAGCTCGCTCGGCGTCACGTTCTTCCCACCCGCCGTGATGATGATGTCTTTCATCCGGTCGGTGATGCGGAAATACCCGTCCTCGTCCATCACGCCCACGTCGCCGGTGTGCAGCCAGCCTTCGGCGTCGATGGTCTCGGCGGTCTTCTCGGGCAGGTTGAGGTAACCCATGAAGACATTGGGGCCGCGCACCAGGATTTCGCTGGTGGCAGCGTCGATGCGCACCTCGTTGTAGCCCGTGGCCGGCCCGATCGAGCCCGGCTTGATGCGCGTGGCCGGCACGGCGGTAGAAGCGCCGCACGACTCCGTCATGCCCCACACCTCCAGCATCGGCACGCCGAGCGCGAGGTACCACTTGACCAGCTCGGGCGAAATGGGCGCCGCGCCCGTCACCAGGAAGCGCGACCGGTGAATGCCGATGAGCTTGCGCGCGTTGTCCAGCGCCAGCACGCGCGCCAGCCTGAACTTGAACTTCAGCACCGGGCCGACGTCTTCGCCCGCCAGCACGCGATTGGCGATCTCCTCGCCCACGCCAATGCTCCACTTGTAGGCCGCCTGCTGCAGCGGGCTGGCTTCCTTCAGCGCGATCATCACGCCCGAATAGAACTTCTCCCACACACGCGGCACTGCCGTGAACACGGTGGGCGCGATCTCGCGCACGTTCTCGGGCACCGTCTCGGGGTTCTCGACAAAGTTGAGGATCGAGCCGGTATACATCGCGAAGTACTCGCCGCCCATGCGCTCTGCGATGTGGCACAGCGGCAGGAAGCACATGCGCTCGTCCCTCTCGTCCTGCGCGATGAGCGTGTTGTAGCCGCGCGCGGTGTACACCAGACCAGCATGGCTGTGCATAGCGCCCTTGGGCTTGCCGGTGGTGCCCGAGGTGTAGACGAGGATGGCGAGGTCTTCGGGCCGGCAGGCGGCCACCGTGCGCTCGACAGCCTGCGGGTCTGCGGCCAGGTGCGCGCGGCCGAGGGTGCGCAGCGCGTCGAGGCTCATCACCGCCGCATCGTCGAGATCGCGCAGGCCTTCCATGTCGAACACGATCACGCAGCGCAGGCCCGGCAGGCCGGCGCGCACCTCGAGCGCCTTGTCGAGTTGCTCGTCGTCTTCAACGAAGAGCACGGTGGTGCGCGAGTCTTCGCAAAGATAGTGCACCTGCGAAGCCGCGTCGGTCGGATAGATGCCGTTGGACACACCACCGCAGCTGAGCACGGCCAGGTCGGCGAGCACCCATTCGATGACGGTGTTCGACAAAATCGACGCGCACTCGCCCGGCGCAAAGCCGATGGCCTGCAGCCCGGCCGCGATCTCGCGCACCGCGTCGGCCGTCTGGTGCCAGCTCCAGCTGCGCCAGATGCCCAGCTCCTTCTGCCGCATCCAGATGTTGTCGCCGCGCTGCTTCACGGCATTCCAGAACATCGCGGGAATGGTGTCGCCGGGCACGACGATGTCGAGCCGGGGTTCGAATGTGTTGAGTTCCCAGAGTCCTTGCATGGTGGCTACCTCCAGGTCTTTTTCTTTTTCCAGCGCCGCTCGCCGCGCACGCCGTCATCTTTCACGCCGAGGTAGAACTCCTTGATGTCTTCCTTCTCCCTCAGGCGTTCGCAGGAGTCTTCCATCACGATGCGGCCGTTCTCGAGCACGTAGCCATGGTCGGCCGCGTTGAGCGCCATGTTGGCGTTCTGCTCGACCAGCAAGATCGTGGTGCCACGCTCGCGGTTGATGCGCACGACGATCTCGAAGATCTCCTTCGTCAGCTTCGGGCTCAGGCCAAGGCTGGGCTCGTCCAGAAGAATGAGGTGCGGCGCGGCCATGATCGCGCGCGAGATGGCCAGCATCTGTTGCTGGCCACCCGACAGCAGGCCCGCGTCCTGCGTGGCCCGTTCGCGCAGGATCGGGAAGTAGGTGTAGACCGTCTCCATGTCGCGCGCCACGCCGTCGCGGTCCTTGCGAGTGTAGGCGCCCATCAGCAGGTTGTCCTTCACCGACAGCAGCGGAAACACTTCGCGGCCTTCGGGCACGTGGCTCAGGCCCTGCTGCACGATGTAGGCCGGGTCTTTGGCGGTGATGTCCTTGCCCTGGAATTCGATGCTGCCTTTTCTCGGGTCGATGATTCCGGAGATCGTCTTCAGGATGGTTGTCTTGCCTGCGCCGTTCGAGCCCAGGACGGTTGCTATCTCGCCCTGCCTTACTTTCAGGCTCACGCCTCTTATTGCCTTGATGGGGCCGTAGGCGCTCTCTACGTTGAGGAGCTGGAGTACGGCGTCGCTCATTTTTTCGCCCCTTCGGCCGGGGAGCGGCGTTGGAGCCCCTGTCCCCCGCGGGCCGACGTCACCGGCCCTTCGGGCTTCCCTGCGCTGCTCACGACGGGCGGGGTCTCGCAGAACTCGCTTCGCTCAAACAGCTGCGAGCCCTGATCCGCCCGTCGCTGCGCTGCTCGGCGGTGCCTCAACGGCCCGCGGGGGACAGGGGCCCCAACGCCGTGGGCACGCTCAGTGCACTTCCACCTCCGGCCAAGCCCGGTGTGCGGTGCGGTGTGGGCGCCCCCTCTGTGCCGCTGAGGAGCGCAGCTTTCCGGGGACAAGGGCCCGCCCTTGTTTGAGCGAAGCGAGTTTGGGCGGGACCCCGCGGAAGGCGAGCACCGCAAGGGAGCCCGAAGGGCCGGCATAGTGGGGGCGACCGCGCCGCACCGCATACCGGGCGCCCCCAAGGAGGTAGCGAACGAAGCACTCATACCGCCGCCCTCCTCAAACTGCTCACGTCATCCACGGTCCCCAGATAAGCCTCGACAACACGCGGATCAGCCTGCACCTCGCGAGGCGACCCAGTGACCAACACTTCGCCCATATTCATCGCCAGCACGCGATCAGAAACTTTGGAAACAAGCGACATGTCGTGCTCGACCATCAGCACGGAAACACCCAGCTCATGCTGAATGTCCTGAATCCAGAACGCCATGTCTGCCGTCTCCTCCACATTGAGGCCAGACGACGGCTCATCGAGCAGCAGCAACTTCGGCTCCGTGCACAACGCACGCGCCAATTCGACGACCTTGCGAACGCCGTAAGGCAACCCCGCTACCATCGAATCGCGATGGTGCTGAAGGTCCAGCAGCTCGATCACCTGCTCCGCCTTCTCGCGCGCAGCAATCTCCGCGCGCCGGGTAGCGGGCGTGAAGAACACCTCGCTCCAGAACCCCGTCTGCCGGTGCGTGTGGCGACCGATCAGCAGGTTGTGCAACACCGTCGCGTGCTCGAACAACTCGATGTTCTGGAAAGTACGCGCAATGCCCAGCGCAGCAATCGCATGTGGCGCCTGCTGCGTCAGCGCAATCGGGCCGCCCTCCTCGCCATGCCACGTGATCTCGCCCGTGGTCGGCGTGTAGATGCGGCTGATCAGGTTGAACACCGTCGTCTTGCCCGCGCCGTTCGGGCCGATCAGCGTGAACACCTCACCACGCCGCACGTCGAAGCTCACCTTGTTGACCGCCAGCACACCGCCGAAGCGCACGCTCAGCTCTTTCGCGGAGAGAAGAATGTCGCCGTTCATCGCAACCGGTCCGACTTGGTGAACGACTTCTGCCGCTTGAACAGCCCCCTGCGGTAGAACGGAAACAGCTGCAGCCAGGTGCGGATCTTCAGCCAGCGTCCGTACAGCCCCAGCGGCTCGAACAGCACGAAGGCGATCAGCACCACGCCATACACCAGACCCTGCAACCCCGGCGCCTGGCCGATGACCGCCGGCAGCCAGTCCTTGCCAATGGAGATCAGCTGCGGCATCGCGATCAGGAAGATCGCCCCCAGGAACGCGCCGTGCACCGAACCGAGCCCGCCGATCACCACCATCAGCAGCAGGTCGATGGACTGCAGGATGCTGAACTGGTCCGGCGAGATGAAGCTGAGCTTGTGCGCATACAACGCCCCGCCCAGCCCCGCGAGCGCGGCCGAGATCGCGAACGACATCGTCTTGTAGCGCGCGAGGTGAATGCCCATGCTCTGCGCCGAAATTTCCGAGTCACGAATCGCGACGAAGGCCCGCCCCGTCGGCGAGCGCAGCAGGTTCAGGATGCCCAGCGTGCTCAGCACCGCCACCACCAGGCACAGAAAGTAGAACCCGTCGCCCGAGCCCAGCGACCAGCCGAAGAGCTGCGGCGACTTCACGTGCAGCCCCGCATTGCCGCCCGTCACGCTCTCCCACCGCGCGAACACTTCCTCGACGATGAAGCCGAACGACAGCGTCGCAATGCCGAGGTAGATGCCCTTCACGCGCAACGCCGGCAGCGCGACCACCACGCCCACCGCCGCCGACAACGCAGCAGCCGCCACCAGCGCCAGCGGAAACGGCACGCCGAGATTCGTCAGCACGCCCTGCGTGTACGCACCCGTGCCGAGGAACGCCGCATGCCCGATGGAAAACTGCCCCGTGAAACCGGCCAGCAGCATCAGCCCCAACCCGACGATGCCGTAGATCAGCACGAAGGTCAGCTGCGCCAGCCAGTACTCGTCGATGACCCACGGCGCGACGATGAGGAACGCAATGAGCAAGCCATACCAGAACACATGCCCACCGTGGCGCGCGAGGCGGATGTCCTGGTCATAGCTGGTCTTGAAGATGAAGCGCATATGAGACTTACACCTTCTTGCGCAGCTTCTCGCCGAACAGACCGTTCGGCTTGATCATGAGCATCAGCAGCACCACGATGTACGGCGCCGTGTCCTTGAAACCGTCGGGCAGGTAGAAGCCCGCGAACGACTCGACGATGCCGATCACCAGCCCGCCGACGATGGCACCCGGCAGGCTGCCGAAGCCTCCCACCACCGCCGCCGGAAAAGCCTTCAGCCCGATGAAGCCCATGTTCGCGTGCACGAAGGTGATGGGCGCCAGCAGCATGCCCGCAATGGCCGCGACCGCTGCCGCGAGCCCCCACACCAGCCCGTTGAGCCGCTTCACCGGAATGCCCATGTAGTAGGCCGCCAGCTGGTTCTGCGACGAGGCCTGCATCGCGATGCCCAGCTTGCTGTAGCGGAACATCGCGAACAGCAGCCCGCACAGGATGGCCGTGGCGATGATGATCGCCAGCTGCTCCAGGTTGACCACCAGCTCGCCCAGCTTCCAGATCTGGTCCTTGTAGGGCACGGCCAGTGTGTGGGTTTCGGTGCCGATGCCCGGCACCATGGTGATGAGCCCGCGCGCCACGTAGGCGATGCCGATGGTCAGCATCACGATGGAGAACTGCGGCTGCCCGAGGATGGGCCGTATCACCACCAGTTCGAGCAGCACACCGAAGGCCGCCATCGCCACCACAGCGAAGATCGCCGCGAGCCAGAACGGCATGCCGAACAGCGACATGCCGGCGAACGCGCCGAAGGCACCGAGCATCATCAGGTCGCCCTGCGCGAAGCTCACCGTCTCGGTGGCCTTGTAGATCAGCACGAAGCCCAGCGCGATCAGGCCGTAGATGCAACCTTGCGCAATGCCCGACAGCAGGAGTTGAAGGATCTGCATGGGGCCCCTGCGCCGCGCCTACTGCCTGAAGCCGCCGGCCGCGTCGTGCAGCGCAAGGCGGCGCGAGCCGGCCACGATGTCGCTGGGCTTGAGGCCGTAGACCTGGCGGATCGAGTGGCTGAAGTGCGTCGAGTCGGGGTAGCCGGTGTCGAGCGCGATGTCGGTCAGCGTGCTGCCCTGTTGCACGTAGCGCAGCAGGCTGCGCGCACGCTTCCATGCGCGGAAGGCGCGAAAGGCCATGCCCGTTTCCTGCTTGAACAAGTGCAGGAAGCGCGAGAACGACAAGTGCACCGAGGCTGCGCACTCCTCGGCCGACATCGGCGTCGCGGGGTCGGCGTTGATGGCGTCGGCCACCTTGCGGATGCGCGCATCGAGCGCGCGCGGCGCCAGCGCTTCGCCGAAGAACATCGCATCGAAGTCGAAGCCCTCGAAGCTCATGCCGCGCGCCGAGGCCGCCAGCAGGTGCGCATGGGCCTCTCGCAAGCGCTGCACGAAGGCCGGTGCCTCGACCGGGCCGCAGTGCTGCAAAAAGGCCGGCATGCGCGCGGGATCGACCGACTCCGACTCGATCAGCAGGTTGAAGATCAGCGGGTGCGCGCTCTCCACCTGGTGCAGCACGTGCGGCGGCACCACGATGAATTCACCAGTCATCCACGCCCCGCCGCCGATGCGGATGCGGTTGGGCGGCGCGCCGGCGGGCGACACGTACACGCCGTGCCCGCCCATCGTGCGCTCGGCGGCGGCGCCGAGCAGGCCGGCATAGAACACGCGATGCGGCGTGAGCCACATCAGGCGTTCCCCCTGCCGTGCGGCGCCGCGCTCGGGCGGCGTCGTCCTCGTTCGCTGCATGGTGTTTGTCTCCTGCATCGGTGGACTGCCACTGCGGGGTGGCGTCTTTGTTGGCTGGATCGTAGCGGCGCGAGCCGCCCGCGCGATATCGATTTGCGCGGGGACTTTCCCTAGGCCGGTGCCAGTGCGCGGCGCAGTTCGGCGGCGCAGAGCGCCACAGCGGTGTTGGCCTCGTCGAGCACCTTGCCCATGGGCACGAAGCCATGGATCTGGCGCTCGAAGCACACGTACATGGCGCGGTTGCCCGCAGCCGTGAGCGCCTCCGCATAGGCCAGCCCTTCGTCGCGCAGCGGGTCGTAGCCGGCCGTGAGCACCAGTGCGGGCGGCAGCTTCGACAGGTCGGTATGCAACAGCGGCGAGGCGCGCCAGTCGAGGTCGTGCGCCGGGTCGGTGATGTAGTGGTCGTGGAAGTAGCGGATGGTGTCTGCCGTCAGCAGGTAGCCCTGGCCGTTCGTCTGGTGCGAGGCATGGCCGCGCCGCATGTCGGTGGCCGGGTAGATCAGCAGCTGGAAGGCAATGGGCAGGTCGCCGGCATCGCGCGCGGCGATCGACACCACCGCCGCGAGGTTGCCGCCGGCGCTGTCGCCGCCGACTGCGAGCCGGCTCGCATCGAGCCCCAGCGCCGCGGCCTCGCGGCGCACCCACCGGGTAGCGGCCAGCACGTCGTCGACGGCGGCGGGAAAGCGGTGCTCCGGGCCCATGCGGTAGTCAACCGCGACGACAGCGCAGCCCGCGCCGTTGGCCAACTCGCGGCACAGCACGTCGTGCGTGTCGAGGTCGCCGATGACCCAGCCCCCGCCGTGGTAGTACACCAGCACCGGCAGCGGACCGGCGCCGGAACCCAGGGGGCGGTACAGCCGCACCGGGATGGTGCCGTGCGGGCCGTCGGCGGCCAGGTCGCGCACCTCGGCCACTTCGGCCGGCAGCGGCTGCGTGGCGACGCGGCGTTCACGGTAGAAGGTCCGCGCGTCGGCGGGCGACAGGGTGTGCGTCGGCGGAATGCCGCGCGCCTCGATGAAGTCGAGCAAGGCGCGAGCCTGGGGGTGCAGCATGGTGTCTCCGGTGGAACCACTCGACCATGCCCGCGCCGTTGCGGCGCGGCTTGCGAAAACTGGCTATGCCTTGCGCGGCTTCACGCGCGAGGCGGCTTCCTTGGCGAGCTTGCGGGCCGTGTCGATGTCGGCCGCGTGCACCAGCGCCACGCCCATGCGGCGCTTCAGGAAGCTCTCCGGCTTGCCGAACAGGCGGATGTCGCTGCCGGGCACCTGCAGCGCCTCGGCCACGCCGTCGAAGGCGATGCCGGTGGCGTCCACGCCACCGTAGATCACCGCGCTGGCACCCGGGCTCTTGAGGGAGGTGTCCACCGGCAGGCCGAGGATGGCGCGCGCATGCAGCTCGAACTCGTTCTGCCACTGCGTGGCCATGGTGACCATGCCGGTGTCGTGCGGGCGCGGGCTGACTTCGCTGAACCAGACTTCGTCGCCCTTCACGAACAGCTCGACGCCGAAGAGGCCTTGGCCACCGAGGTCGGCCGTCACGGCCTGTGCGATCTGCTGCGCCTTCTGCAGCGCGGCGGGCGCCATGGGATGCGGCTGCCAGCTTTCCACATAGTCGCCGCTCACCTGCACGTGGCCGATGGGGTCGCAGAACTGCGTCTGCACAGCACCGCCGGCATCCTTGGCGCGCACGGTAAGCAGCGTGATCTCGTAGTCGAAGTCGATGAAGCCCTCGACGATCACGCGGCCATGGCTCACGCGGCCGCCGGCCATGGCGTAGTCCCAGGCCTTCTGCACGTCGGCGGGGCCGTCGATCTTGCTCTGGCCCTTGCCGGAGCTGCTCATCACGGGCTTGACGATGCAGGGGTAGCCAATACCTTTCCCGTCCGCGCCATCGATGGCCGCCTGCAGCTCGGCCAGCGAGTCGCAGAACTTGTAGGGGCTGGTCGGCACACCCAGCGTTTCGGCGGCCAGGCGGCGGATGCCTTCTCGGTCCATCGTCAGGCGGGCGGCGCGGGCCGTGGGAATCACGCGCACCACGCCGGCGTCTTCGAGCTGCTGCAGCATGGGCGTGGCGATGGCCTCGATCTCCGGCACCACCAGCGTGGGCTTCTCGGCCTCGATCAGCGCTTTCAGCTGCTCGGGGTCGCTCATGGTGATGGTGCGCGCGTGGTGCGCCACCTGCTGGCCGGGGGCGTTCTCATAGCGGTCGACGGCAATGGTCTCGACGCCGAGGCGCTGCAGGGCGATCAGCACCTCCTTGCCTAGTTCGCCGGAGCCCAGGAGCATCACGCGGGTTGCAGAGGGGGAAAGGGGGGTGCCGAGGGTGGTCATGGTCGGAGGGTCGAAAAGAGCGGGAAAACGAGCAGGGAAAAGCAACCGCCGCACTGTAAGCCACCGGCGGGCCGCCGGTGTCGCACACGGCAACGGCGCGGCTGCGGGGCTGCTTCACAATCGATGTTTTGCCGTGGCGCCAGCTGCGTGCACGCCCTTTTTGTTTTCTTCAAGGAGTTCTCTCATGGCTATCCAGACTGTCGGCATCATCGGTGCCGGAACGATGGGCAACGGCATCGCGCAGGCCTGCGCGGTGGCCGGCGTGAAGGTGGTGATGGTCGACATCGCCCAGGCGGCGGTCGACAAGGGCCTGGCCACCGTGTCGGGCAGCCTCGACCGCCTGATCAAGAAAGAAAAGCTCACCACCGAGCAGAAGACCGCCGCGCTGGCGCTGATCCAGGGCTCGACCAACTACGAAGACCTGAAGAGCGCGCAGCTGGTGATCGAGGCCGCCACCGAGAACCACGCGCTCAAGCTCAAGATCCTCAAGCAGGTCGACGACATGCTGGCGCCCGAGGTGATCATCGCGTCGAACACCTCGTCGATCTCGATCACGCAACTGGCGGCCGCCACCTCGCGCCCCGACCGCTTCATCGGCATGCACTTCTTCAACCCGGTGCCGATGATGGCGCTGGTGGAGCTGATTCGCGGCTACCTCACGAGCGACGCCACGCACGACGCGGTGAAGGCGCTGGCCGAGACGCTCGGCAAGTCGCCGATCACGGTGAAGAACGCGCCGGGCTTCGTGGTCAACCGCATCCTGGTGCCGATGATCAACGAGGCCTTCTTCGTGCTGGCCGAGGGCATCGCCACGGCGGAAGACATCGATGCCGGCATGAAGCTGGGCTGCAACCAGCCCATCGGCCCGCTGGCGCTGGCAGACATGATCGGCCTGGACGTGTGCCTGGCCGTGATGGAGGTGTACCTGGAGCAGTTCGGCGATTCCAAGTACCGCCCCTGCCCGCTGCTGAAGGAAATGGTCGCCGCCGGCCAGCTGGGCCGCAAGACGGGCCGCGGCGTCTACACGTACTGAGCCGCGCAGCCATAACAACAACACGGAGACAAGACCGATGACTGCGACCCCCACCACCCCACCGGCAGAAGGCTGCATCGACACCCAGGTGCTCGACCACGTGCTGCTGATCGGCATCAACCGCCCCGCCAAGCGCAACGGCTGGACGCCGCCGATGTTCAAGCAGCTGGCCGAGGCCTACACCCGGCTCGACGACGACCCGAACCTGCGCGTGGGCGTGCTGCATGCCTTCGGCGACCACTTCACGGCGGGCCTCGACCTGCCGGCGGTCACCGAGTACATGAAGCGCGGCGAGAAGGCCATTCCAGCCGGCATGGTGGAGCCGCACGACTTCGGCCTGCCCGACTACCGCCGCCGCACCAAGCCGATGGTGGTGGCGGTGAAGGGCATCTGCTTCACGGTGGGCATCGAGCTGATGCTGGGCGCCGACATCGTGGTGGCGGCCGACAACTGCCGCTTCTCGCAGATGGAAGTGCAGCGCGGCATCATGGCCACGGGCGGCGCCACGCTGCGCATGGCCGAGCGCGCGGGCGTGGGCAACGCGATGCTGCATCTGCTGACGGCAGATGAGTTCGACAGCGCCGAGGCCTATCGCCTCAACTTCGTGCAGAAGGTGGTGCCGGCCGGGCAGGAGCTCGATGCGGCGCTGGCCATTGCGCAGCGCATCGCGGCACAGGCACCGCTGGCGGTGGTGGCCACGCGGCTCAATGTGATCAAGGCGGTCGAGCATGGGCCGCTGGCAGCGGTGTCGGAGTTCATCGAGACGCAGAAGCGCCTGTCGAACAGCGAGGACGCCGCCGAGGGCGTGCGCTCCTTCATCGAGCGCCGCCCGGCGCGATTCAGCGGCCGTTGATCCCCTTCTTCATCCAGAACAACAACATGTCACTCTTCATTCGCACGGCGCTTGCCGCCGCCTTCACCCTGCTCGCCGTGAACACAACCTCCGCCCAGACGCCCACGCCCCCCGCGCTGCCAGACCCCGCGGCCACCTCGGTCGATGCGCTGGGCTGGATGAAGGGCTTTCCGCCCGCGCCCGACAAGCTCATCACCTTCGACAACCCGGCCGGCGGCGTGTTTCCGCGCACGCGCTGGAGCTTCTCGCACGTGCGCGAGACGGTGCCCACCGCCAACGTGTGGCGCGGCAACGGCGCAGCAAGCCCGCTGCCGGCTGCAACGCCGCGCTTCGACATCGAGGCCGTCACTTTCAAGCCTCTTGGGAGTACAGGCAGTGAGCAAACGCTCAACTTCGCCCAGATGATCTCCGGCACCTACACCGACGGCATCCTGGTGCTGCACCGCGGCAAGGTGGTCTACGAGAAGTACTTCGGCGCCCTCACGGCCGAGCGCCCGCACATCGCGATGTCGGTCACCAAGTCCTTCGTGGGCACGCTGGCGGCCATCCTCGCGGACGAGGGCAAGCTGGACCCGGCCGCGTCCGTCACCAAGTACATCCCTGAGCTCAAGGACACCGCCTACGGCGACGCCACCGTGCGCCAGGTGATGGACATGACCGTGGGCGTGCACTACTCCGAGAACTACGCCGACCCCAAGGCCGAGATCTGGGACTACGCCCGTGCCGGCGGCATGCTCACCCAGGGCCAGAACTACAGCGGCCCCAAGTCGTTCTACGAATTCCTGGTCACGCTGAAGAAGGAAGGCGAGCACGGCGACGCGTTCGCCTACAAGACCGTCAACGCAGAAGTGCTGGCCTGGATCGTGCGCCGCGCCAGCAACCAGTCGCTGGCCGATCTGCTGAGCGAGAAGATCTGGCGCCGCATCGGCGCCGAGCAGGACGCGTATTTCATGGTCGACCGCATCGGCACCGAGTCGGGCGGCGGCGGTCTCAACACCGTGCTGCGCGACCTCGCGCGCTTCGGCGAGACCATGCGCAACGGCGGCCGTGCACCCAACGGGCAGCAGGCCATTCCGAAGGCGGTGGTGGAAGACATCCAGCGCGGCGGCGACCCGGCGAAGTTCGTGAAGGCCGGCTATCCGCTGCTCAAGGGCTGGTCGTACCGCGACATGTGGTGGGTGTCGCACAATCCGCACGGTGCATACATGGCGCGCGGCATCCACGGCCAGAGCATCTATGTGGACCCGAAGGCCGAGATGGTGATCGTTCGCTATGCGGCGCACCCGGTGGCGGCCAACGGCGCGAACGATCCGCTGACGCTGCCCGCGTTCCAGGCGATGGCCGAGGCGCTGATGCGCCCCTGAGCCTCAGGCGGCAGCCCGCTCGCGGGCAATGACCAGGAGCCCGTCCATGATCAGGCTCTCGACCAGCTCGAAGTGCCCGTTCATGACGGGCGCCATCTTCCAGCCCGCGCCGCCGGTCATATAGCAGGCCGGCTCCATGCCGCAGTGCGAGCGCACGTGCTGCACCATGCGTTCGACCGCGCCGGCAATGGCGTAGGTGCCGCCGCTGGTGAGCGCGTCGCTGGTGTTGGTGGGAAATTCGCGCACCTCGCCGGTGGGCACGTGCAGCCCCGCCGTGCCCGACTCCAGCGCACGCAGCATGATGCCGTGGCCCGGCAGGATCAGGCCGCCGAGGAACTTGCCTTCGGTGTCGATCGCCTCGACGGTCACGGCCGTGCCGATCAGCACCACCACCATCGGCCGCGGCGGCTGCCCGGGTCTCTCGGCCAGCATGCGGTGGCGCGCGCCGATCATCGCCACGAAGCGGTCGGCGCCCAGGCGCGTGGGATGGTCGTAGCCGTTGACGATGCCGGCCTCGCCAGCGCTGGGCATCACCCAGCGGGGAGTGCAGTCGAAGCGCTCGACGATCTGTTCTTCGGCGCGCCGCCGCACCGCGTCGCCGGCCACCACGCAGCCCAGCATGGAGCCGGGCGAAGGCAGGTCGGCCCAGGGGCCGTCGGCCAGCCGTTCGATGTGGTCGAGGAATTCGGCGCCCTGCGCCTGCAACGCGGCGCCGGGGCGGGCCGAGTCGTAGAGCGCCCATTTGAGGCGGGTGTTGCCGATGTCGATGGCGAGGAAGGGGGATGACATGCGCGGGATTATTGCGACTTTGTGTCTATTCCTGCTGGCGCGTCGCTGACACACGCGGCGTGGGCCTACGCCGGCCCTCGGTGTTCCGCCGCTACATTCGCCAATTCCATCCACCACCGCACAAGGAGAAAGCCATGGGATTGCTGAGTTTCATCAAGGAGGCGGGCGAGAAACTGTTCGGCGGATCGTCGGCGCAAGCTGCCACGCCCGACGCCAATGCGGCGGCAGCAGCCGCCATCAAGACCTACATCGAGACGCAGAACCTCGGCCTCACGGGCCTCGAGGTGACCTACACGGCCAGCAGCGGCGTGGTCACTCTTGCCGGCCAGGCGCCCTCGCAGGAAGCCAGCGAAAAAGCTTCGCTGGCCGCGGGCAACGTGGCGAACGTGACCAGCGTCGAGAACAACCTCGTCGCCCCGGCCGCGCCACCCGCGCAGTACCACGACGTGGTGAGGGGCGACACGCTGTCGGCCATCTCGAAGAAGTACTACGGCGATGCCAACAAGTACAACGCGATCTTCGAGGCCAACAAGCCGATGCTGACGCACCCGGACAAGATCTATCCGGGGCAGAAGTTGCGCATTCCTGCGCTGAGCTGATCTTTCGTTCTTCGATCGGCAAAAGGCCTACCGATTTCGGTGGGCCTTTTTTGTTTCTTTCCGGGGTGCGTGCGAATGACACCGGGTACTCCCCTCCGCGAATGTCCCCCGCCTTCGGCTCCTCCTTTATTTCGCTGCGAGGAGCACCCGGTGCCATTCGCACATGAGCGCGGTCGTAGTGCCGGCCGCACAAGCACTGCGCCCATCGATCACGTCGATGGGGTGCCTTGCGCAGCGAAATAAAGGAGGAGGCCGAAGGCCGGGGGACATTCGCGGAGCAAGGCACCCCGTCGGCGTGAGCGCGCCCCGAACAGGAATCCCTAGCTCTGCTTCCAGGGCAGCCCACGCTTGCGCCAGCCGCCAATCTGCCCACGATGCCCCTGCTCGTCCGGGTTCCCCTCGAAGCCTTCGAGGATGTTGTAGGCCTCAAGACCCAGTTCCGTCGCGCGCTTGGCGGCGGAGATGGAACGCACGCCGCTGCGGCACAGCAGCACCAGCTTCTTCTTGCCTTCGGCGGCGGCGCGGATGCCGTCGTCGAACGCGACGTTCATCGCCATGCCCGGCCATTGCTTCCAGGCCAGAGGCACGGCGCCGGGCACGTAGCCGACCCATTCGCGCTCGGCGTCGGTGCGCACGTCGACCAGCACGGCCTCGCCGCTGGCCATCCAATGCGCGGCCTGCTCGGGCGTCACGTCGCCGGCATAGCCTTTTTCCCCAACTGGTTCAGTCATTTCTCTGCGTCCTTCAAATGAATAGGGTTACTTCCCAGGCAGCGGCCGTCTTTACGTTGCCCAACGCCCTCGCCGGATGGTGGAATTTTTCACCAGTTCGTGAAAACCCTGTTTGTCACGTTTTCCTGCGCGCCAAAGATGCGGCTTGGACCTGCCAAACATAACTCCAAGGGGCGGGCAGGGTTTCTTCGTCATCAGAACTTGTTTGGAGAGAGACAACATGACAGACAGCAAATCACCCCGCCGCCGCAACCTCCTCAAGGGTGCAGCCGTGGCCGCAGGCGCCATGTCGGTGCCGATGGTCAGCGTGGCCCAGACCACATCCTTGCGCTTCCAGAGCACCTGGCCCGCCAAGGACATCTTCCACGAGTACGCCAACGACTTCGCCAAGAAGGTCAATGACATGGCTGGCGGGCGCCTCAAGATCGAAGTGCTGCCCTCGGGCGCCGTGGTGCCCGCCTTTCAGCTGCTGGAGGCGGTGAACAAGGGCACGCTCGACGGCGGCCATGGCGTGGTGGCCTACCACTACGGAAAGAACTCGGCGCTCGCGCTGTGGGGCTCGGGCCCGGGCTTCGGCATGGATGCCAACACCGTGCTGGCCTGGCACAACTACGGCGGCGGCAAGGCGCTGCTCGACGAGATCTACAAGAGCCTGAACATGGAAGTGGTGTCGTACCTCTACGGCCCGATGCCCACGCAGCCGCTGGGCTGGTTCAAGAAGCCGGTGGCCAAGGTCGAGGACATGAAGGGCCTGAAGTTCCGCACCGTCGGGTTGGCGGTCGACATGTTCACCGAGATGGGCACGGCGGTGAACCCGCTGCCCGGCGGCGAGATCGTGCCCGCGCTGGACCGCGGGCTGATCGACGCGGCCGAGTTCAACAACGCGTCGAGCGACCGCACGCTGGGCTTCCCCGACGTGGTGAAGAACTGCATGCTGCAGAGCTTCCACCAGTCGGGCGAGCAGTTCGAGGTGCTGTTCAACAAGGGCAAGTACAGCGCGCTGTCGCAGGAGCTGCGCTCGATCATCGACTACGCGGTGCAGGCCGCGAGCGCCGACATGAGCTGGAAGGCGGTGCAGCGCAACTCGCAGGACTATGCCGACATGAAGAAGGCCGGCATCAAGTTCTACAAGACGCCCGACGCGGTGCTGCGCGCGCAGCTCGCGGCCTGGGACAAGACCGTGGCGAAGAAGGCCGAGGAGAACCCGCTGTTCAAGAAGGTGCTGGAGTCGCAGCGAGTGTTCGCCGAGCGCGCACTGCAGTGGCAGAACGACTACGGCGTCGATTTCAAGATGGCCTACAACCACTACTTCAGTAAAAAGAAGGCCTGAAGAATCTCTCGGTGACAGTTCGCTCCGGCCACACGGAACGCTCCGGATGGCTGGCTTTCCGATGCGTGCTTTGCTGTTTTCCCGTGCCTTCATGACCATCCAACGCTTCCTCCACACCGTCGACCGGTTCAGCATGGTCGTGGGCAAGACCTTCTCGTGGCTCATCGTGGCGCTGATGCTGCTGGTGTGCGGCGAGGTGTTCAAGCGCTATGCGCTCAACGCGCCCACCGCCTGGATCTTCGACGCCAACAACATGCTCTACGGCACGCTCTTCATGATGGGCGGCGCCTACACGCTCTCACAGGCCGGCCATGTGCGCGGCGACTTCTTCTACGGCAGCATGAAGCCGCGCACGCAGGCCGCGCTCGATCTCGTGCTGTTCGCGCTCTTCTTCCTGCCCGGCGTGGTGGCGCTCACCTGGTCGGGCTGGACCTACTTCGGCGAATCGCTGGCGATGCACGAGCAGACCTTCAATGCCGACCCGATTCCGGTGTACCCGTTCAAGTTCGTGATTCCCGTGGCCGGCGCGGTGCTGCTGCTGCAGGGCATCGCGGAGATGGTGCGCTGCGCGCTGTGCCTGAAGACCGGCGTGTGGACGCCGCGCCTGAAGGACGCGGAAGAAATGGACGTGGTCGGCGAGCAGCTCGCCGGCAGCAGCTACGTCGATGAAGCCGACAAGCGCGAGGTGATCGACAAGGCCAAGGCCATCGAGCAGGCCGCGCAGCAGCGCAAGAGCGACACGACTGGAGGTGCGGCATGAGCGAACCCGCACTCGGCCTCCTGATGCTTGGGCTGATCGTGGTCGTGATCATGCTGGGCTTTCCCACGGCGTTCACGCTGATGGGGCTGGGCATGTTCTTCGGCTTCATCGCCTTCTACGACCCTGCCTCGCCCTGGCTCGACAACAAGGTCTTCGACCTGATGGTGCAGCGCGCCTTCGGCGCCATGACCAACGAGACGCTGCTCTCGATACCGCTGTTCGTGCTGATGGGCTACGTGATGGAGCGCGGCGCGCTGGTCGACAAGATGTTCCACAGCGTGCAGCTCGCGTTCCGCCGCGTGCCGGGTTCGCTGGCGGTGACCACGCTGATCGTCTGCACCTTCTGGGGCATCGCCAGCGGCCTGGTCGGCGCGGTGGTGGTGCTGATGGGCGTGATCGCGATGCGGCCGATGCTCAACGCGGGCTACGACACGCGGCTCGCGGCTGGCGTGATCACCGCGGGCGGCACGCTCGGCATTCTCATTCCGCCCTCGGTGATGATCATCGTGTACGCGGCAGTGGCCGGGCAGTCGGTGGTCAAGCTCTATGCGGCTGCCATGTTCCCGGGCTTCTTCCTCGCATTTCTCTACCTGCTCTACGTGATCGGCTGGGCGCTGCTGCAGCCGAAGGTGGCGCCCAAGCTGCCGCCCGACCAGCAGCGCGCGCCGGTCACGCCGTGGGTTGCGCACATTGCGGCGAGCTATTCGCCGCGCATGCTGCCGGCGCTGTTCGCGGCCGTGGTGTCGCCCGCGCGTGCTATGCGCGGCGCGGCGGAAGGCGTGCGCATCACCTGGTGGCTGCTGCTGCGCAGCCTGCTGAATGCGCTGGTGCCGCTGGCGCTCGCAGTTGCGACGCTGGGCTCGGTGTGGTGGTACGTGACTATCTACTCGCAGAAGGACAACAACGCACCGACGGTCGCGGAGCAACAGGCGACGCAGAAGGCCGAAGCCCCGGCCGCTGCTGCATCGCCCGAGGCCTCCGGCACCGGGCTCGCTGAACCACCCACGTCCGACGAGCCGAAAGAGTCTGCATCGGAAGGCGGCCTGCAGGAGCCTCCCGGCGGTGTCGAGGAACCACCCGGCAGCGAGGCCCCTTCAGCGCCGCCTGCTGCGGAAGGCGGCCTGCAACAACTAGGCGAAGCCGTCGATGCACCGAAAACCGCCGCAGTGCCCGAAGCCTTCTACACAGGCTTCCTGCTGGCCAGTCTCTTCACGCTCGCGCTGCTCTCCTGGTACTACTGGCGCATGGACGCGGAGCAATTCGAGATCCTGCGCATGCTGGTGTCGTCGGTGATGCCGCTGGCCACGCTGACGCTGGTGGTGCTGGGCGTGATCTTGTTCGGCATCACCACCGCCACGGAGTCGGCCGCGGTCGGTGCGGCCGGCGCCTTTCTCATGGCATGGCAGGCCGGCACGCTCGACTTCAAGAAGACCAAGGAGGCCGTGTTCCTCACGCTCAAGACCACGTCGATGGTCTGCTGGCTGTTCGTGGGCTCGGCGCTGTTCTCGGCGGTGTTCGCGCTGCTGGGCGGCCAGCGCATCATCGAAGAGTGGGTGATGGGCATGAACCTCACACCGCTGCAGTTTCTGCTGCTGTCGCAGGCAATCATCTTCGTGCTGGGCTGGCCGCTGGAGTGGACCGAGATCATCGTGATCTTCGTGCCCATCTTCCTGCCGCTGCTCGCGCACTTCCAGATCGACCCGTTGCTGTTCGGCGTGCTGGTGTTCGTGAACCTGCAGGCGGCATTCCTCTCGCCGCCGGTGGCGATGTCGGCCTTCTACCTGAAGGGAGTGTCGCCACCGCACGTGACGATCAACCAGATCTTCGCGGGGATGATGCCGTACATGCTGATCGTGATCCTGTGCATGGTGTTCATGTACATCTGGCCGGGGCTGACGTTGTGGCTGCCGCAGTATCTGTACGGTTGAAGGCCGACGCCGGTGGGCGGCGGCGACCAGAGCCTGCGCGACGCTGGCTCAGCGCCGCCGCTCCACATACGGCCGCGCCTGCAACAGCACGATGCGGTCGCCCACGGTGGCCCACTCGATGTCCTGATCGACCGCGTTGAACGTTCGCTTCACGGCCGCGCCCACGTTGGCAAGCCGCACCACCAGCTCGTCCGTAAGCACGTTGCGCCCCACCTCCACCGGCACCTCTTTCACCCCGCCTTCCTTGTCGAGCTGCAACGAGGTTTCTTCGGCCGAGCGGCTCAGCACCTGGATAGCCTTCGACCAGCTCGAATACATCACCTGCTCCGCCACGCGCTGCCCTTCGACCACGCGGATGCCGATGCCGCGCTTGGCCGAGATGTAGGTGACATGCGGATGCCCCGCGTCGAAGGGGTCGCGCGTGATCATCACGCCGGCGTTGGTCGAGTCGATGGCGGTCTGCACGAACACGCCCATCAGCACCGACTCTGCGCCGAAGCCCGCGGCGCTGCGGGCTTCCCAGGCTTCGGGGTTGAAGACCGAGGCCCAGACCTTCTTCACCGCAACTTCGAGCGCGTCGCCGGTCTTGACGTTGGGCACCGTGGTGTAGAGCCCCGCGCCGCTGAAGCCGGGCAGGTCTTCGGAGTTGGACGAACTGCGCACGAACACGCCACTACCGCCCAGCTGCGACTGCCACGCGGCACGCCATGCCGCCGCGGTGGCAGCATCGACAGGCCATTGCACGATCTCGTCGCGCAACTGCGCCAGCGCCTTCTGGCGGAGCTTCGGATCGCTTGAGAAGCCGGGCTGCTGCTGCATGCGCGCGATGCGCTCGGCCAGGCCGTTGGCGCGCATGAAGCGGTCGTAGTACGCGAACGGAATGCAGAAGCCGTCGGGCACCGAGGTGCCCGGAATGTGCGCGGCCAGCATGGCACCGAGGTTCGCGGCCTTGGTGCCGCACTGCGCGTTGTTGCGCGCGCGCAGTGACGCCAGCGGCAGCAGGCGGGTTTCGCGCAGGTCGGGCTTGACGGCGCGCGCGCTGCCGGGCGTGGCGCCGGTGGACGCTGTGCGCACGGCGCGCGGTGGCAGCGCCGCGATCTCTTCAGGCGTGAGGCGGCGCACCTGGTAGCCCGAGGCAGCCACCTTCAACGCGACCCATTGGCCCGCGTGCGCCTTCAGCACCGTGGCGGCGTCGCGCACATAGGCGTTCGGAATGCCCCAGCCCTTGGCCAGCAGGTTGACGTGCGAGAGCGCGGTCGAGGGCCGTTCGGTCAGCACGCCCGCCACCGGCGGCAGGCTGATAGGCACCTGCCGCAGCACGGCGATGTCGTCGGGCAGCAGCGCGTTGATGCCCGATTCATCATCCACGATGCGCACGCGGCCGGTGGCGGTGCCCAGGTTCATCGGCAAAAAAGGCTGCTCGCGGATCAGCGCCTCCTGGCTCACGGAGTCGATGCCGGCTTCCTTCGCCACGCGCTCGTGCAGCGTGGAGTTGGTCTTGAACTTCACGGGCGCGAAGAAGCTGGCCTTGACCTGCTCGTCGGCCTGCCGCAGCAGCGCCGCGGTGAGCCGGTCGCCCTCCCAGAACTCGTAGGTGAAGGTGCCGATGTTCTGCTGCCAGCTCAGCGTGCCGAACAGGAAGCAGCGGTCGGGCACGAGGTAGTTGCGGTCGATCTCGCGCTTGGCGGTGCTCGGCACCAGCCGGGTGTCGCGCAGGAAGCGCACGTGCAGCTGGTAGCGCGGCGTGTCGATGTAGTACATGCGCGCCGGCCTGGCCTGCCGGTCGATGGCGAACAGAACGTGTGCGAGCTGCATGGGCGTGCCGGCGTCATAGACGCGCGCCATCTGGTCGAAGTCGCCCTGGCTGCGCAGCGCGGGCAGCGACGACGGCACCGAAGGGCGCGGCACGAGCTGCGCGGCCGGGCCTTCGGGCTGCGGCTGGTTCTGCTGCTGGTAATAAGACGGCTTGCGCGCCAGCTGGGCAATGGCAGTCGCGGGAATGGCTGCAAGGGTTGCTGCGGCCACCAGGCACAGCGCAGTCACGCTATTGTTTCGGGAGCGCGCGACGCTCGTGGGGCATGCGTTTTTCTGGTTTTTCATGGGTATCCCTCCTTACAGCCGGTTGCCGATTGCACGCGCGCTTCACCAAGCAGTGGGCAGGCGGTGACAGCGGCAGCGGATTCTCGCGCGTTACAAACACAGCGCTTTCGCATCGTCCCGAGGATCAGAGAACAACGCCATGAGCCAACCCGCCCTTTCCATGCTTTCCGCCCCGCGCCGATGGCTGCTCGGCCTGGCGCTGCTGTGCGTCGGCCTCGCGGCCAGCGCGCAGCAAGACCCGCCGGGCCGCGTCGCCCGCCTCAACTTCCAACAGGGCACGGTGAGCTTCGCGCCTGCCGGCGAAGACAGCTGGTACGACGCGCAGCCCAACCGCCCCATCACCACCGGCGACCGCCTCTGGACCGACCGCAACGCGCGGGCCGAGCTGTACATCGGCTCGGCGGCGCTGCGGCTCGACGGGCAGACGCATGTGGAGTTCTCCGAACTCGACGACGACACGGCGCGCATCACCTCGAACCAGGGCAACCTCCAGCTGCGCGTGCGCGACGAGCTGGCGGGCCAGCGCGTCGAGGTCGACACCGGCAATCTCGCGGTGGTGATCGACGAGCCGGGCGAATACCGCATCGCATCCGATCCGGCCGCCGGCACCACCTGGGTGGCCGTGGCCTCAGGCCGCGTCACGCTCTACGGCGACAACGGCCAATCTCAATCGCTGGGCGCGCGGCAGCAGCTCACCGTGTCGGGCCGCGACCTTTCGGCCGTGGGCGGAGCGCCGCAGCAGACCGGCGGTTTTGAAGCCTGGGTGGCCGAGCGCAACCGCCTCGAAGACCAGTCGGTCTCCGCACGTTATGTGTCGCGCGAGGTGGTCGGCTACCAGCAGCTCGACAACTACGGCGACTGGCAAAGCGACGCCACGTATGGCGACGTCTGGTTCCCGCGCAACGTCGATGCCGACTGGGCGCCGTACCGCGACGGCCAGTGGGTCAATGTCGCGCCTTGGGGGCTGACCTGGGTCGACGCCGCGCCGTGGGGCTTCGCGCCCTTCCACTACGGCCGATGGGCTCGCGTGGGTCCGCGCTGGGGCTGGGTGCCGGGGCGTCCGAACGGGCGGCCGGTGTATTCGCCCGCGCTGGTGGGCTTCGTGGGTGGCGGTGCCAATGCTGGCGTGCAGATCGGCAACGGTCGCAACGGCGTGGGCTGGTTCCCGCTGGCCCCGGGCGAGCAATGGCGCCCTGGCTACCACGCGAGCCAGCGCTATGTGGACCAGGTGAACCGCATGGCCATCTACAACCGGCAGGCCCGCAACGACTTCTATGCCAACCAGCAGATGCCGGCCGCCGTGACTGTGCTGCCCGCCGACCGTTTCGGCCGCGGCTCTTTCGGGCGGCGCGACCTGGTGCGGCTGCCGGACGACCGCTTCTCGCGCGGGCCGGTGGCGCCCACGCCGGGCATCGCCATCAACGGCTTCGGCGGCGGCTTCGGCCGGCCCGCCGCGGTGATGCCGCCGGCGGCGGCGCTGATGGCGCGGCAGCAACAGCAGGTCCAGTTCCAGCAGGCGCAACAGCAGCAGTTGATGCAGCAGCGCGCGGCGCAGGCCGCACAGATTCAACAACAGCAGCAACTGCAGCAACAACAGCAGATGGAATGGCAGCGCCAGCAGGGCGGGCGTCAGCAACAGGAATGGCGCCAACAGCAGGATTGGCGGGCGCAACAAGACTGGCGCCAGCGCGGCGAGCAGGAGCGCTGGCAACAGCAACAGCAGCAACAACAACTGCAGGTCCAGCAGCAACAGGCGCTGCGTCAACAGCAGGAAATGCAGCAGCGTGCCGCACAAGCCCAAGCCCAGCAGCAGCAACAGTTGCTTCAACAACAGCAAATGCAGCAGATGCAGCTCCAGCAACAGCGCGCGGCCCAACAGCAGGCCTTGGCCCAGCAACAGATGCTCCGCCAGCAACAGGAAATGCAGTTGCGCGCCGCGCAGGCGCAGCAGCAGGTGCAGGCCCAACAGCAGGCCCAGCAGAACGCAATGCGCCAGGCGCAGGAGGCCCAGCTGCGCGCGCTCCAGCAGCAGCGCGGCATCGCACCCCAACCGCAGCCGCAAGGCCAGCGCAGCGACGATCCGCGCAAGCTCTGGACCTCGCCGGACTCGCGCTGAGAACGCCCCACCGCAAGCCCCGCTGAAAGCGCTGCCTTCGCCCCGCCGCTACAGTCGGCGGCCAAGGAGCAAGCCTTTCATGCCCACATTCGACTTCGATCTCTTCGTCATCGGCGGCGGCAGCGGGGGCGTTCGCGCCGCTCGCATGGCGGCGCACACCGGTGCCCGCGTCGCCATCGCCGAGGCCGCCGAACTCGGTGGCACCTGCGTCAACGTGGGCTGCATTCCGAAAAAGCTCTACAGCTATGCGGCCGGCTATGCCGAGTCTTTCGAGGAAGCCGCGGGCTACGGCTGGAAGCTGCATGGGGCGCCGCAGTTCGACTGGGCGCACCTGAAGGCGCAGCGCGCAAAAGAGATCACGCGGCTCAACGGCGTCTATGCCTCGCTGCTGAAGAACTCGGGCGTCACGCTCGTCACCGGATGGGCGCAGCTGGTCGATGCCCACACGGTGGAAATCGACGGCCGGCGCCACACCGCGCGCCACCTGCTGGTGGCCACCGGCGGCACGCCCTTCGTGCCCGACATTCCAGGCCGCGAGCACATCGTGACCTCCGACGCGATGTTCGACCTCGACCCGTTCCCCAAGCGCCTGCTGGTGGTGGGCGGCGGCTACATTGCCTGTGAATTCGCATCGATCTTCAACGGGCTGGGTTCCAAGGTCACGCAGCTGCACCGCCGCGCGCACCTGCTCACCGGCTTCGACGACGACGTGCGGCAGTTCCTGGCGAACGAGATGGGCAAGGCCGGTGTCGACATCCGGCTGAACTGCGAAGCCTCCTCGGTCACGCGCGGACCGCACGGACTCACGGTCACGCTGGCGCGCGGCCAGCAGATCGAGGCCGACACGGTGCTCTTTGCCACCGGCCGCGTGCCCAACACGCAGGGGCTCGGCCTCGAAGCAGCGGGCGTGAAGCTCGACGAGCGCGGCGCGATCGCGGTCGATGCGCACTACCGCAGCTCGGTGCCGTCAATCTACGCGGTGGGCGACGTGTCCACGCGCGTGCAGCTCACGCCGGTGGCACTGGCCGAGGCGATGGTGGTGGTCGACGAGCTCTTCGGCAAAGGCAAGCGCCGGCTCGACTACGAATTCATTCCCACGGCCGTGTTCACGCACCCGAACATCGGCACCTGCGGCTACAGCGAACTCGACGCGCGCGCGAAGTTCGGCGAGGTGACGGTGTTCTCGAGCGAGTTCAAGTCGCTGCGCCACACGCTGTCGGGCCGCAGCGAGCGCACGTTCATGAAGCTGATCGTGGACAAGGCGAGCGACCGCGTGGTGGGCCTGCACATGGTGGGCGCGGACGCGGGCGAAGTGGTGCAGGGCTTCGCGGTGGCGATGCGTGCGGGTGCGACGAAGGCGATCTTCGACAGCACCGTGGGCATTCACCCGACGGCCGCTGAAGAATTTGTGACGATGCGCGAACCGATGCCCGGCTAGGCGGTCAGGGGAAGCGCAAAGTTTTCGACCTTTTTGGAAGGCGTCTCGGAGGCCTCAGCGTGACTTTCGCTTGTAGAAGATCTGCGACTTCAGGTTCTGCGCAATGGGTTCGACTTCGGCTTGCCACCCGTTCATGAAGTCCGGAGTGCAGATTCCTTCCGGCGTCTTGTCGAACACCTCGCGCACGACGCGCACACCGGTTTTCGTACGCTTGTAGCTGCTCGCAAACTCAAGATATCGCCCGCGCTTCGTCATCGATTCTGGCAACTGGGCAAAACTCACGCCGGGTGCCAGTTCGATGTCATAGCTTTCGTCGGTCTTGAATCCCTCGCAGTAGTGGCGCCGCGTGACAGGAGCCTGGTCGCCCTTGAATGCAAAACGGGAAACGGACAACGGCAGGCTGACAACGGGTGTCAGCCGGAAGGCCCCTGAGGTGCCGGCTTGCAGATAGTTGTCTATCTCGAAGGTGAGACCGAACGAGTACTCGTCCGCCAGGGCCTTGGCTTCAGACAAGTCGCCGCGATCGAGTTCGCCCTTGCCCTTGAAGCCGGAGGCCGACAGCGTGCGTCGAACGAAGTCGCGAACCGTGGTCGCCTTGAGGTCGCGCATGTAAGTGCGCCATTGCGCGGCTCGTGCTCCCTTGAAGCTGACTTGGACATCGCCCGTCGCGCTACCGTCTGCGCTGATGCGCAGCCTGGTCCGCACATGCTGCTGCGCCCGGTCGGGGGCCGAGGGTGGAATCGTCGCCAGCGCCGTGGCCGCGCCCACGTGGAGGACGGGCTTGCCATGCGAGCCACTTGGCAGGTAGCCGAAGGGAATCTCCTTGGCCGTGGCGTCCAGGTAGATCTTCCAGTCGGGCAGATAGTTGATGACATGGTTGACCATGGACACGACGGGTATGGCCGGCAGATCGAGTTGGCTACCCGCATTGATCAACACCTGTTCGCCCCGGATGTCGGCGGCGCGCCATAGTGCCTGCAGCAGTGTGGCGTGGTCCTTGCAATCTCCCATCTTGTTGTCGAGCACCGTATCGGTGTCTCGCGGCACGACCGCGCCTACGCCGATGCAATTGCCCCCGTAGGTGATGTTGCGGGAGACCCATTCGTACAGCAGTCGGGCACGCGTGAGCGGATCGGACTGGTCGCCCACGATGGACTTCGCCAATGCGGTCACACGGGCATCGGGTTCGGCCTTGGGCAACGCGCGGTCGCCGTAGGCCTTGGCGATCGACTCGTAGCTCGGAAAGGTGCTCACCATCAACACCGGGAATTCCTCCAAGCGCCAGATTCCTTCATCGGCCTCGTCGTACGTCCGCGGCGAAGGATTGCGATAGCGCCATGTACGCACCTGGAGGCCGCTGTCCTCGCTGGCAGCTTCTTCCTGCAGGTTGTGGCTTTCGAACTTCAGGTCGAGCGCCTTGGCGAACCGGACCGTGATGCGGGCGTCTTCATAGACGCTGAAAGGCGAGAAGGACTGGACGACCGAGAAGGCCCCCGGAAAGATCGGTTCCTTGTCCGCGATCCGATATTTCACGCCGACCGTGTCGCCCACGGCCACGTCCGGGAACACCACCGAAAGACGTGTGTAGTCAGAGAAGAGCGGCTTTGCCCCGTCACGTCCGTTGTTGACCTCGGTCTGGTAGTTGGTCGGCGGCGCCGTGATACGCCGCCCATCGGCCTTCAACGTATAGGCCTCCAGGATCTCGCCCTTCTGGATGCTCGTGCTGTACGAGAAGGTCGCGGACTTCATGTCTTCCAGCGCACTCGCGTGAAGAATCTGGTTCGCCGATGTGTAGGTCGTCGTGGCTCGACCGTCAGACGCCACCTCGTAGTCCGCGTACCACTGCTTTGAAATGACGTGAGCCTGCTGCGGCTCGGCAGCCTGGACCACCGAAGTACTCGCCAGGGCGGCGAGCAGGTAAAACGCACCCCAGGGCCGCGCAAGGGCCCGTTGCATCCGTTCGAACATGATTTCCTCCAGCGCTTCTTTTATGGGAACGAGGTAACAGACCTCGTCGTATCGCGCCGCATCAGGCGCGTTTCAAAATGATACGAGAAGTCGCCTTGCCTGGACGCTAGAACCCAGCCGCCTGCAGTTGCTTGCCCTCGAGCAGCTTCACCATCACGAACAGCACGCGATTGGCCGGCGTGGGCACGCCCAGTGCCTCGCCGCGCCGCACGACCAGCCCGTTGAGATGGTCGATCTCGCTGAGCTTGCCGCGCGCGAGGTCTTGCGCGGTCGACGAATATTGCGAGGGCATGCTCTGCGCGATGCCGCGCACGGCGGCGTCGGTATCGCCTGGCACTTCGACGCCTTCGGCCTTCGCAACCGCGAGGCACTCGGCCACCACGTCACGGATCACGTCGGTCACGCCCGTGCCCTTCGCGAGCACGCCGTAGGGCAGCTGCGTGACGGCCGAGAGCGCGTTGTAGGCGCAGTTGAGGATCAGCTTGGCCCACAGCGAGCCGCGCACGTTGCCCGAGATCTGCGTGGGCACGCCGGCGGCGACGAGGTGCTGCGCGACCTGCTCGCTCATGCGCGAGGGCGCGATCACCAGCTCACCGCGCCCGTGGTGCTTCACATGGCCCGGCCCCGCCATCTCGGTCGCCACGTAGACGACCGCCGCGGCAACCTCGTTCGCCGGCAGCACCGAGCGCACGCGCTCGTCGTTGTCGACGCCGTTCTGCAAGGTGAGCACCAGTGCACCGGGCGCGAGATGCGGCTTGATCTGCGCGGCGGCCGCTTCGCTGTCGGTCGATTTCACGCAGAACAGCACGAGGTCCGCGCCCTGCACCGCATCGGCTTCGGTGCTCGCAGCCACCTTCACGAATTCGTCGAAGGCCTTGGTCTCCAGCCGGAGCCCCTTGGCGTTGACGGCCTCCACGTGCGAAGGCCGACCGACCAGCACCACCTCATGCCCGGCACGCGCCAGCATGGCTCCGTAGTAGCAGCCGACTGCGCCGGCGCCCATGACTGCGACTTTCATCGGTTCGATTCCTTGGTTGTCGCGGCGATCATGCCTCGGTCTCCACGCCGCGCGATTTCAGACCTTCTTCCAGCAGCCATTCGCGAAACGCCGCGAAGGCCGGCAGGTCGAGCCGGTCGGGCCGGTAGCAGAGGTAGTGACCCTGGTTCACGCTCACCGGCGTGCCGCACGGGCTCAGCAGCGAGCCTTCGGCGAGTTCTTCCTGCACCAGCAGCTTCGGCACGAGGCCGATGCCCAGCCCGTTGAGCGCCGCCTGTATCAGCGCCGAATACTGCGCGAAGCGCGGGCCGGCCACGATCTGCACTTCGGGCACGCCGTGCTGCGCGGCCCATTGGCGCCAGGCGCTGGGCGCGCCTTCGTGATGCAGCAGCGTGTGGCCGACGATGTCGGCGGGCTGCGCGATGCGGTGCCGCCCCTCGACCAGCGAGCGCGCCACGATCAGCACGAACTCGCGCCCCGCGATGTATTCGGACACCACGCCGGGCCAGCCGTCGGGGCCGTATCTGATCGCGGCGTCCACGCCCGCCGGAATGCCGTCGCTCGGCTCCAGGTGACGGCTGAAGCTCAGCATCACGTGGCGGCTCTTCTGGCTGAAGGCGGGCAGACGCGGAATCAGCCACTTGGTAAGGAAGGTGGGCACGCTCGCCAGCGTGAGCAGCCCGGCGCCCGCGTCGCCCGAGCGCGCCTCGAAAGTCGCTGTTTCTATGGCGCGCAGGCCGCCCGAGATCTTCTGCCAGTACACGCGCCCCTGCGGCGTGAGCTGCACGCCGCGCCCGTTCTTCTGCAGCAGCTCGCGGCCGAGGAAGGCCTCCAGCCCCGCGATCTGCTTGCTGACAGCGCTCACGGTGATGCACAGGGCGCCGGCCGCTAGCGTGATGCTCTGGTGGCGCGCCACGGCGTCGAAGGCCAGCAGCTCCTGGATGGTGGGGCAGTCGCGCTTCATGCATGGCTCCGCTTCGTGAAAGCTGCATGAAAAACGCTTTCCGATTGCTCAAGTGTCGTCATCCAACTTTCACCCATAAGTACGCATGCGGTTCCTAGAATTCGAGGCAACGCGGCGGCATGCTCGGCGCGGACAGTAGCGCATCCGGAAAGTATGCCGGGTGTCCATGACATTGGAGACAACCTTGATCCGCGGCATCTCGCTCATCTACGGCCTGTACCTGCTGCTGCCCATCGCCCTGCTGCTGGTAGGCAGCGTGGGCGGCAACTGGACCAACACGCTGCTGCCCACGGGCATCACGGGGCAGTGGTATGTCGACCTCTGGCTCGACACCTCCTTTCGCAAGGCCTTCGTGAGCAGCCTCGTGGTGGCAATGGCTGCCTGCGCCATCAACACCGTGCTGGCGCTGCCGCTGGCCTATGCGCTGTATCACGGCGCGCGGCGCGGCGGCAGCCTGGCGGCGCGCATCGTGAGCGCCACGCCGGTGGCGGTGCCCGCGATCACTCTGGCCTTCGGCTACATGATCGTGTTCAACACCGACCTCGCGCCCTGGCTGGGCTCGATGCCGCTGCTGATCGCGGCGCACGCGATCCTCACCCTGCCCTACCTCACCAACACGCTGCTCACCGACCTGCGCCACCTCGACCTCGGCCGGCTCGAACAGGCGGCCGCCACGCTCGGCGCCTCGGGCTGGCAGCAGTTCACCGGCATCGTGCTGCCGAGCCTGCGGCAGAGCCTGATCAGCGGGCTGGTGATGGTCGCTGCCATTTCGGTGGGCGAGTTCGGCGTGTCGAACCTGCTCACGAGTTTCCAGAACCGCACCTACCCGGTGGTGCTGCTGCAGGCCTTCTACGGCGCCACGGGCTTTGCCTGCGCGGCCACGGTGATCCTTCTTGTGCTGGCCAGTGCGTCGGCGCTTCTTTCTTCTTCCCTTGTAAAGCAGCGCACATGAGTCTTCTGTTCGACAACGTCAGCTACAACTACCCCGGCAGCACGCACGGCCTGCACGACGTGTCGCTCGACGTACGCACCGGCGAGCTCCTGGCGGTGATCGGGCCCAGCGGCTCGGGCAAGTCGACGCTGCTCAAGCTGGTGGCGGGCCTGGAGACGGGCCACACCGGCCGCATCATGCTCGGCGGCGAAGACATGTCGCGCACGCCGGTGCACCAGCGCCACATCGGCATGGTGTTCCAGAGCTATGCGCTCTTTCCGCACTTGAGCGTGCTCGACAACGTGGCCTACGGGCTCAAGCTGCGCAAGCTGGCAACGGCCGAGCGGCGCAAGCGCGCGCAGCAGCTGCTCGACATCGTGGGGCTGGGCGACTTCTCGCAGCGCGCCGTGGCACAGCTCTCGGGCGGGCAGCAGCAGCGTGTGGCCCTTGCCCGCGCGCTGGCCATCGACCCGCGCGCCCTGCTGCTCGACGAGCCCCTGTCGGCCCTCGACGCCAGCGTGCGCGGCCATCTGCGCGACCAGATCCGCTCGATACAGCAACGCTTCAACGCCACCACGCTGCTGGTCACGCACGACCAGGAAGAAGCGCTGGTGATGGCCGACCGCGTGGCCATGCTGAAAGACGGCCGGCTGCTGCAGATCGCCACGCCGCGCGAGATCTACGAAAACCCCGCGAGCCGCGCGGTGGCCGAGTTCGTCGGACTCTCGACGATCCTGCCCGCGAAGGTGGCCTCGCCCGGCCGGCTGGACCTGGGCTTTGCCGAAGTCTTCGCCGACACCGGCCACCGCCCCTTCGGCACCGCGCTGCACGTGCTGGTGCGCCCCGAACACATCCGAGCCGACCCGGCGCCCGACGCCGTGAACCGCCTCGCGGGCCGCACCGGCGCGCAGCGCTACCTGGGCGCGCTCACGCGCTACGACTTCGAGGTGCCGGGTGCGGGCAAGCCATTCCTTGCCGAATCGTCCCTGCCCGCTGCCGAGGCCATCGCCATCGCGCCCGAACACCTTCGTTTACTTGACCACTGACCTTTTCCTTCAAGGAGCCACCATGCAACGCAGACATCTGATCCAGGCCGCCGGCGCACTGCCCGCACTGTCATTGGCAACCCTCGCGGCACGCACCGCCTTCGCCTTCGACGTCCCCGAGCTCTACGCAGGCGAGAAGGCGCTGTACGCCGAGGCTCAGAAGGAAGGCCTGTGCGTCTCCTTCGACACCGGCCCCGAATGGGCCAACTGGAAGTCGCTGTTCCGCGACTTCAAGAAGCGCTACCCCGAGATCGAGCTGACCTACAACGACATCGGCTCCGCCGCCACCGTGGTCGCACTCGAAAAGACCAAGCGCCGCCCGCAGGCCGACACCGCCTACTACTTCGCCGCCTCGGCCGTCGACGCCGCGAAGAAGGACGTGGTCGCGCCCTTCAAGCCCGTCAACTTCGACAAGCTGCCGCCCGTGTTCCGCGAGGCCGAGGGCCGCTGGTTCACCATCCACACGCTCAACATCGCTTTCCTGGTCAACAAGAAGCTGGTGAAGACCGTGCCCACCGGCTGGGCCGACCTGCTCAAGCCCGAGTTCAAGAGCACGGTGGTTTACCTTGACCCGCGCTCCACCGGCATCGGCCAGGTACTGACCTTTGCAGCGGCCTACGCCAACGGCGGAAGCGTCGACAACGTGCAGCCCGGCACCGACTACCTCGGCAAGCTGCATTCGGCCGGCAATGTGCTGCGCGTGGAAGGCACGACGCCGTACGCCAAGTTCCTGAAGGGCGAGATCCCGGTGTGGATCAGCTACGAGAACGACGGCCTCAAGGCCAAGCACGTCGACGGCATGGGCGACGCGGTGGAAGTCGTGATTCCCAAGGAAGCCAGCGTGGCCGCACCCTACGCCATCAGCCTCGTGAAGAACGGCCCGAACCCGAACGCCGGCAAGCTGTGGCTCAACTTCATCATGAGCGAGGCAGGCCAGTCGCTGTTCGCGCAGGGCTTCGTGCGTCCGGCTGTGCCGGGCACGCCGCTGAGCGCCGACGTGGCGGCCAAGATGCCGGCCGCGCCGCAGATCAAGCCGCTCGACGTGGTGAAGGCCTCCGAGCGCAAGGCCGAAGTCGACAAGCTCTGGGCGCAGGCCGCGCTGGGCAAGTAAGCAGGCCGTGATGCGACGCTTTGGCGCCTGGCCCGCATGGGCCTTCATGGCGCTTTTCTTCGCGGTGCCGCTCGCGGCGCTGCTGCCCGAAGCCTTCGCCGAGGGCGGCAGCGCCTTCGGGCGGCTGTTCGGCAACCCGCTGTTCCTGGGCGCGCTGCGCAATACGTTGGGCCTCGGCCTCGCGGCGGGCGCGATCTCGGCGCTGGTGGGCACCTGCATCGCCATCGAGCTGGCGCGCCAGCCCGAAGGCCGACGCCAATGGATGATGACGCTGCTGGGCTTGCCGCTGGCCTTCTCGGGGCTGGTGATTGCCTACGGCTTCATCCTGGCCTTCGGCCGCGCGGGCTTCGTGACGCAGCTGCTCGCGGGTCTCGGCGGTGACCCGGCCGCCATCGGCAGCTGGATCTACAGCGTGTCGGGCCTGGGCTTTGCCTATGCCTACTACCTGATTCCGCGCGTGGCGCTGTCGCTGTACCCGGTGTTCGCCAACCTCGACCTGCGCCCGGCGCAGGCGGCGCGCACCTTGGGTGCTTCGAAAGCGCGTGCCTTCTGGGACACGGTGGTGCCCGAGGTGATGCCCTCGGTGCTGTCGAACGCCTGCATGGTGGCCGCGATCGCGATGGGCACCTACGGCACGGCGCTGGCGCTGGTGGGCACTCAGCTGAACATCCTGCCGCTGATGCTGCTCGCGCAGGTGGGCGACGGCGGTTCCGATTTCGCGGTGGCGGCGGCCTTGTCGCTGGTACTGATGGTGGTCTGTGTGATCGTGATGGGAGTGGGCGATGTCTTTACGCGAAGGCGCGAGCGTGGTGCTGTCGGCGCCGGTCACTGAGGCGCTGGCGCGCCTCGCGCAGAAGCAGCGGGGGCCGCAGCGCTACCGCCAGCCCGTGGCCATCATCGGCCCGGGCGACGGCGGCCCGGCCGAATGCGAGGCCGCCCACGCGGTGGCGCATGCGCTGGCCGGCGCGGGCATGTCCGTGGTCTGCGGCGGACGCGGCGGCGTGATGGCCGCGGCCTCGCGCGGGGCCGCGGAGGCCGGCGGTGTCGTCGTGGGCATCCTGCCCGAGGACGACGACCGCAACGCCAACGAATGGCTCAGCGTGGCCATCCCCACGGGCATGGGCGAGATGCGCAACGGCATCGTCGCGCGCAGCGGCGTGTGCCTGGTCGCCATCGGCGGCAACATGGGCACGCTGTCAGAGATGGCGCTGGGGCTCAAGTGGGGCAAGCCGGTGTTCGTGATGCACGGCGACGTGGCGCTGCCCGGCGCGGTGCAGGCCACGGACGTAGAAGACATGCTCACGAAAGTGCTCGCCTGCCTGCTGGCATGACTCCCCCCGGCTGAAGCGGCGGGCGCATTGCACAATGCCGTCATGCCCTACATGCCCACCTTTGTCGCTCCCGCCCGCTTCACCGATGCCGCCGCTGCACTCGAACAGGTCAAGGCCATCTACCAGGGCGGCCTCGCCCATCTGCGCGAATCGATGCTGCGCTTCGTTGCCGGCGAGGCGCTGCCGGGCCGGGTGCGGGCCTGCTACCCCTTCGTGCGGGTGCACACGCACACCGTCTCGCGCCACACGCCGCCGGCCAACGCCGGCCTGAGCTACGGCTTCGTGGCCGGCCCGGGCCGCTACGAGACCACGCTGACGCGGCCCGATTTGTTCTCGCGCTATTACCTCGACCAGTTCCGCCTGCTGCTCGAAAACCACCAGGTCGAGCTTGAGGTGGGCACCAGCACGCAACCCATTCCCATCCACTTCTCCTTTGCCGAGAACGACCACATCGAAGGCACCATGAGCGCCGAGCGCCGCGCCCTCATGCGCGACGTGTTCGACCTGCCCGACCTGGGCGTGATGGACGACGGCATTGCCAACGGCACCTACGAGGCCCGCGACGGCGAGGCGCAGCCGCTGTCGCTCTTCACGGCCGCGCGGGTGGACTACTCGCTGCACCGCCTGCGCCACTACTCGGGCACTGCGCCCGAGTGGTTCCAGAACTTCGTGCTGTTCACCAACTACCAGTTCTACATCGACGAGTTCGTGCGCCTGGGCCACGAGGCCATGGCCGACGAGAACAGCGAGTACGTCGCCTTCATCGAGCCCGGCAACGTGGTCACGCGCCGGCGCGGGCTTGCTGCAGGTTCGAGCGCCACCTACGGCCACCTGCTCGACGGCAGCCAGGGCACTGCCCCGCCGCGCCTGCCGCAGATGCCGGCCTACCACCTGGTGCGCGAGGATTGCAGCGGCACCACCATGGTCAACATCGGCGTCGGCCCGGCCAATGCCAAGACCATCACCGACCACGTCGCGGTGCTGCGCCCGCATGCGTGGATGATGCTGGGCCACTGCGCCGGCCTGCGCAACACGCAGCAGCTCGGCGACTACGTGCTGGCCCACGCCTACGTGCGTGAAGACCATGTGCTCGACGAAGAGCTGCCGCTGTGGGTGCCGATTCCGGCGCTGTCGGAAATCCAGCTCGCGCTGGAGAAGGCCGTGGCCGATGTCACACGCTACGAGGGCCCCGACCTGAAGAAGATCATGCGCACAGGCACCGTGGCCAGCACCGACAACCGCAACTGGGAGCTGCTGCCCGGCAACCAGCCGCAGCGCCGCTTCAGCCAGAGCCGCGCCGTGGCGCTCGACATGGAAAGCGCGACCATTGCGGCCAACGGCTTCCGGTTTCGCGTGCCCTACGGCACCCTGCTGTGCGTGAGCGACAAGCCGCTGCACGGCGAGATCAAGCTGCCCGGCATGGCCAACCACTTCTACCGCGAGCGCGTGGAGCAGCACCTGCGCATCGGCATGCGGGCCATCGAGATCCTGCGCGAAGAGGGCTCGACGCGGCTGCACAGCCGCAAGCTGCGCAGCTTTGCCGAGGTGGCGTTCCAGTAAGAAGAAGGTCTTCTGGAGGGCCCCGACAGAGGTCGGGCCCTCAGGGTTTGTCCTGCCCGCCACCGCGCGGGATTGCGCCGTTTCGCGGACATCATCCGGTTTACCCCACAGCAACCGGAAAGAAGATGACCCAGTCGCGTTCCGTTCCCCTCTCCCGCCGCAGCTTCTCGACATGGATCGCGGCCTCGGCCGCAGCTGCTGGCGCAGGACATGCCGCACTGTGGCCGCGCACCGCCTCCGCCGCCGATGCACCCGTGAGCAGCAAGCTGCGCATCGTGATTCCCGCCAATGAAGGCGGCGGCTGGGACCAGACGGGTCGCGCACTCGGCGCCGCGATGCTGGCGTCAGGCGCGGTCGGCAGCGTGGTGTACGAGAACATCGGCGGCAAGGGCGGCACCATCGGCCTGGCGAAGTACGTCGAGAAATACGATGCGGACCCCGACACCCTGCTGATGAGCGGCATGGTCATGGTCGGCGCGGTCGCGCTGCAGAAGCCCGCCGTGACGATGGCCAACATGGCGCCGATCGCCCGCCTCACCAGCGACTACGAGGTGGTGGCGGTGAAGGCCGATTCGCCCATCAAGACCCCCAAGGACCTGATTGCACAGCTGCGCGCTGATGCAGCCAACACCGTCATCGCGGGCGGCTCGGCCGGCGGCGTGGACCACATGTACGCAGGCATGCTGGCGCGCGTGGCCGACGCTTCGCAATCGCTGGTCTACCAGGCGCACCCCGGCGGCGCGGAAGTGGTCGAGGCGCTGGCAACCGGCAAGGCCGCAGCCGGCATCTCCGGCTACAGCGAATTCAGCGAGGGCCTGGCCAGCGGCAAGCTGCGCGCCATCGGCGTGTCGTCGAAGCGGCCGTTCCAGGGCATCGCCTCGGTGCGTGAGCAGGGCGTGGAAGCCGACCTTGCCAACTGGCGCGGCGTGCTCACCGGCCGCAAGGTGCCGCCGTACCGCAAGGCGGCGCTGCTGACGGTGGTGCGGCGCGCCACCGCCACCGATGTGTGGCAAAAAGCCATCAAACAGAACAACTGGGACCCCTTCTGGATGGAGGGCAAGGATTTCGAGAATTTCCTCGAAACCGACACCGCAATGGCCGGCCCGCTGATCTATCTGCTCAAGCTGAAAGCCTGAGAGCGCCCGCTCCTGCGGGTTTTCCCTAGGCCACGAAGGCAAGGGATTGACACGTTTTTCGGACATCATCCGGTTACTTTTACAGGGAACTGGAAACAAAATGTCGCATTTCGTGCCGACCGGCCTCTCTCGCCGCAGCCTTGCGGCATGGATCGCATCGACCGCTGCCGCGGGCGCAATGCCCGCAGCGCTCTGGCCCACGATGGCCGGCGCGGCCGAACCGCAGCTCGCCACCAAGCTGCGCATCGTCATTCCCGCCAATGAAGGCGGTGGCTGGGACCAGACCGGCCGCGCCCTCGGCGCCGCGATGATCGCGTCGGGCGCGGTGGGCGACATCAGCTACGAGAACATCGGCGGCAAGGGCGGCACCATCGGCCTGGCGAAGTACGTCGAGAAATACGACGCCGACCCCGACACCCTGCTGATGAGCGGCATGGTCATGGTCGGCGCGGTGGCGCTGCAGAAGCCCGCCGTCACGATGGCGCAGGTCGCGCCGGTGGCACGGCTCACCAGCGACTACGAAGTGGTGGCGGTGAAGGCCGACTCGCCCATCAAGACCCCGAAGGACCTGATCGCGCAGCTGCGCGCCGATGCTGCAAAGACGGTCATCGCGGGCGGCTCGGCCGGCGGCGTGGACCACATGTACGCCGGCATGCTGGCGCGTGTGGCCGGCAACGCGGGGGCTCTGGTCTACCTGCCGCACCCCGGCGGCGCACAGGTGGTCGAGGCGCTCGAAACGGGCAAGGCGGCCGCCGGCATCTCGGGCTACAGCGAATTCAGCGATCACCTGGCCAGCGGCAAGCTGCGCGCCATCGGCGTGTCGTCGAAGCGGCCGTTCCAGGGCATTCCGTCGGTGCGTGAACAGGGCGTGGACGCCGACCTCGCCAACTGGCGCGGCGTGCTCACCGGCAAGAAGGTCCCGGCCGAGCGCAAGGCCGTGCTGCTCGAAGCCGTGCGCCGCGCCACCACGGCCGATGTCTGGCAGAAGACCATCAAGCGCAACAACTGGGACGCGTACTGGATGGCGGGCAAGGACTTCGAGAGCTTCCTCGATCTCGATACGGCGATGGCCGGGCCGTTGATCTACCTGCTCAAGCTGAAGGCCTGATCGCTCGAAGCATCACGCGAAAAGCTCGGGCATTTCGCGCTGCGCCTTCGGCGTGAGCGTGAGCGCCCGCCCGTCGAGCTCTTGCCTCACCCATCCCCGACGCAGCGACAGCTGCAGCCATGCAGCGCCCAGCGCACCGCCCAGGTGCGGACGGCGCTCGCTCCAGTCGAGGCAGGCGCAGGCGAAGCGGCGGCGCGAGCGCCGCACCGCATCGACCTCCACGCCCAGGCTCTCCAGCGCGATCGCGCCTTCGGACGTGAGGTCATACGAGCCGCTCTGCAGGCCGCTGAGCCAGCCCTGCGCATGCAGCCTGTCGTGCAGCGTGACGCCGGCCGTGCCCGCCATGTGGTCGTAACAGGTGCGCGCGCTGCGCAGGCGGCTCGGCGTGTTCGGCTTGAACTCTGGCGTGCGCGGCGCGCCGGCCACCACCATCAGGCTTTCGAGCGCGGCGGCGACGTCGTCGTTGGCGAGGCGGAAGTAGCGGTGCTTGCCCTGCACCAGCAGATCGACCAATCGCTCGTCCTTCAGGCGCGCGAGGTGCGCGCTCGCCGTGGACGCGGCCACTTCAGCCACGGTGGCGAGCTCAGTGGCAGTGCGCGCGTGGCCGTCCATCAGGCAGCTCAGCATGCGGGCGCGCGCCGGTTCGGCAATGGCGCCGGCCAGGCGGGCCAGCTGGAAATCGGCGGATGAAGCGGTGGTGTCCATGCGCCCATCGTAAGACGGCGCCGCATCCGACACTTCGTTCGCGGACGAAGTGTGGCGGCGGCTTCGATCGCACACTGATGCCATGAACGAAAGCAACAGCCCCACCCTCGCCGAGATGCCCGCCGACCCGGTCGCTGCCGTCACGCATGCCGATCCCTATCCGTACTACGCCGCCCTTCGCGACGGGCCGCCGCTCGCTTGGAACGAGAAGCTGCGCCTCTGGGTCGCGAGCCGCGCGGACGTGATCGAAGAGGTGCTGCTCGCGCACGGTGCGTTGCGTGTACGGCCGCCCGCCGAGCCGGTGCCGCGCGCCATCGTGGGCAGTGCGGCCGGCGAGGTTTTCGGCCATCTGGTGCGCATGAACGACGGCGTGGCGCACCAGGCGCATCGGCCCGCTCTGCAACGCGCACTGGCCGGGCTCGACCTGAACGCGGTGCACGCGGCAGCCCTGCAGATAGCGCTGCGGGTTCCGCAGCAGCAGCCGCTGTCCGACGCGCTGTTCTCGATGCCTGTGCAGGCCGTCGCGCACCTGCTGGGTTTTGCCGACGACGCGCTGCCGCAGGTGGACCGGTGGATGCGCGACTTCGTGGCCTGCCTGTCGCCGTTGTCCACGCCCGAGCAGTTGCAGCGTGCGAGCGCCGCGGCGGGCGAATTGATGACGCGCTTTGAAGTTCTGGTGGCAGGCAAGTCGCCACGGCACGGCACGCTGCTCGCCGCCGTGCTCGCCGAAAGTGCGGGCGATGCGCCTCTGTCGCGCTCGCTGCTGGCGAACGTGGCCGGCCTGCTATCCCAGACCTGCGATGCAACGGCGGGCCTGGTTGGCAACAGCCTGATCGCGTTGATGCGCGAGCCTTCGCTGCGCACGTCGACTCGCACGCGCGACGGCCTGCAGGCCATCGTCGAGGAGACCGCGAGGCACGATCCGTCAGTGCACAACACACGGCGCTTTGCCGCCGAAGCCGTCACCATCGCCGGCACACCGCTGGCCTCAGGCGATGCGGTGCTGGTGCTGCTGGCGTCGGCCAATCGCGACCCGGCGTTCAACCCCGATCCCGACCGATTCATGCTCGTGCGCGCCCGTCGCCGCATGCTCGGCTTCGGCCACGGCATGCATGCGTGTCCCGGCCAGGCATTGGCGTGCACGCTGGCCGCGGCCAGCCTTGACGCCCTGCTGCGCCGCGCGCCCGACCTCGATGCTCAGCGCCTGCGCGGCTGGAGCTACCGGCCGTCGGTCAACGGGCGCATTCCCGTGTTCCACTGACCCGTGCCCGCCAGGTGAGGCGACAGCTGCGCATCGCCCCAGCGAAGCGGCAACGCCGCCGGGCGACGCAAGGCATGCGTGACGTGGAAGCGCATCAGCCGCTCCGCGCCTTCGAATTCGGCCACCTCGGGCCCGTCCCAAACGATCTCTGCCGTGACTGCCACGTGCAGCAGATCGCCGCTGTCGAAGTCGACGAACAGCAGCCCCGCGCGCGGATGCGCCGCCAGGTTGCCGAGCGTGTTGAAGAAGCGGTTGCCGTTGAAGTCCGGCACGGTGAGCACGTCATCGCCGTCGATGCGCACGAAGCCAGGGCGACCGCCGCGGTGCGACACATCGACGCCGTGCGAACTCGCATCGGCCTCGTCGCCCGCCGCAACCTCGTTCGGATAGGCGGTGGCGATGAACAGCGTGTCGGCGCTGCCGATAAGGCGATGCGCCGCAAGGTCGAGCTTGTCGAGCCATTGCGCCTGCGGCGCTGCATCGGCACGCGGCGAAACGAACACCGGCTCGCGCGCCTGGATGTAGCGCGGGCAGTTGCCGAAGCTCTGCTGCACAGCGACCATGAAACCCGCGTCATCGAGCGCCTCGACCGTACCGTTCATGCGATTGCGCCGCCGCGTATGCGGCTGGATGCCGAGCAGGCCCAGCGTGGCGCCCTGCTTCAACTGGCCAACGAGCGGATCGCCCGACGCGGGCAGCGCATCGACGCGCAGGTGCGTGGCATCTGGTGAATGCGCGAAGCCGGCAGGTGCCGCGAGCACGCTGGCCCAGGGCTGCATATCCGCGTCAAGGCTGCCGACCACGAGGAACGGCAACAGCCCGAAGAACTCGCGGTGCTGGTCGGGCATGTAGTCGCGAATGACGCGCGGCCCGGCCACCTCCATCTGCTCGCGCGAGCCCGCCAGGGCCTGCAACGCCCGCTCGCCGGCGTGGAACGGCGCGGCGATCATGCGACCGCCGCAAGCCCGATGGGCGTGCGCACCATTGGTACGAAGCCCGGCAAGGCTTCCACGCGCTCGAGCCAGCCGCGCACGTTCGGGTAGGTATCGAGCGCCACGCTGCCTTCGGGCGCATGCGCCACATAGGCGTAGTTCGCGATGTCGGCCAGCGTGGCGGCGGGACCGGCAAGGAAGGGCTGCTGCTGCAGGTGCATCTCCATCACCGAGAGCAACGCATGCGAGCGCTTGACGGTCTCCGTCGGGTCGGTGGTGTGGCCGAACAGCGCCATGATCCGCGCGGCCGCCGGGCCATACGCCAGCGGCCCCGCCGCCACCGAGAACCAGCGCTGCACGCGCGCCGCACCGACGGCATCGCGCGGCATCCAGCGCGCGGGGTCGGACGCATAACGCTCGTTGAGGTAGACCAGGATGGCGTTGGAGTCGGCCAGCGTAAGGTCGCCGTCCTCGATCACCGGCACCTGGCCGAAGGGGTTGCGCGCCAGGAACTCCGGCGCACGGTTGTCGCGCTTGCGCATGTCGATCTCGACGTTCTCGAAGGGCAGGCCGAGCATCGTGAGGAACAGCCGCACGCGATGCACGTGGCCGGAGAGCGTGGTGCCGTAGAGCTTGATGGGCTGGGCGGGGCGATTGGCGACTGCGGCGTTCATGGAGGCGTTCCTTTTTCGAGATGGCTGGGACAGTGCCCCGATTCTTCTCTCTTGCGGCAAATGAATGAATAGCCATTCCTGTATTTGACTGCTGCGTTTTCCGGTTTAATCTCCCCATGGATCGTTTCAAGGCCATGCAGACCTTCGTGCAGATTGCCGACCAGGGCAGCCTGACCCGCGCCGCCGAGGCGCTCGGCACCTCGCTGCCCGCGGTGGTGCGCTCGCTCGCCGCGCTGGAGGCGCACCTGGGCGTGCGCCTGTTCCACCGCACCACGCGCCGCCTTTCGCTCACCGAGGAAGGCCGCCACTACCTGTCGAGCGCACGCGAGGTGCTGCTCGCGGCCGACGCCGCCGACCTCGCGTTGAAGGCCGAGGCGCGCGAGCCGGCGGGCCAGCTCACCATCACCGCGCCGGTGCTCTTCGGCCACATGTACGTGGCGCCGGCCATCGTGCGCTTCATGCAGCGCTACGAAAAAGTGCGCTGCAGCGTGCGGCTGTACGACCGCACCGTGAACCTGCTCGAAGAAGGCATCGACGTGGGCATTCGCATCAGCCCGCTGGAAGATTCGTCGCTGGTGGCGCAGACGCTGGGCACCATCCGCCGCGTGGTGGCCGTGAGCCCCGACTACCTGGCGCGGCACGGCACGCCAACGCATCCGCGCGACCTGAACGGCGCGCCCTGCGTGCGAGGCCGCGTCGATGCGCCGGCGCAGTGGCTGTTCCACGAAGGCGGCAAGACGATCAGCGTGACGCCGAACAACCGCCTGGAGTTCAATCACCTCGCGCCGGCCATCGAGTCGTGCGCAGCGGGCATGGGCTTCGGCACCTTCTTCTCGTACCAGGTGATGCCGCACGTGGCGCAGGGTCGGCTGAAGCTGGTGCTGGAAGACTTCGAGCCGCCGCCGCGGCCGGTGAGCGTGATCTATCCCAATGCGCGGCTGCTGCCCGCGCGCACGCGGGCGTTCATCGAGTGGATGAAGATGGAGTTCAGCGGGCTCAGGCTCTAGGTGCAGTTGCCATTGCAGCTGCAGTTGCGGGGCAATTCGCGGCTGTCGAGCAGGCAGATTTCCGAGTCCTGCTTCAGCACCGGCCAGCCGTCGCGCTCGAGCTGTCCGGTCACGGCCGATACGCGCGACGTGAATTCCTCCAGGGATTCGCAGCTGCGCAGCGTCACGAAGCAGGTGCAGGCTTCCTCACGCAGGCTGTCTCGCGACAACTGCGCGCCGTGCGCCTCGCACAGCTGCTGCAGCGCAGACATGTCGCACTGTTGCTGGCGCAGCTTGCCGCGCCACTCGAAATACTGGCCGTCGCAGTCGAGCTGGTCGGCGTCCTGCACAGGCGCATCGACCTTCACGCCCAGCACTGCCATGCCCGCCCGCGCCAGCCATTGCGCCAGCGCCATCGCTTCGGCCTTGGCTTCTTCGAGATCGGCGCGCAACCAGGCGGTAGCCGAGAGCTGCCGATTTCGCTCGCCGCCGTTGTCGCGGTGATGGTCGATCAGCAGCGGCCGCAGCCCGATCTGCTCGCACACCGCGACAAAGAACGGGATCTGCGATTCGTGCGGCACATCGCAGGTCAGGTGAAGTTCCAGTCTGCTCTTCATGGCACGACCACCGGCGCAGGCAAAGGCAGGCCATCGCAGAGCGCGGCGGCATCGCTCGCCATGCCGCGCACCGCCTCTTCGAGGCCGAGATTCAGCACCGACATGAACTCGCCATTGGCGCTGGCCCAGTTGGTGCGCGTGCCCATGCCGTGGTACTGGCGCAAGACAGTCTCGCCGCCGGGCAGGCGGTAGTTCACCTTGAGCACGACGTGCGAAACCAGGTTCAGATCGACCGACCACGCGTGGGCCAGGCGCAGGGCCACATCCGCAGTCACCTGCCTGGCACCGGCGCTCGCGGGCGGTGCGCCCAGCACTGTCTGGAACCCGTAGCGGCTCGTCGACTGCAGCGCGCCGCGCGTCCACCCGGTGGCGTCGCCGCTGCGCAGCGACTGCACGGACCGGGGCGTGGCATGCACCGTCGGCAGCATCACGGTGAGGTTGCCGGCGTTGGCCTTGTTGCTGCGCGCATCTTCGATCGACGGCAGGTACAGCGTGCAGCCGCGCGCGAGTCGCAGCGACACGGCCGGCACGCTGTTGGGGCGTTCGGCCGGCTCAGGCGCGGGCTCGAAAACCATGGGGAGCGGCTCGCTCTCGGTGACGGCATGCGAGAGAGTGGGCATGGTGCAGAGTATGGCCAGAGCGGTAGCGATGGCAAGTCCTTGGCGTGGCCTCATGGGGCGGTGTTCCTGACCGAATACATGGCGCCGTCCTGGTCGCGGAACAGCACGCGGCCGGGCTGCTCGTCGAAGCTCTGGCCGGCCAGTGTCACCCACGAACCGTTGACGTTGAATCGCGCAGTCTTAACGCCACCTGAACGGGCGCCGGCAATGTCCAGCGCGACCGCATGCAGGGTCTGTGCCATCGACTCGCGCATCACGCCGCGCAGCACCTGCCCGTCGTTCGCGGTGAGCCTTCGCAGCACGGCAGCGCGCGCGGTGCCGCCGATGGGCGTCTGGAAGATGGCCGAGGCGCGGTAGCTCGGCTCGCTGCGGCCGTCCTGCCAGAGCAGGGCCGAGGTGCGCGTGGTGAAGGCACCGAGGCCTGGCTCCAGCGCGTATTGCAGCAACAGCACCATGTAGGCGGGGCCAGTTTTCGTGGCAGCGATGCGGGCCTCCTGCTCGGCCTTCAGCGGCATCGCCGCGAGCACCTGCGAGGAGCGGATCTTCAGCGGGAACGAGCTCGGCTCGGCAAGCAGCGTGGTCAGCGCCTTGCCCGCCTCCACGCGGTAGTCGTAGTCGAGCAGCGGGCCGACGATGGCCTGCACTTCGGCGCTCATCTCCTTCTGGCGCGTTTGCTGCACCGACGAGTCGATCAGCGCGCCGATCAGCCCGCCGCCCGTGGCCGCGCTCACGCCCGGGGGCTGTGCGGAGAACATGAAGCTCTCCTGAGCGACGACGACGCGTACGTCGACTTCCTGGACCTTGCTGCGGTCCGCAGCCGCCAGGGGCCGATGAAAAGGTGCGCAGGCGCTGAGCAGCAGCGCAGCCGACAGCACCAACCAGAAACGCAGCATCCTTGGGCCTCCCACCGCGCAATGCAATTGGGCGTCGATTGTGAGGCCGCCGGGGCGTGGTTCGACTCGGGTTATCGAGGGCTTGGAGCGCCCGTGATTTTCAGGTGACTGCGTCAGAATGGTTGTGTGCCGCCCACATCTTCTTCCCCTTCCCCCGCACCTCTCTTTCACGCCAGCCACTTGCGCAAGCGCTATGGCGACACCACGGTCGTCGACGACTTGTCGTTCGAGATCGCGCCCGGCGAATGCCTGGGCGTGATCGGCCCGAACGGCGCGGGCAAGACCACCACCATCCGCATGTGCCTGGGCCTCACCGCGCCCGACGGCGGCGACATCTCCGCGCTGGGGCTGCAGATGCCGCGCGATGCACTGGCCATCAAGGCGCAGCTGGGCGTGGTCACGCAGTTCGAAACGCTCGACCCGGATTTCAGCTGCGCCGAGAACCTCGTGGTGTACGGCCGCTACTTCGGCTTCAGCAAGGCGCATGTGCGTGCACGCGTGCCGCAGCTGCTGGAGTTCGCGGCGCTGTCGCACAAGGCCGATGCGAAGCCGGGCGAGCTCTCGGGCGGCATGCGGCGGCGGCTGTCGCTGGCGCGTGCGCTGGTCAACGACCCGAAGCTGCTGCTGCTCGACGAACCGACCACCGGCCTCGACCCGCAGGCGCGGCACCTGATGTGGGAACGGCTGCAGGTGCTGCTGCAGCAGGGCAAGTCGATCTTGCTGACCACGCACTTCATGGACGAGGCCGAACGCCTGTGCTCGCGCCTGCTGGTGCTCGACCATGGCCGCAAGATCGCCGAAGGCCGCCCGCGCGATCTGATCGCCGAGCACCTGGAGCCCGACGTGGTCGAGGTGTATGGCAACGGCGCACTGTCGCTGGCGGAATCGCCCGAGCTGAAGGCGATGGCGGCACGCGTGGAAGTCAGCGGTGAGACAGTGTTCTTCTACACGCAGGACGCGCGGCGGCTGCTCGATGCGCTGACGCAGCACAGCGGCCTGCGCACCTTTCATCGGCCGGCGAATCTGGAGGACCTCTTCCTCAAGCTCACCGGCCGCCAGATTCGCGAGGACGGCTAGATCATGAACACGACGACAACGACGACCGCACCGATTGCAGCGACCGCGCCTCCTTCGCCTTCAGTGTGGCGCCCGCCCGAAATCTCGCTGCGCTGGTGGCCCGTGTTTTTGCGCAACCTGCTGGTGTGGCGCAAGCTCGCCATCCCCAGCCTGATCGGAAACATCGCCGAACCGCTGATCTGGCTCGTGGCCTTCGGCTACGGCATGGGCGCGCTTGTGGGGCAGGTGTCGGTCGACGGCGTGAAGGTGCCCTACATCCTGTTCCTGGCGAGCGGGTCGATCTGCATGAGCGCGATGAACGCGGCGAGCTTCGAGGCGCTGTATTCGGCGTTCTCGCGCATGCACGTGCAGAAGACATGGGACGGCATCATGAACGCGCCCGTCGGGCTCGACGACATCGTGATGGCCGAGATGCTGTGGGCGGCGTTCAAGTCGATCTTCACCGTGACGGCCATCTTGTTCGTGATGCTCGGGCTGGGCATCAGCCACAGCCCGAAGCTCATCGTCGCGTGGATGGTGCTGATCGGCGCGGGCATCACCTTCTCGTCGATCGCGCTGATCTTCAATGCGCTGGCGAAGGGCTATGACTTCTTCACGTACTACTTCACGCTGTTCATGACGCCGATGATGTTCCTGAGCGGCGTGTTCTTTCCGCTCGAGCAACTGCCCTCCGCCGTCAAGGCCGTGGCGGCGTGGCTGCCGCTGACGAATGCGGTGGCACTGGTGCGGCCGCTGTTCATGGACCAGTGGCCGACCGACTGGTGGCTGCACGCGGCGGTGCTGGCTGTGTATGCGGTGGTGGCGTTCTGGATTGCGTTGGCGTTGACGCGCAAGCGGTTCAAGGGGTGAGGCTGGATCTCTTCATCACCTGCAGCTGCATGACTCCCGCGGTCCGGGCCCTCACTTCAGGCGAAGCCAGGCAAGTGGCAACCGCCTCGTAGCCGGGCGCGCCGGGATAGGGCGTCACCTGGGTCGGCGGGCTGTGGTTGGCGGGGCAGAGGATGATGGTTTCGTCCGGGCCGACGGCAGTCAGGTCGAGGATGGCGCAGGAGCGGGTGAGCATGAAGAGGGGCCGCACGCCGGGCCCGCAGCGGCGCAGCCAGGCAATCAATGCCTCCTGGGTTGCGTGGTCGAGGCCTTGTTCGATCATGTCGATGACCAGAGCGTCCGGCCCGTCGGCCTGCAGCCCCGCGAGCAATGCGATCAAGGCATCCGACGGCGTGGCGCCGTCTTCCACGAGCCAGGTCAGGGCTTCGTCGACGCGGGACTTCAGCAGGGAATCGCCATCCAGCCGCGACTTTGCTGCTGCCACCTCGTCATCTTCAAGCCTCTCCAGGCCCAGCATGGCGGCGTTGGGCAATGCATTGGCGAGGCACTGCGCCAGCCGGGTCTTGCCGCTGCCTAGCGGACCAATGATGTAGTTCAGGGCGCGGATGTCGCGAAGCTCAAAGAGCTCCCCGCCCCATGGCCACGGCAGTTCGAATGCGATGCGGACCTCTGCAGCAGGTGCCAGCAGGCCTGTGAGTTCGCCGATGCTCGGCGTCCGGCCTTGCGCCAGTTCGCTTCGCAAGCCACGGACCTTGTCGACCGTGCGAGCAAGCTGGCGAAGCTGCGCTTCCAGCGCTGTCTGGTGCGCCGCCAGCGTTGGCTCCAGTCCCTGGGAATTGCCTTCCAGCGCCCGCTCCACCTGCGCAAGGCTGAAGCCGAGCGCGCGAAGCGCGACGATCTCGGCGGCCCGGGCCATCTCCTTCTGGCCATACTCCCGCCACCCTGCCGCAGTACGACCAGGCTCCACCAACCCGCGCTGCTCATAGAGCCGCAAGGCCTTGGCCGAAACACCGAGCCGCCTCGCGGCTTCGGATGGACTGAAAGAGCGAGCGGTGGATTGCATGAAGAGAACCTTTTTCGACGTTCTTCTCTTTTTAAGGGCTGCCCCAGGGGCCGGGTCAACAGGCGGACATGAAAGTTGGATTCACTGGCCTTGCAGGTTCAGAATGCCCGTTCCCGGCAGACTGTAGCCTCCGTTGAAACCAACGCTTGCAAATTAGATTGCACACAATCTAATTGCTCGCTACAATTCAGCTCATGCGCTCCACCCCAGTCCCCGCCGACGAAATGCTCAAGCTGGACAACCAGCTGTGTTTCGCCGTGTACTCCGCCTCCCTGGCCATGACGCGGCTCTACAAGCCGGTGCTGGAAAAGCTGCAGCTCACCTACCCCCAATACCTCGTGATGCTCGCCCTCTGGGAGCAAGACGGCCTCATGGTCTCCGAGCTCGGCGAGAAGCTCTCGCTCGACTCGGGCACGCTCACGCCGCTGCTCAAGCGCCTCGAAGCCAACGGCTACGTGGCCCGTGTGCGCGACGTGACCGACGAGCGCCGCGTGCACATCACGCTGACAGCCGCCGGCCGCAGGCTCAAGAGCCGCGCATCCAACGTGCCGGCCTGCCTGATGGCCGCCACCGAATGCTCGGTGCCCGAACTGATTTCGCTCACCCAGCAGATCCAGACCCTGCGCGACCGCATCAAGAAGGCAGCCTGACGCAGCGCAACATTTTTCTCCCGCTTCGGTCGATCCCATCAAGAAAGAACGAAGCCTTTCACCACCCTCCCTCCACTTCATCATCACCAAAGGAATCACCATGACCACCAAGCTCGACAAAGTTCTCTACACCGCAGAAGCTCACACCGTCGGCGGCCGTGACGGCGCAGGCAAGTCCAGCGATGGCGCCATCGACGTCAAGCTGAGCTCGCCCGGTTCCGGCAAGCCCGGCACCAACCCCGAGCAGCTGTTCGCGGTCGGCTATGCCGCCTGCTTCATCGGCGCGATGAAGGCCGTCGGCCCGAAGATCGGCGTGAAGGTGCCTGAAGACGTCGCCATCGACTCCAGCGTTTCCCTTGGCCCGACGAACGGCGGCGCGGCTTACGGCATCGCCGTGAAGCTGGCGATCACGCTGCCCGGCCTGGATGCAGATGCCAAGCAGAAGCTGGTCGACACCGCTCACCAGGTTTGCCCCTACTCGAACGCCACCCGCGGCAACATCGACGTCGAACTCACCATCGCCTAAGCTCCCCGAGCACACGCGAACAAGCGGTCCGGCCACAAGCCGGGCCGCTTTTTTCATGCCCGCCGATGTCTCACGGGTGACGCCAAAACCCGCCGCGAGATAGCGCCTTTCATCAAGCTTGGCTAACGTAGCTGGACACCAACTGCCAGGAGCCTCGCTCATGAGCACCACCAGCTTCCTCATCCGCAAAGACCAGCTCGCCACCACGCGCCTGCACACCGCCACCGACGAAGCGCTCGCCGACGGCCAGGTGCGCGTGCGCATCGACAGCTTTGCGCTCACTTCCAACAACATCACGTATGCCGCCTTCGGCGACGCGATGAGCTACTGGCAGTTCTTCCCGAGCGGCGAAGAGGGCTGGGGCAGCATTCCCGTGTGGGGTTTTGCGAGCGTGGTGCAGTCGCTGCACCCGGGCGTGGCGGTGGGCGAACGGCTCTACGGCTACTGGCCAATGGCTTCAGCCGCGGTGCTGAGCCCCGGGCGGCTCTCGCCCGAGCGCTTCACCGACGTGGCGCCGCACCGCGCAGAGCTGCCCGCCGTCTACAACCAGTACTTCCGCTGCGCGAGCGATGCGCTCTATACGGCCGACACCGAAGACACCCAGGCCCTGCTGCGCCCGCTGTTCATCACCTCGTGGCTGATCGACGACTTCATGGCCGACAACGATTTCTTCGGCGCGAAGACCATGCTGCTGTCGAGCGCATCGAGCAAGACGGCCTACGGCACCGCCTTCCAGCTGCACCAGCGCGAGGGCATCGAGGTGATCGGCCTGACCTCGCCCTCCAACGTGGCCTTCTGCGAAAGCCTCGGCTGCTACGACCGCGTGGTGACCTACGACGCACTCGACACCATCGCGGCCGACACGCCCTGCGTGTACGTCGACTTCGCCGGCAACGGCGCGCTGCGCAACGCCATCCACGAGCGCTTCACGAATCTCGCATACAGCAGCTCCATCGGCGGCACGCACGTCGAGCAGCTTGCGACCAAGGGCGCGGGCAAGGACTTGTCGGGCCCGCGCGCCACGCTGTTCTTCGCACCGGCGCAGATCAAGAAGCGCACCACCGAATGGGGCCCCGACGAATTCGGGCGCCGCATGGTCGCGGCCTGGCACAACTTCCTGGCCACCGTCACCAATGCGAAGGCCCCCTGGCTGCACGCCGAACACCACGATGGCGGCGAGGCAGTGCAGGCCGCCTACGCGCAGGTGCTCGCGGGCAAGGGCGACCCGCGCACGGGCCATATCCTTTCTCTTTACAAACAACCTGCAAGCGCGTGAGCCCGCGGGGCGCCGTGTGGCGACAATCGCCGCATGACCCTTTCTTCCGCGGCGCCCGCGAACACACATCCTTACGAGAGCCTCACGCCAGACGTGGTGCTCGACGCGCTCGCGACGCTCGGCCTGTACGGCGACGGCCGGCTCACAGGCCTGAACTCCTATGAAAACCGGGTCTACCAAGTCTACCTGGAGGATCGCAGTGCCGTGGTGGTCAAGTTCTACCGCCCCGGCCGCTGGAGCGAAGCCGAGATCCTCGAAGAGCACGGCTTCTCGCTCGAACTGGCCGCCGGCGAAGTGCCGGCCGTGCCGCCGCTGGCCTTCGAAGGCAAGACGCTGCATCACCACGCCGGCTTCGCCTTCAGCGTGAGCCCCTACCGCGGCGGCCGCGCACCAGAGCTCGACAACTTCGAGGTGCTCGAGTGGGTGGGCCGCTTTCTGGCGCGCATCCATACCGTGGGCAGCACCAAGCCTTTCGAGGCCCGCCCCGCGCTCGACCTGCAGACCTTCGGCCTCGACTCGCGCGACTGGCTGCTGGAAAACGACAAGATTCCGCTCGACATGCAGCGCGACTGGGAAAAGATCTGCAACGAGGCGCTGGACATGGTTCGCGCGACCGCCCTCGCGCTGCAGCCACCGGCCTCCGACTTCAAGCCCCGCAAGCTGCGCCTGCATGGCGACGTGCATCCCGGCAACATCCTGTGGACGCCCACCGACCGCCCCGGCGGCGGCCCGCACTTCGTCGACCTCGACGACGCGCGCACCGGCTTCGCGGTGCAAGACCTGTGGATGCTGCTGTCGGGCGACCGCGCACAGCGCACGTCGCAACTGTCGGGCCTGCTCGACGGCTACGAGCAGTTCCGCGAATTCGACCGCCGCGAGCTGGCGCTGATCGAGCCGCTGCGCACGCTGCGGCTCATCCACTACAGCGCCTGGCTGGCGCGGCGCTGGGAAGACCCGATCTTCCCGATCAACTTTCCGTGGTTCGGCTCCAGCGACTACTGGAAGGGGCAGATCCTCGTGCTGGAAGACCAGTGCGAGCAGATGGCCGAAGAGCCCCTTTACGCCTAGAAATGTCGGCCCTCCGGCTTTTCACTCCGCTTCGCTGCGTGTAATTCTCCACCCCCCAAGGAGGAGGCCCGGCCGCCTTGGGGCGGCACGGCGGCGGCCGGCTGCGCGTCGACCACGCCCTGCAGCAGCCGCTCGACCAACACATTGGCCGGTCCGTTGCGCCAGATGCCATAGGCCTCCGACTGCGCCACCACCCGATCGAGCGGCCTGAACACCGCGCCGCGCAGGGCCGAATGCCGCATCGCCTGCGGCACCAGCGCCACGCCCATGCCCTGCGACACCAGCGAGACCACGGCCAGCCAATGGCGCACCTCGTGGCGCACCTCGGGCAGAAAGCCCGCGTCGGCGCAGATCGACAGGATGCGCTCGTGATAGTCGGGTGAAGCCTCGCGCGAGAACAGCACGAAGGGCTGCTCGCGCAGGTCGGCCGGGGCCAGCACCCGCTTGCGCGCCAGCGCATGCCCAGCCGGCAGGCAGGCCACGAAGGGTTCGGACAGCAACAGCCGGTGCTGCAGTTCGAGCGGCACGCGGCGCGTGTGGGCAAAGCCGATGTCCAGCCGGTCGTTCAGCAGCTCGGTGATCTGCACGCCGGAGTTGAGTTCGCTCAGCGTGATGCGCACCGCCGGGTGCTTCGCCTGGAAGGCACGCAGCGCCTGCGGCAGGCCCCGGTACAGCATCGCGCCCACGAAGCCGATGCGCAGTCGCCCGGCCGAGCCCAGCGCCACGTCGCGCGCCTCGATGGCGGCTTCTTCCGCCTGCAGCAGCACGCGCCGCGCCGAGATGCGCAGCGCCTCGCCGGCGGGCGTGAGCCGCACCTCCTTGCTGTTGCGCTCGAACAGCCGCGCGCCCACGTTGTCTTCCAGCTGCCGGATCGCCACCGACAGCGGCGGCTGCGAGATCGACAGGCGCCGCGCTGCCCGCCCGAAGTGCAGTTCCTCGGCGAGCACGGAGAAGTAGCGCAGGTGCCGTAGTTCCATGGATAGTCAGATCGAATCGAACAAGACCAAATCGATATTAGACACGGATCGTCGCGGCTTCAACAATGCGCCAAACCAAGGAAACCATGGAGACAAAGCGCATGTCCGCAGAGCACGCCCATCCGATCCCCGATCGCCACGGCCAGAACCTGTTCACCACCGACGCCGAGCTGCACGCGCTGCTCGCGCTCTACCTGCCCGACGACCTGCGCCGCCACATGCAGCCGCACTTCGAGCGCCTGGGCGACCTCGCGGGCGGCCTGCTCGACGAGCTGGCCGGCACCGCCGACCGCAACCCGCCCGTGCTGAAGCAACGCACGCGCACCGGCCTCGACGAGCAGAAGGTCGTGAAGCACCCCGCGTACGTCGAAATGGAACGCCTCGCGCTCAGCGAATTCGGCCTGGCCGCCATCTCGCATCGCGACGACACGCTGGGCTGGAAGGGCAAGATGCCGCCGCTGGTCAAGTACGTGCTGACCTACCTGTTCGTGCAGGCCGAGTTCGGTTTGTGCTGCCCGGTGTCGATGACCGACTCCCTCACGCGCACGCTGAAGAAGTTCGGCAGCCCGGAGCTGCTCGCAAAGTACCTGCCGCGCCTGACCTCTCTCGACTTCGACGAGCTGGCGCAAGGCGCAATGTTCATGACCGAGCAGGCCGCCGGCTCCGACATTGCCGCCACCGCCACGATGGCGCACCAGGAAGCCGACGGCAGCTGGCGCCTTGCCGGCGACAAGTGGTTCTGCTCCAACCCCGATGCCGACTTCGCGATGGTGCTGGCACGCGCCGACGACGGCTTGCCCGGCATGAAGGGCGTGTCGCTGTTCCTGCTGCCGCGCCGGCTCGAAGATGGCGGCCTCAACCACTACCGAATCATCCGGCTGAAGGACAAGCTGGGCACGCGCTCGATGGCCAGCGGCGAGATCCGCCTCGAAGGCGCGGTCGCGTACCTCGTGGGTGAAGCGGGCCGCGGCTTCGTGCAGATGGCGGACATGGTCAACAACTCGCGCCTGTCGAACGGCGTGCGCGCTGCCGGCCTGATGCGCCGTGCGGTGGCCGAGGCCGAGTTCATCGCATCCGAGCGCCGCGCCTTCGGCCGCACGCTCGACCAGATGCCGCTGATGCAGCGCCAGCTCGACAAGCTGCGCCTGCCGGCCGAGCAGGCGCGCACGATGGTGTGCCAGACGGCCCTGGCGCTCGCGCGTTCCGACGCGGCCGAGCCCGACGCGTATGCGCTGCTGCGCATCCTCACGCCGCTCATCAAGTTCCGCGCCTGCCGCGATGCGCGCAAGGTCACGGGCGACGCGATGGAAGTGCGCGGCGGCTGCGGCTACATCGAGGAATGGAGCGACGCGCGCCTCGTGCGCGATGCGCACCTGGGCTCGATCTGGGAAGGCACGAGCAACATCGTGGCGCTCGACGTGATTCGCGCGGTGAAGCGCGAAGGCTCGCTGCCGGTGCTGCGCGCGCACTGCGCGAAGCAGCTGGGAGATGCGGCGCTCGCTCCTGGCTTTGCGAAGGCCTTGCGCGATGCACTCGACCGCGCCGCAGCGCTGACCGAAACCGCCGCGCGTGAAGGCGGCGACGTGCTCGCGCGGCAGGCCGCATCGGCGCTTTATCACTGCACCAGCGCCATCGCGATGGCCTGGGAGGCCGCACACAGCGGCTCCGCACCGCGCATGCGCTGGGCGCAATTGGTGCTGCTGCACCGCGTGCTGCCGCGTGATCCGCTCTCGCCCGATGCCATGCCCGCGGACTGGAATGCCGCCACCGTTCAATCCGCGCCCGTGCCGGCCTGAGCCTCTTTTCCCCTCATACAAAAACGGAGACATCCCTTGAAACGCTTCCCCTTCCTGCTGGCCGCCTGCGCCACGCTGCTGACAGCAATGCCCGCAGCGCAAGCCGCCGACGCCTTCCCCACCAAGCCCCTGATGCTGGTCGTTCCCTTCCCGCCCGGCGGCCCCACCGACGCGATGGCCCGCACGCTGGCCGCCGAGATGAAGGACCGCCTCGGCCAGCCCATGATCGTGGAGAACCGCGCAGGCGCCGGCGGCAACATCGGCGCCGAATACGTGGCGCGCGCCGAGGCCGACGGCCACACACTGCTGTTCGGCACCTCGGGCCCGTTGGCCATCAACGCGAGCCTGTACCGCAAGATCAACTACGACCCGGTGAAGAGCTTCGCGCCGGTGATCCAGGTCGGCTACCTGCCCAACATCCTGGTGGTGAACCCCGCCCTGCCCGTGAAGACCGTGCCGGAGCTCGTGGCCTACGCCAAGGCCAACCCCGGCAAGCTCAGCTATGCATCGTCTGGCAACGGCGCGTCGTCGCACCTCGCGGGCGTGCTCTTCAACTCGGTGGCGGGCACCGATCTGCAGCACATTCCCTACAAGGGCACCGGCCCCGCGCTCAACGACCTGCTGGGCAACCAGGTCAGCATGACCTTCACCGACATCCTCACCGCGCTGCCTTACGTCAAGGCCGGCAAGCTGCGCGCACTGGGCGTGGCCACCGTCGCGCGCTCGCAGGCGCTGCCCGACGTGCCAACGATTTCAGAGCAGGGCTACAAGGGCTACGACGTGAGCGTGTTCTTCGGCATCGTCGCGCCGGCCGGCACGCCAGCCGACCGCGTGAGCAAGCTCAACCATGCCTTCGCCGAAGTGCTGAACTCGCCCAAGGTGAAGCAGATGTTCGCGGCGCAAGGCCTCGAAGCTTCGGCCGACACTTCGCCGCAGAAGCTGGGGCAGTTCATTGGTAGCGAGTCTGTGAAGTGGAAGGACGTGGTGAAGAAGTCGGGGGCGCAGCTGGATTGATGCAGCTGCGTTGTCCGGGGCGCGCTCACACCGACGGGAGACATTCGCGGAGGGGAGTACCCGGTGTCATTCGCACGCACCCCGAAAGAACGAACAACCGAAAGCACCGAAATGACACAAGCCCCAAAAGGCGCCCTGGCAGGCATCCGAGTACTAGACATCTCCCGTATCCTCGGCGGCCCCTACTGCGGCCAGATCCTCGGCGATCACGGTGCCGACGTGCTCAAGGTCGAGCCGCCACAGGGCGACGACACGCGCACATGGGGCCCGCCCTTCAGGGAAGGCGTGGCCTCGTACTACCACGGGCTCAACCGCAACAAGCGCGTGCAGCACCTCGACTTCTCGACGGAAGAAGGCCGCACTGCACTGCTCGCGCTGGTGGCCGAAGCCGACGTGCTGATCGAGAACTTCAAGACCGGCACGATGGAACGCTGGGGCATCGGCTACGAAACGCTGTCGCAGCGCTTTCCGCGCCTCGTGTGGTGCCGCGTGTCGGGCTTCGGCGCCGACGGCCCGCTAGGTGCGCTGCCGGGCTATGACGCCGCCGTGCAGGCCATGACCGGCATCATGAGCATCAACGGCGAAGCCGACGGCGGTCCGCTGCGCGTGGGCCTGCCGGTGGTCGACATGGTGACCGGGCTGAACGCAGTCATCGGCGTGCTGCTCGCTCTGCAGGAGCGCCAGCGCAGCGGGCGTGGGCAGTTCGTGGAGGCAGCGCTGTACGACAGCGGCCTGTCGCTGCTGCATCCGCATGCGGCCAACTGGTTCATGGACGGCACCGAGCCGCGCCGCACCGGCAATGCGCATCCGAACATCTATCCGTACGACGCGCTGGCCACCGGCACCGACCCGGTGTTCGTGGCCGTGGGCAACGACCGGCAGTTCGCCAGCCTGTGCCGCTGCATCGGGCTGCCCGATCTGGCGGACGATCCGCTCTACCGCACGGCCGGCGCTCGCTCGGTGCATCGCGACGGACTCAAGCAGCAACTCGAGGTGGCGATGGCGGCCTTCGATGGCCGCGCGCTGGTCGAGCAACTGATGGCGGCCGGCGTGCCCGCCGCGCCAGTGCTGCCAGTCGATGCCGCGTTGCAGCATCCGCACACGCTGCACCGCGAGATGGTGGTGGAGATGCCCGGCGGATATCGCGGCATCGGCGCGCCGGTGAAGCTGAGCCGCACGCCGGCAAGCTACCGGCATGCGCCACTCACGCCGGGCGATGCCTTCCTGCCGCTGGACGACTCAATGGAGCAGTGATGATCGGCCGCGGCCGATGCCGTAGTACGCGATGCCCGCAGACTCGACCTCCGCGGCGTCGTAGACATTGCGGCCATCGAAGATCGCCGGCGTGCGCAGTGCCTTCGCGATGCCCGCGAAATCGGGCCGCCGGAACTCCGCCCACTCGGTAACGAGTGCCAGCACATCGGCGCCCTGCAGGGCCTCTTGCGCCGTGTCGCACCAGCGCACGTCATCGCGCTCGCCGATGAGGCCGCGTGCGTTCGGCATTGCCGCCGGGTCGTATACCTGCACGCGCGCACCGGCGGCCCACAGCCGCTCCAGCAGCACGAGGCTCGGCGCATCGCGCATGTCGTCGGTATCTGGCTTGAAGGCCAGGCCCCACACGGCGATGGTCTTGCCCGCGATGCGGCCTTCGAAGTGGTGCGTCATCAGGTCGAACAGCCGGCCCTTCTGCTCGTGGTTCGTGGCCTCGACCGCCGAGAGGATGCGAAGCGCATGGCCGTCGCGGTCGGCCGCGTACCTCAGCGCCCGCACGTCCTTCGCGAGGCACGAGCCGCCATAGCCCGCGCCCGCTTGCAGAAAGTCGGGCCCGATGCGCCGGTCGGCACCGATGCCGCGTCGCACCATCTCGATGTCGGCGCCCGCATGCTCGGCCAGGCGGGCCATCTCGTTCATGAAGCTGATGCGGGTGGCGAGCATGGCGTTGGCCGCGTACTTGGTGAGCTCGGCCGAGCGGCGGTCCATCACCAGCAACTGCCTTGTCGGGTCCTCGATGAAGGGTTCGTAGAGCCGGGTCAGCAGGTCGACGGCCCACGGGTTTTCGCTGCCGATCACCACGCGGTCGGGCCGCCGGCAGTCGCGCACGGCCGAGCCTTCGCGCAGGAACTCGGGGTTCGCCGCCACCGCGATGCGAAGCCGCGCGCCGCGTTGCGAGAGCTCGCCGCTCAATACCGCCTCGACCTGGTCGGCAGTGCCCACCGGCGCGGTCGACTTGCACACGACCACCGCCTCGCGGTCACGGTGCCGCCCGATGCCTGCTGCCACGGCCATCACATGGCGCAGGTCGACGCAGCCTTCGGCATCGGCCGGCGTGTTCACCACGATGAAGAGCACGTCGCCATGCAGGCAGGCCGTGCGCTCGTCGGCGGTGAACTGCAGCGTTCCGGCGGCCAGGCCAGCGACCACCAGCGCCTCCAGGTCCGGTTCATGCAAGGGCATCAGGCCGCGCTGCAGCCCTTCGATGCGCGCCAAATCCGCGTCCGCGCACAGCACTTCGTGGCCCGCTTCGGCCAGGCAGGCGGCAAAGCTCAGGCCCACGTAGCCGGCGCCGAAGATGCTGACTTTCATGGGCGAGCCCATGGCGCACGGCACTGGTGGCGGGCGCGGTTGTGCGATAAAAGCAGGATGCAAGCCTTCAAAACAATGTCCGGACAGGAAAATTCGATGATGCCCGATCAAGTTGCCGCGCGTTGCGCGCTGGTCCTGGAGACCAACAACCTGCGCGGCGGAGCCGATGCCGAGGCCAAAGCGGGCACCAGCCTGCAGCGCCTCGTCGCCCTGCTGGCGAAGCAGAAACTGCCGCTCACCGCGCTCGCACAGGTGGTCGTCACGCACGACGGGCTGAGCCCGGCCACCTGCGAGGCCGTGAGCAAGCTCGCAGGCTGCCCGGTCGACTTCGTGCGCATCGACGCCGCTACCGGCTACTACGACGCCAAGAACGTCGGCTTCGAGGCCACCGATGCGCAACGCTGCACGCACGTGGTGTTCGCCGACGCCGACTGCCTGCCCGACGACGACTGGCTGCTGCAGATGCTGCTGCCGTTCACCCGAAGCGACGCGCCCGCCGTGGTGGCTGGCCGCACCAGCTACGCGGCCAACGTGGTCGGCACCGCGCTCACGACCATCGACTTCATGTATTTCCCCAACGCGGACCATGCCGGCGCCACGAGCAACTTCTACGCGAACAACGTGGCCTTCCGCCGCGACGTGTTCGAGCAGCACAGCTACCAGGCGCTCGACGGCGTGTACCGCGCGCACTGCCAGGTGCTGGGCATGCGGCTGAAGGCGGCGGGCGTGCCGATCCACTACGCGGCACAGGCCCACACCGAACACCGCCTGCCCGATACGCGCGCCGAGGCGCTCAAGCTGCGCTGGATGCGCGGGCAGGACACGTACTCGCTCACGCCGCACCTGCTGCGCAGCTACGTATCGCCGCGCTGGCAGTGGCTTGCGAAGAGCGGGCCGATCGGGCCGCTGGCCGTGCTGTTCACCCGGCTGGGGTTCAGCGTGAAGGCGCTCAATCACCAAGACCTGCCGCCGCTGCGCGGGCTGCGCTGGCTCGCGGGCGTGGCGTTGATCCTCGGCTTCTCGGCGGTCGACATGCTGGGTGCGTTCGCGCGCGGCATCGGGTGGCACACCACGGGCAGCACCAACGCCGACGCGCAGGCGCTTTCGTATCACCGGCCCTGAACGCCTTTCGCGCCTTCCTTCTCTTCCAGAAGAACAACAAGACAAGAACATGCCAATTCGCTCTTCATTCATCGCTCGCCAGCTGACGCTCGGCCTCGCGCTCGCCGGCGCCTTCACGCTGGCGAGTGCAGCCGACTTTGTCGGCCGCGGCGTCTTCAACTTCAAGTCCGACGCCGGCTGCCCCTTCGCCGCGCTCGCGGGCCCCGGCAACGACTGCAACCGCCTCGCCCTCGACGACCCCGACACGCGCGCCGCACTCGACAGCGCCGCGCACACCATCCGCTTCGTCAACACGCGCAGCTACAACGAGAAAACCATCGTCGGCGACGTGCTGTTGCAAGGTTCCGGCCGGGCGCGCAGCGGCCAGCGCGTGCCGCTGACCTTTCATGCGCTGGTGAGCCGTTCGGGCAGCGAATGGTCGGTGAGCAGCCACGCCCACTCGCCCATGGGCGGCGAGTTCAGCGACATCCGCATCGACCCATACCAGATCGTGGTGGTGAACGAGGCGACCACCGACCATGTGCTGCTCACAGCCGACCAGGTCGTCGAGGCGCTGGCCAAGCCTTCGCTGACCGCGCGCCTGGCCAACGTGCTGGTGCAGGTGGAAGACAACCGCACGAATGGCGCAAGGGACGCCGACATCACCATCGGCCTCGGCCTGAGCAAGGCCTCGAAGTCGGTAGCGCGCGCGCGCTTTCATGCGCCGGCCGCCAGGGGGATGCAACTGGCCGAGGCCATGCAGCAGGGCAACTGGACGCTGGAGCTGCAGGCGCTGAGCGGCCAGATCCCGCACCAGGTGGTGCAGCGCGACATGTTCCTGTACGGGCTCGAATCGCAGTCGCTGCTGCAGCCGTTGCTGCAGCGCGGCTTCCGCAAGAACGAGAAGCTCGTGCTCGGCGCCGCCAACGGCAAGGGCTATGTGCGCTACGACGGCCAGCAACGCGAATTCGCGGGTGCCGATGCCGCCGCGCGCGCCTTCCTGCAGGACAGCTTCATCGGGCTGGTGCTGGGCTGGCAGCAGCAGACACCACAGACCACGAAGGCCAAGGCCGATGGCCGCTGAGCCAGCCGACGACATCGCAGCCGGCTTCGACTGCCTCTCTGCGCCCACCTTGCGCGGCTGGCCGGCCCTGCAGGCCCGCCTCGTGCACCACGTCAAGCGCGCCGCACTGCGCCAGCTGCATGCGAGCAATGCTGGTGAGATGCTGTTGCTGCGCTTCTATCTGGTGGGCGAGGAATCATCCGAGCAGGCCCTGCAGCGCGAGCTGCGCATTGCCCCGCCCGAGTGGCTGGCGCGCCAGCTCGACCAGCACCTGGCCGATGAGCAACACCATGCGCGGCTGTTCGCGCAGGCCATCGTCGAGCGCGGCGGCAACGCGCAGGCGGCAGCTTCACCCGAAGAGGCGCCGCAGCCCGACTGGTTCAGCCGCCGCAAGCTCGCGCGCTGGCAGGCGCTCATTCGCCGCCATGCCCCGCACTTTGCGCACGGCGGGCTGGTGCCGGCCTATGCCATTGGCCTTGCGGCCGAGCAGATGGCCTCGCGCATCCTGCAGCGCCATTGCGCGCTGATCGGCCCGCAACATGCGCTGCACCCGCTGCTGTCGCGCGTGCTGATTGATGAAGACCGCCACATCCGTCTGTGCAGCCACACCTTGCAGCGCTGCGTGGCGCCGCATGAACAGGCGCGGCTCGCGCAACTGATGCGCGAGGTGCGCGACACCGAGCGCGGCTTCGGCGTCACGGGCGCACTAGGCATGTGGATCGCCGGCGTGGCGCTGCGGCTGCGCCCCGGCGCAGCGCGGCCGGTGCAGCAGCATCACGCCTGAGCGATGCCGCCGCGCATCCTCTACCTCGCGACCGCGGACGCGCGCGGCCACCTGATGCGTGCGCAGCTGCTGGCCCATGCGCTGCGCGCAGCCGGCGCGCAGGTGCAGGTGCTCACCACCTCGGACGAAGGCGCGCGCTTTCTCGCCGGCTTCGACATCGATGCGCCAGTGCTCTCGCGCCATTACGCCGTGCAGTTCGACACGCAGCAGAACATGCTGCGCCGCGAAACCGACCGCAACGTGGCGCACTACATGTTCCGCCCCGAACGCATGCTGCGCGACGTGTGGCGGCTGCGCGCACGCTTTCGTGAAGCCGACCTGGTGGTGAACGACTCGTTCCACCCCGCGCTGCTGCTGATGGGCTGGCTGCCGTTCTGGCGGCGCAAGGTCGTGCACGTGTACGGCGCCAGCCTGCGCCGCGCGCTCGAAACCAATTTCAAGGGACGGATGCCCGGCGCAATTGCGAAGCTGTTCGGCGGCATCGTGGCGTGGCAGATCGACCGCAGCCTCGCGCGCATCGAGCACGACTTCGCTTATGGCGAGCCGCAGCACGACGGCCACGGCCGCCACCGGCTGGCCACGCCGGTCGCGGTGGTCGATGCGGTGGACCACAGCGAAGCGGCGCAGCGCGCGGCTGCCGTGTACCTCAATCCGCATTTCCAGGAGCCGGCACTGGCCGACGGCCTCGAACAGGGTCTTGCCGACGCGGGCGTGCCAGCACATCTCGTCGGCGAAGGCTATGCCCATCGGCCGCATTGGCATGCGCGCGACGAGCACTGGATAGAGGCGGCAGCGCACAGCGCGTTCATCGTTTCGGCACCGGGCATGGCGGCGCTGTCTATCGCGGCGGTCTACCGCAAACCGATCCTGCTGCTGCTGACCGACCAGCCGGAGCAGGCGATCAACGCGGGGCGCGCGGCACAGCTTGGTCTGGCGCACCGTGTGGTGGTGTGGCGCGGCGATGCGCCGAAGTTTGCACGGGCAGTTGCCGCCGCGGCCGGCGAATTGCTTGCACTGCCGGCTAGCGTGGCGGATGCCACTGCGGGGCGACAGGGGGCCATCGAACGGCTCCGGCACTGGACTACGCTGCTGTACGGCCTTTCCTCGACAGCTACCCGATAACCCCACGCGCCGTATCGATCAACGCGCGAAATACCCGCGTCATCGCACGCACCGGATGCATCTCGGACCACGGCTTCGCTGTTGTCTTCGGCGGCGCGGAGATCACTCCCCGGCCCATGCGCAGCGACACCTGCAGCTTCCTGATGGTGAAAGCCGGTTGGGCCATGCGGCGCCCCGTGCCGGCGGCCACGACGAACTGCAGCACCAGGCACTTGCGTCCCGCCGTCGGTTCGATCTCGAACACCAGACTGCGCCGCCGTGCGCCGGTGCCGCGCTGACCCGGCAGCACCGTGCCGTCGAATATGGCGAGCACGCTGGTGGCCTTGGCGTTGCTGCGGTAGTCGATGCTCACCTCGAGCCGGTACGGCCGCTGGTGCGACAGCACAGGTGACTGCGCCAGCGAAGGCAAGGGAATGACGAGGCAGGCCAGTTCGCCCTCGCTGCGCGCGCCATCGCCGTCGAAGCCCGCCCAGCCGTGACTGAGCCAGCTCATCGCGGGGCTGCCGGGATGGAACAGGTAGGAACGGCCCATCTGCAGCTCGGCCACTTCGGGCAGGCCTTGTGTCTGGTCGTCGAGGCCCCAGCGCGTGAGGAAGGCGCGGTCGATCGCCGCTGCGGGCCAGGCCGTGAGGCTCGGCTTGGCATTGTTGTTGTCGTCGGCGCCGCAGGCCGCGGCCATGAAATCCATCGCGCCCAACGCGGCGCCCACGGGGATCCAGTCAGAGCAGGTCTCGGGCAGCAACCCGGCCCCATTGCGGTCGGCGCGGATCAGCGCGTGCGCGGGCTTGCGAAAGTAGCGCGCCTCGGTCAGCACACTCGACGACAGGCTGGATGCGAAATGCACATTGGCAGCCGACAGCAGCGCGTACGTGTTCTCCTTTGTCCACGCCACATTGGGAATGGCGCGCGCAATGGGCGCCAGGTCGTGCAACGCATTCTCATAAGGGTGCGGCTTGATGACCAGCAAGTCGACGCTGTTCGCCAGCTCGCGCAGCGGTGCGATCACGCTGGCAGGGTGCATGGTGCGTCCACCACTGACCAGCGACAGGTCGACCAGGCTCTGGCCGAAGAACAGGCCTACGCGCAGCCGCGGATCGAACAGCGAGGCCGCGCCGTGGCGCGCGAAGCGGCCCTTGAGCGCGCTCGCGTGGTTCCAGAACAGCTCTTCGTCCACGCGACGCGACAGCAGCGCGGCTTCGATCACGGGGTCATTGGTGCGCGCGCAGAAGTGCAGATGCTCGGTGAAGCGGCGCGGATCGATCTCGATGTCCAGGTAGCTCGCGCCGCTGCGGTCTATGCACTGCTGCAGCGCGGGCGTGAGGCCCCAGCCGATCACGAGGCAGCCGGGGTCGAACATCGGCAGGCCCTCGCGCCCGGCCAGCGGCAACAGGTTGGCGATGCAGGCGCGCGCCCAGCCGGCTGGGGTGCAGGGCAGCTCCAACCGGTCCATCAGGCGCTCGACGTCGATGCGGCCGCCTTCCGACAGCGGCGTGATCTCGCGCACCGGCAGGCCCAGGCGGCCCAGCGCGGTGTCGAAGAAGCCCCGGAGGAAGCGCCGGTTGGCGGCGTGATACTGCAGCCCGTTGGCTGGAGAGCGGAAGAAGTCGTCCGCAAAAATGACGTGGTGGAACCGGCTCGTGGTCATGGGTCTCGGGAGGACCGGCCTGCCCCTTGCAACCCGCCTCGCCGACCTTTTCTGTGCGATGCGCCAATCTAGGCAGCGACTCTTAGTTCAAAGTGAGGAAGGCTCGGCACATGCGCAAAGTTGCCGTAAAGGACCTGCTCAGTCGAGCGAGAGATTGAGATCGCGGATCAGCGGATGCCAGCGCGCCGACTCGCCCTGCAGCAGCGCCGCGAACTGCGAAGGCGCATCGCCCACCGGCTCGACACCGAACTCGGCAAGCTTGCGCAGCACGGCGGGGTTGTGGATGGCGCTGGCCACCGACTGCTGCAGCCGCATCACGATCTCGCCCGGGGTGTTGGCGGGCACCACCAGGCCCATGAACGCGGCAGCTTCGACGCGCGGCATGCCTAGCTCGGCAAAGGTGGGGACGTTGGGCAGTTCCTTCAGCCGCTGCGGGTGCGCCACCGCCAGCGCGCGCAGCTTGCCCCCCTGGATGAAGCGGCGCGACGCGGCCAGGTCGCACATCAGCACCGGCAACTGGCCGCCCGCCACGTCGGCCAGCGCGGGCGCGGCGCCGCGGTAGGGCACGTGCACCATCTCCAGCCCTGCCTCGCGTTCGAGCAGTTCCATCGCCAGGTGCTGCGGACTGCCGGTGCCGGCCGAGGCAAAGCTGACCTTGCCGGGAAAGGCGCGCGCATCGTCGATGAAGGCGCGCGCGTCCCTCACGCCGCTGGAAGGGCCTACCAGCAGCACCATCGGCAGCCGGCCCAGCAGGGTGACGGGCGCGAAGTCGCGCGAGGGGTTGTAGCTGAGGTTGCGATACAGCGCGGGGTTGAACACCAGCGTGCCGTTGTCGGCCGACAGCAGCGTGTAGCCGTCGGCCGGGGCGCGCGCGGCCTCGATGGCGCCGAGCGCGGTGTTGCCGCCTGCGCGGTTCTCGATGATCACCGGCTGGCCTGCGTCGATGGCGAGCTGCGTGCCGATGGTTCGCGCGACGATGTCGGCGCCGGCCCCTGCGGGGTACGGCACGATCCAGCGGATGGGCCTGGCGGGGTATGCGGCCTGCGCCTTCGCTGCGCGGGGCAGTCCCGTGGCCGCGAGGGCGGCTATGGACAAGAAGTGCAGCAGCAGCGGTCGACGGGTCATGGACGACTGTCTCCGGAGGAGATACCAGCCGCGATGTTAGGCCGGGTCGCGTGTTCGTGTGAAAGGCGCGTCGATCAGGGCGCGACGGGGTTTCCGGGCGTGCCGGTTTCGCGGGCCGAGGCCGCAGCGGCAGCCACGGCCGGGGTGCGGTACTTGATGTTCACGGCGGGCGCCGGAGGCTCCGGGGGCGGACGCGTGATCTTGACGAGGGGCGGCCGGGCCGGTGCCGCGGTGCGTGCCACCGAGGAGGCAGCAGGTGCCTGGGCCGCAGCAGCAGGAGTGGCGATGGGCGTGAACGGATCGGCAGGTGTCGAATAGCGCACGGGGACAACCGTCGCCGGCGTTCCCGCAGGGGTCGGCGCCGAAGCCACGGGTGCTACAGGTGCCACAGGTGCAGCGGGCGGAGCGACCGCCACAGCAGCGGGAGCCGCAGGCGCGGCCTTGGGGTCATAAAGCACAGCGCCCTTGCTGACCCCCGTGGCCACCGGCCCTACGCCGACACCCACGCCGGCCGAGCCCGACACCTGCCCGCCGTTGTTCACGGCCACGCCCGCACCGAGCGGACCGAAGCCGGTGTTGAGCCCCACCGAGAAATTGCCGTCCTTGGTGGCGCCCAGCCCCAGCGAGAGCCCGGGCACCAGCGGAATGCCGACGTGATAGTGAGAACAGCCGCCCGTCAGAAGCAACAGCAGCGCCGCCGGAACGACGGCTGCTGCACGAGGGACGCGCGGCCGGTCGTTCACACCAGCAGCGCGTTGACGCGCCTCACGTAGGCGGCCGGGTCGGCCGGCAGCCCGCCTTCGGCGAGCAGCGCCTGGTCGAACAGGATGTTCGCGAGATCGTCGAAATGCGACGAGCCCTCGAGCTTCTTCACCAGCGGATGCTCGGCGTTCACTTCGAGCACCGGCTTCAGTTCGGGCGCGGGCTGGCCGGCCTGCTTGAGCATGCGCGCGAGCTGCGTGCTCATGCCGCCGTCCTGCACCACGAGGCAGGCGGGCGAATCGACCAGGCGGGTGGTCACGCGCACGTCTTCGGCCTTGTCCTTGAGCGCTTCCTTGAGCTTCTCGAGCATGGGCTTGAACGACTCGGCAGCTTCCTCGGCGGCCTTCTTCTCGGACTCGTCCTGCAGCTTGCCGAGATCGACCGCGCCCTTGGCCACGCTCTGCAGCGGGGTGCCGTCGAACTCGCTCAGATAGTTCAGCGCCCACTCGTCGACACGGTCGGTCATGAGCAGCACCTCGATGCCCTTCTTCTTGAAGACTTCGAGCTGCGGGCTGTTCTTGGCGGCGGCGAGCGTGTCGGCCGTGATGTAGTAGATCGCGTCCTGGCCTTCCTTCATGCGGGCCTTGTAGTCCGCGAAGCTCACGCTCACCGCATCGGTGGTGGTGGAGGCGTAGCGCAGCAGCTTGGCGATGCGGTCACGGTTGCCCATGTCTTCGCCCAGGCCTTCTTTCAGCACCGCGCCGAACTCGGCGTAGAACTTGGCGTACTTGCCGGATTCATCGGCAGCCGCGGCAGCAGTTTCGGCCGCAGTGGGCGTGTTCTTGTCGACGACATCGGTCACGCCTTCGGTCGGATCGGGTGCAGGCACCGATTCGCCCGAGCCCACGTCGATCTTGCCTTCGCCGCTCTCGGGCGCGGTCTTCTGCTTCTTCGCCAGGTCTTCCAGCATGCCGAGCACGCGCTTGGTGCTGCCTTCGCGGATCGCCTTCACGTCGCGGCTTTCCTGCAGCAGCTCGCGGCTCACGTTCAGCGGCAGGTCGGCGGAGTCGATCACGCCCTTGACGAAGCGCAGGTAGCTGGGCATCAGCGCCTCGGCATCGTCCATGATGAAGACGCGCTTCACGTAGAGCTTCACGCCCGCGCTCTTGTCGCGGTTCCACAGGTCGAACGGGGCCTTGGCCGGGATGTACAGCAGCTGCGTGTACTCGGTGCTGCCTTCCACGCGGTTGTGGCTCCAGGCGAGCGGGGCCTCATAGTCGTGGCTGATGCTCTTGTAGAACTCTTCGTACTGATCGGTGGTGATGTCCTTCTTGGGGCGGCTCCACAGGGCGTTGGCCTTGTTGACGGTTTCCCACTCGCCGGTCTTCACCATGTCGCCGGGCTGGTCGTTCTCGCCGTCCTTCCACTCTTCCTTTTCCATCAGGATGGGCAGGGAGATGTGGTCGGAGTACTTGCCGACGATCTGCTTGATCTTCCAGGCGTTGAGGTATTCGTCAGCGTCGTCGCGCAGGTGCAGCGTGATGCTGGTGCCGCGCTCTGCGCGCGTGATGTCGGCCACCTCGAAGTCGCCGGCGCCGCCGCTGGCCCAGCGCACGCCCTGGTCGGCGGGCAGGCCCGCGCGGCGCGATTCGACGGTGATCTTGTCGGCCACGATGAAGCCCGAGTAGAAGCCCACGCCGAACTGGCCGATGAGCTGAGCGTCGGCTTTCTGATCGCCGCTGAGCTTGCTCATGAAGTCTTTTGTGCCGCTCTTGGCGATGGTGCCGAGGTTGTCGATGGCCTCCTGGCGCGACAGGCCGATGCCCTTGTCGGTGATGGTGATGGTGCGCGCGGCCTTGTCGAAGCTCAGGCGCACGTCGAGCTCTGGCTGGTCTTCATACAGCTCGGGGTGGTCGAGCGCCTCGAAGCGCAGCTTGTCGCACGCGTCCGACGCGTTCGAGATCAGCTCGCGCAGGAAGATTTCCTTGTTCGAATACAGCGCATGCGTGACGAGGTGCAGCAGTTGCGCGACTTCAGCCTGGAAGGGGAGTTTGGTTTTGGAGGAATCAGCCATGGAAAGAGAAATATCGAAGCCAAAAAATTCTATGCCGGGCACGGCGTCCATGCGGTGACGCTGTGCCAACTTCTTCAAATGGGTGGTCTTTCGACCTCATCAAGAGGCAAATGGGGTCGAAAGGCTCCATTTTGCGCACCCCTGAAGGCGTAAGACCAACGTTCTCGCCCGGGGAAGCCTTCCGGGTCACGAAATATTAACGGTCGTCAACACTTCTGAAATATCCTGCGTTGATCCGGAACAGGGCCGCAACACCCGGGAGACAAAACAGGGATGTCGCCAGATGATTCGAACAACGCCGTGGACCGTACCTGGTCCCGTCGGAGCCCTGTGGCATCCGAGGGGCGTGCTCGTGTGGCTCGAATGCACGACCGCCCTGGCATGGCTGTCCTGCGCGCAGGCGCAGGCCGAGCCCCAGAAACCCCAGGCCGTGGCTGACGCACGCATCGAGACCCTCGACCGTGCACAGGCGGAGCAGGCGCGGCTGAAGGCGCTCGTCGACTCCGCGCCCAAGGCCTACGAAGACCGCTTCGAGACTCTCGATGCCGATACCGCGGCAGCCGACGCAACGCCCGAAGCCGAGCAGCCGCAGGGTTATCGCGCCTGGCTGGTGGAAAGCCGCATCGGCTTCGGCGACGCCACGACCACCGGCTACGGCCGCCAGCGCGCGACCGAGTTCGGCCAGCGTTTCGAGTACCGGCGCGAAACCCTCAACTACGGCGAGTTCGTTCTGCAGGCCGACGGCCGCCACCTGGGTGGCGACAACAGCGCGAGCGGCATCGGCATCGGCTCGCTGGGCTATGCGCGCGAGGCAACCAGCGGCCGCTTCACGCTGCGCAACCTCGGCTTTCCGCTGACCACGCAGACCTTCACCGACACCGCCGTGGGCGACATCTACAGCGAAGTCACCGATGGCCTGGCGCGCAACTACAGGCTCACGCTGGGCTCGTCCACGGTGCGCGGCGCTTCGACGCGCATCTTCAGCACGGATCTCGACGTGCGCGCCGGCATCGGCCAGCGCGGCAACCTCACTGGCGGGCCGTACCCCGGCTTCGAGAAGAGCCAGGGCACGCTCGGCTGGCTCGGGGCCACGCTGCGCCTGGGCGATCCATGGTTCGCCTCGTTCCAGCTCGACCAGGCGCGCGACATTCCGGCCTATTACATCGACCCCATCACGGCGATGGGGATCGGCCGCAAGGACGTCACGAGCTGGGCAACGTCGATCGGCTACGGCCGCGAGGTGGTGCGCGACGGCGACTTCAAGGCGCGCGCCACACTGGTCGGCAGCCGCGTCAACTCGCCCACGCCGGGTGTGGCGACCGGCAACTCGCAGGGCCTCTTCATCGAGGCGAGCGCGCGCACCGGCCTGTACCGCCATGAATTCGGCATCTACACCGCGCGGCCCAACCTGTACTTCGGCGACTACGCGCTGGCGACCGGCACGCGCGGCGCGTACTGGCGCGTGGACCGCAACACCAGCCGCATGAGCTGGGGCGCCGGCCTGGACTACGAGCGCGCGGCGCCGGACACCAGCTTCCATCTCTCGGGCTACCGGCGCTTCGGCGCGAGCGGCAACTTCCAATACCTGTTCGACCGCTACAACTCCGTCGGCGGCAGCCTGAGCGCGTACCGCACGCGCTACGACGGGCTGAAAGACGGCAGCACCACAAGCTCCGCCGGTAGCGGCGACGGGCGCAGCCTCTACGGCAGCGCCTTCTACCAGACCCGCTTCTTCGACTGGCCGCGCAGCCGCTTCACGCTGACGGTGCGGCGCAACGAGCTGATCGTGCTCGGCGACAGCGCCGCCACCGGCCAGGAAGTGCAGTGGGAGCAGGACTGGATCGGCGGGCGCTACGAGACGATGCGCCCCGAGCTCACCACCACCCTCGGCCATGCGCGCGACAGCAGCGGCGGCACCACCCGCAGCTACCCGACGGCGGGCCTGCAATTCCGCTACTGGATCGACAGCGGCTTCAACGTCGGCGGCAACCTGCGCTACACCTCGCAAAGCGGCGGCCTCTACACCAGCCGCGGCCTGTCGGGCTCGCTCATGGCCGAGAAGGAGCTGGGCGCGGGCTGGCGCGTGGGCTTCATGGCCAACTTCAACCAGGCGCGCGCATCGCTGCTGCCGACCTCTTATTCCGCACCCAATCTCTATCGCAGCAATGAGAAGACCGCCTACGTCTACCTGCGCTGGGAGGGCAGCGCGGGCACGGCCTACCGGGCGGCGGGCATGCGCGGCGAGGGTGCGGGCGGCGGCAGCGTGTCGGGCCGCGTGTTCTATGACGCCAACCGCGACGGCGAGCAGCAGTCAGGCGAAGGCGGCGTGGCCGGCGTCGAGGTGCTGCTCGACGGCCGCTACCGCGCCATCACCGATCGCGACGGCCGCTTCGAATTTCCGCTGGTAACCACCGGCCGGCATCAACTGACGCTCACGCTCGAAAGCGTGCCGTTGCCCTGGGGCGCGACCGGCGACACGGGGACGAGCGTAAACGTGCCGTTGCGTGGCCAGGCCACTGCCGCGATTCCCGTGGTCAAGGTGGGCGAATGAACCACGACACCGACCTTTCGATTTTTTTCCCCGCATACACAACCCCAAGGAGACTTCATGACCCGAAAACCCATTGCCCGCCTCGCGCTGGCCGCCTCGCTCACAGGCCTCGCCCTTGCCGGAGCACCCGCCATGGCCGAGAGCCAGTACGGCTCCGGCACGGGCACGATCACGGCGCAGGCCAAGGTGAACCTGAGCGTGACGGTGCCCAAGCTGATCCTGCTGCGCGTCGGTTCGACCAACACCACGGTCGACACAGTGACCTGGACTTCAGCCCTCAGCATTCCGGGCGTGCCCACTACGCCAGTGGTGGGCAACAACACCAACGTGGACTGGAACGGCGCGGCGCCCACCGTCACGACCACGTCCGCCGCGAGCACGCTCACCGTGTACGCCTGGACCAACGCCGGCGCCGGCACCATCAACTGCGCCATGGGCGCCTGGGCGCCCCTCACGGGCGGCCCGACGAACGCGGACTTCACCGTCACCGCGACGGGCACGCTGCCGCACCCGGGCGCCAACCTCGGCGCCTGCGCCTCGACCTCGTTCCCCTCGAACGCGGTCGCCACCGGCACCTGGGCCTACTCGCTGGGTGGCACGCCCGCCGGCTGGGCTGCGAACACGTACACGAACACCATCACGTACACAGCCCAGGGCATCTGATGACGCGCAGCCGCCGATGCCAGGCGATCGCCACGACGGCGCTCGTGGCGGCGGCGAGCCTCGCCCCGCCCGCCCACGCCGTCATCACCACGGTGACCGACACGGGCAGCAGCTACGGCCTGACCCTGCGCGTGGGATCGCCCGGCGCGACCATCGACACGGTGGCCTTCAGCGTGACCGGCGCCAACGCCGGGCTGACCCCCACGGCCGTGACCGGCACACCGACCATCGACGTCTGGGTGATGCCGGTGCGCCCCATAGCCAACACCACGGTGGCGCGGCCGGTGACGCTGCGCGTCGATTCCTCCATCGCGCTGACCTGCCAGTCGGGCGGCTGCGGCGCCACGACCATTCCCTTCAGCAAGATCAGCTGGGTGGCCACGAACAACAGCAACGCCGCCTCTGGCGACATCCAGAACGGCCGCTTCACCGCCGCCGCCAACCAGTCGATCGCGAGCTACGACGCGAACGCCACCTTCTGCGTCGGCCTGCTCGGCCTGCCCTGCGTCCTGGGCGTCGGCACCTGGACCTACCTGTCGCGCAACGTGACTGCCACGCGGCTGCAGTTCTCCTACGACAACGACGTGGTGTACCCAGGCGGCAACTACAAGGGCACCGTGCGCTTCACGGCCTCGATGGAATGACCTCCCTGCGCTTTCACCGATGGCCAGCCGCTGCACTGCTGCTCTGCGGTGCAGCGCTCGCCCCCGCATGGGCGGCGGTCGCCCGGCTCGACGATTCGGCCTCCCCGCGCGCACAGGTGCGCAGCGATTTCAGCAACGCCCAGGGGATGGACGGCAACATGGTCGTGCTGCCCCTCGGGCGCATCGAGTACCGGCTGGCCACTGCCCCCCACGTGGGCCGGCGCGCGCGCATCTTCTATGTGATTCCGTCGATGGTCGCGGGCCTGCGCTCGCCGGCCGGAATGCAGGTGCAATGGCGTGGCAACGGCGCCTTCGCAAGCGGCAGCGGCCGGCCCGGCGACCGGGTGCAGGTGTGGAACGGCGTGGTCCAGGCGCCCTGGATGAACGAGACCTTCGAGTTGACGCTGCGCGTCGACCCCCGCGAGCTGCGCATGCCTTCGGGCTCGGCGCTGAGCTTCGAGTCGTTCTTCGAAATCGAAACCCTGCCATGAACGTTTTTCTCTCTCCCTCTTCTCTCGTCCTCCTGCTGCTGGCAGCGGCCGGCGCAGCAACAGCCGCGCCCTTCGAGCTGGCCGTCACGCCGTCGCGCTTCGAACTCTCGGGCAAGGCCGGCGCGCGCCTGGGGCAGTCGCTCGACATCCACAACCTGGCGCCGACCGCCACCGAGGTGACGATGCGCACCATCGACTGGAGCTATTCGGCCGAAGGCAACATCGGCTACCACGACGAGCTGCTGCCCGGCAGCTGCAGGCCGTGGGTGGTGCTGGAGCGGCGCAGCGTTTCGGTGCCGGCGCGCAGCAAGAAGGCGTTCCGCTTCCAGGTCGATCCGCCGGCCGACGCGCCGCGCGGCGAGTGCCGCTTCATGATCGCCATCGAGGGCACGGAGCCGGCGCAGCAGACCATCATCCAGAGCGGCGGCGCCAGCCTGAGCCTGCCGGTCACGGGCCGCATCGCGGTGGCGGTGTACGTCATGCTCAACGGCGCCGAGCCCAAGCTCGAAATCAAGCAGATTGCCAGCGGAGAAACAAACGGCGCACGCCGCACGCTGGTGACCGTGAGCAACACGGGCGACGCGCACGGCCGGCTCGAAGGCAGCCTGGACGCCACCGACAGCAAGGGCCGCGCGTTCGAACTGGTGCCCGAAGGCACCCCCATCCTGCCGGGCCAGACACGCACGCTGGCACTGGTGCCCAAGGGCGAGAGCGGCCAGCCCGCGCCGCAGCCCGCCTACCCGGTCAAGGCCAGCGGTACGCTGGACTGGGACAAGGGCAGCTTCAAGGTGGACATGGAGCTCAAGTGACGCACCGTATAGGCCCCCTGGCAGGCACGTTCTCGGGCCTGCTCGCCACGGCCGTCGGCATGGCGCCGATGGGGGCTACGCACGCCGCATCGAGCACCGTCGGCCCGAGCGCCTCGGTGCCGCTGACCACCGGGTTGGTGAACCTCGACTTCACGATCGCCATCGACAAGTTCATCTTCTTTCGCATCGGCGACGGCGCGTGGCCCACGCCGGGCGGCACCACGAGCACGGTGAGCTTCGTGCTGACGCCGTCGATCCCGGGCGGGCCCACCACGCCGGTCGCGGGCAACAACACGCCCGTGAACTGGAGCGGCGCGGCGCCGACCTTCAGCGTCACGCCGAGCGGCAACGCGCTGCCGGTCGAGGTGCGCAGCAATGCGGGGCAGGTCACGCTGCGGGCAGCCGCGACCGCGCCGCTCACGAGCGGGGCAAACACGATCCCGCTGTCGGAGATCACGATCGCCAGCAGCGACAGCAACCTGCCCGCGCCGCCGATTCCCAACTCGGGCACGGGCACCACGGTCAATGTCGTGGGCACCAGCTTCGCCAACCTCGTCACCCAGCGCACCGCGACCTGGACCTTCTCGTACGCAAACCTGGCCAGCCGCACCGCCGGCACCTACACCGGACAAGTCACCTTCACGGCCAGTTCGCCCTGATTGGCTCTTTCCGGCGTGCAAGTCAGCTGGCGCTGGGATCGCTCGCCAAAGCTGCGCGGTGGATCTTTTCCTTCACCCCTCCAGGAGCTTTGCATGAACAACAAGAAATCCCGCATGCTGTGCGTCGCAGCCTTCCTCGGGCTCGCCTCGCTCGGCGCGCAGGCACAGGTTCCGGCCGATGCGCCCGCCGGCACCACCGTGCAATGCAAGGACGGCAGCTACGCATCGCCCGACACCAAGTCCGGTGCCTGCCGCGGTCACAAGGGCATCAAGACCTGGTTCGGCAAGGCCGCGCCGGCTGCTGCCGGTGCTGCGGCGACAACTGCGCCGGCCGCAGCGGCTGCGCCCGCACCCGCGGTCGAGACCCAGTCGGCGAAGGTCGACAAGACCGGCGTGGCACCGAGCACCGGCACGGCCACCAGGACGCCGGGCTCGCCCGACCTCACGAAGATGGCGGCCGCGCCCGGTGGCGGCGCAGGCAAGGTGTGGGCGAACGACGAGACCAAGGTCTATCACTGCATGGGCGACCGCTACTACGGCAAGACCAAGAAGGGCGAGTACCTGACGGAGGCCGATGCCAAGGCCAAGGGCATGCACGCGTCTCACAACAAGACCTGCACGTCCTGAAGGGCTCCTTCCAGAAACACCGCGGAACCGGCTTTGCCGGGCCGCTGGTGTTGCCCCCGGTAGGGGGTTGGCGCAGCGACACGAAGTGCGCGAAGCCTGGGGGCGAGCCCTACTTCGGCTGTGACTCCACTTCTCGCGTCCAGCGGTCGATCAGGCGCTTGCGCTCGGCTGCCTTGCCATACTTCTCGAAGTCGTACTTGATGAGCTTCACGTCGGCCATCGACGGGATGCGCGGGTCGGGTTTGAAGGTCTTGTTGGCCGGCGACTGCAGGCTGCCCGACTGCCCGCCGATGGCCTGGCCCGCGGGGCTCATGAGCCAGTCGTAGTAGCGCCTGGCGTTCTCCTTGTTGCGCGCGCCTTTCACGAGGGCGATGCCGCCGATCTCGTAGCCCGTGCCTTCGCAGGGCGCGGCCGTCTTCACGGGAAATTTGTCGTAGCGCCAGCGCTCGAAGCCGAAGATGAAGCTCACGCCGATGGCCACCTCGCCCTTGGCCACGTTGGGCGCCTGGGCCTGGCCGCTGCGGGTGTAGCTGGTGACGTTGCGGTGCAGCTTCTTCAGGTACTCGAAGGCCGCTTCTTCACCCATCTGCTGCACCAGGCCCGCGATGATGGTGTAGGCCGTGCCGCTGGATGCCGGGTGCGAGATCTCGATCTCGCCCCTGTATTCGGGTTTGATCAGGTCGGCCCAGCACCTGGGCTCGTGCAGCTTCTTTTTCTTGAGCAGGTCGGTGTTGAAGCCGAAGCCGATGGCACTGGTGTAGAAGCCGCCCACCATGTTCTGCGACAGCGCGTACTGGCGCACCGCCCAGTCGTGCAGGTCGTTGATGTAGGCCGGGCGGTAGGGTTCGAGCAGGCCCTGCTCGGCGGCCTGCAGGAACGGGTCGCCGGTGCCACCCCACCAGATGTCGGTCTTGGGGTTGGCGGCTTCCGCGCGCAGCTGCGCGCCGATTTCACCTGTGCCCTTGTGGGCCTGCTGCACCTTGATGCCGGTTTCGCGCGTGAAGGCGGTGGCCGCCGCCTCGCACCAGCCCGCGTCGGTGCTGCACAGCGCGTTGACGGTGCCCTGCGCCGCGGTGTTCGACACCCCCAGCAGGGCCGCCGTGGCAATGCATGCGGCGGTGGCGATGTGTCGGACGGCAAAAGGATGCATGCGCGGATCTCCTCGTTCGTTGTTTGAACGCGCAGGATAGCGTCCGCTTCAGCGCGCGGCCAGCAGCGGCGGCAGGTGCTCGGCGAGCCAGTCGATCACCACCCGCGTCTTCAGCGGCAGGTAGCGGCTGCGCGGGCGGATCACGTGCAGCGCGAAGCCGAAGGGCCGCGGCTCGTCGAACACGCGCACCAGCGTGCCTGCCGCGAGCTCATCGGCCGCGAGCCAGGCCGGCAGGCGCGCGAGGCCCATGCCGCCAATGGCGGCTTCGAGCAGCACCTCGGCGCTGTCGCAGCGCAGCCTTGAAGGCAGCGTCACGTCGACAAGACGGCCCTCGGTGTCATGGAAGCGCCAGGACGAGATCTGGCCGTCGCGCGCATAGAGCACGGCCTCGTGCGGCTCCTTCAGGTCGTCGATGTTCGCGGGATGCCCATGTTCGGCCAGGTAGGCGGGCGAGGCGCACAGCGCCATCCACTGCATGCCGACCGGCCGGGCAGCCAGTTCCGCGCTGTCGGCGAGTTCGCCGCTGCGGATGGCCAGGTCGAGCCCCTCTTCCACGAGATCCACGCGCCGGTCATTGAACGAGAGTTCGAGCGACAGCTGCGGATGCCGGCGCGCCAGCGCCAGCAGCAGCGGCCCGACCTTCAGCCGGCCCAGCATCGCCGGCATGCTCAGGCGCACGAGGCCCGAGGCGGTGCTGCGCGCGGCGTCGGTCACGGCTTCGGCCGCCTCGAGCTCAGCCAGCACGCGACGGCAGCGCTCGTAGTAGCCGTGGCCTTCCTCGGTGAGGCTCTGGCTGCGCGTGGTGCGCAAAAAGAGCCGCGTGTTCAGGCGCGCTTCGAGCCGCGCGATGCTCTTGGCGACGGCCGAGCGCGTGACATGCAGGCGCTGCGCGGCCAGCGCGAAGCTGCCCGCCTCCGCCGCCGCGACGAATTCCTCGATGCCTTGCAGACGTTGGCCCATTGGAGACTTTCAAGCACCAGTGAAAGGAAAATTATCCACCACCGGGTACCTGGCATCGTCAATAGCATGAAGGCTCCTCTTTTTTCTTTTTCCTTTCGCGGAGTCTTTTCATGCAGGAACCTCGAACGCTGCGCCGCTGGCAACTCCCCACGCTCGGCCGCGCCCACCTCGAACAGGCCGAAGCGCCGCTGCCCGTGCCGGGCGCCAACCAGATCCTCGTGAAGGTCGGCGCGGTGTCGCTCAACTACCGCGACCTGCTGATGATTCGCGACGGCATGGGCATGGCGCTCGACCTGCCCTTCACACCCGGCTCCGACATGGCGGGCACCGTGGCGGCCATCGGCCCCGGCGTGACGCGCTTCGCCGTCGGCGACCGAGTCGTCAACACCTTCTGGGGCGGCTGGATCGACAGCCACTGGCACGCGGAGGCCACGCTGCTCGGCGGACCCGGCCCCGGCATGCTCGCCTCGCATGTGCTGCTCGACGCCGCCTGGGCCGTGGCCGCGCCCACGACGCTGAGCCTGGCCGAAGCCAGCACGCTGCCGTGCGCAGGCCTCACCGCGTGGTTCGCGCTCGCCGAGACCGGTGCGCTGCGCGCGGGCGAGACGGTGCTGATCCACGGCACCGGCGGCGTCGCGCTGTTCGGCCTGCAGATCGCGCGGCTGCATGGCGCGCAGGCCATCGTCGTCACGGGCAGCGAAGACAAGCGCGCACAGGCGCTCGCACTCGGCGCCACGCACGTGCTGGCGCGCGACGGCGACTGGCCCGCCGAAGTGCGCAGGCTCACGCAAGGCCGCGGCGCCGACCACGTGCTCGAACTCGCGAGCGGCCCCAACCTCGACCGCTCGCTGCAGGCCGTGAGGCAGGGCGGGCGCGTGTCGATCATCGGCATGCTCGGGGGCGAGACGCTGAGCGCGTCGTTCTACGCGATGGTGCTGGGCCGCGTGACGGTGCAGGGCATCGGCGTGGGCCACCGTCGCGCGCTCGAAGACCTGGTGCGCGCCGTCGATGCGAATGCGCTCAAGCCGGTGATTGCCGCGCAGTACGGCTTCGATGCGCTGCCCGCCGCGCTCGATCACCTCGAGCGCGGTGCGTTCGGAAAGATCGTCGTGACGCTCTGAACGAAGACGCAACGCAGTTGCGGCGCTGCACAAAAGCCGCGCCATCCGTGAACAGGTTCCGTTAGTACGAATTACACGCTCGACGCCCCCTCCTGGCGTTCCTAGAATCCGCCCGCGCACGGCCTCGTGCATTGCGCGCTTTCTCAACTTCAGGATGGAGAGTTATGGAACACAGTACCTACAAAAAATGGTCGGCCGAGTTCATTGGTACTTTCTGGCTCACGCTCGGAGGCTGCGGAAGCGCAGTTCTGGCAGCGGCCTTTCCGGGTGTCGGCATCGGCCTGCTCGGGGTCTCGCTGGCCTTCGGTCTCACGGTGGTGACGGGCGCCTATGCACTGGGCCCGATCTCGGGCGGGCACTTCAACCCTGCCGTGTCGATCGGCCTTGCGGCCGCGGGCCGCTTCAAGGCCTCGCAGCTCGCTGGCTACATCGTGGCGCAGGTGCTCGGCGCCATCGCGGCGGCCGGTGTGCTGTACCTCATCGCCACGGGCAAGCCGGGCGCTGACATCGGCGGCTTCGCCACCAACGGCTACGGCGAGCACTCACCCGGCAAGTACGGCATGACGGCCGCATTGCTGTGCGAAGTGGTGATGACTGCCGTGTTCCTGATCGTGATCCTCGGCTCCACCGCCAAGCGCGCGGCCGGCGGCTTCGCGGGTCTTGCGATCGGCCTGTGCCTCACGCTGATCCACCTGATCTCGATCCCTGTGACCAACACTTCGGTGAACCCAGCGCGCAGCACGGGCCCGGCCCTGTTCGGGCCGTCCTATGCGGTGTCGGAACTGTGGCTGTTCTGGGCGGCACCCATTGCGGGGGCCATCATCGGCGCGGTGATCTACCGCGCGCTACTCAGCAACGGCAACGACGACTGATCGCTGATCGTCGTCATCACCGGCAGCGCAGCTTCAGTTCAGCTGCCGCTGCCCGACTTCACCATCGGCAGTGAAGTCGATTGCCCGATCGGCTCGGTGCCGGTCGGGTGCGACGCCCCATAGGCGCCGGCCTGGATGTCGGCCACCGGCATCGTCGAGCTCATCGCGGGTGCGCTGGTCGACTGGCCCATTGGCTCGGTGCCGCTCGGACGGGCCGCGGCCATCGCGCCGGCCTGGACGTCCGGGTTCGCGGGCGAATTCATCTGCAGCGGATGGAAATCCGAACCATCGGTGGTTTCGGCCGATGCGGTGACGGCGCCCATGGCTGCCAGCGCAGCAAAGGAACCGACGGCGAGAAGCTTGAAGGAAGTGCGCATGACGTGTTCTCCTGATTGCAGGTTGTCCCCGGTCACGTGCCATCGCGCGAACTGCGCGTGGCAGGACCTGAATGCACTCTAGGCACGCAGACTGAGGTGAATGTGAGGGAAGAGTTACGCACGCGTGAGCAGCACGCTTTTTCCTGAAACTTTGGACCGCAGGTGCCTCGCGTGCCGGCAGGCCTTCGCTACACCGGCAGCACGGGCAGGTGCACGCGCGCCATCAGCCCCGGCCCACCAGTGCGATTGCGCAGCTCGATGCGCAGGCCGTGCCGCTCGGCCGCCGTACGCGCAATCGCCAGCCCCAGCCCGCTGCCGCCCGCCACAGCGCCGGGCACGCGAAAGAAGCGATCGAACACGCGGCCGATGACGGCCTGCGGAATGCCGGGGCCGTTGTCGAGCACATCGACCACCGCGTGGCCATCGACCTCGTGCAGCTTCACGTCGACCACGCCGCCTTCGGGCGCGTAGCGCAGCGCGTTGTCGATCAGGTTGTCGAACACGCTGCGCAGTTCGGCCGCGGGCGCGAACACCACCGCGGCAATACTGCCCTCAAAGCCGATGTCCACGCGCCGCGCATCGGCCAGCACCATCAGCTGGCTCACGCTCTCGCGCAGCAGCACTTCGATGTCGACGCGCTCGCGCGCATTGCCGAGGCTCTGTGGCGCGTCCTGCCGCGAGAGATGCAGCAATTGCTCGATCAGGTGCTGCGCGCGCGTGACGCCGGCCTCGAGCTGGTTGAAACGCTCGGTGGCCTCGCCGGCCGGTACGTGCGCGCGCAGGTTCTCGATCTGCAGGCCGATGGCGGCCATCGGCGTGCGCAGCTCGTGGGCCGCGTCCTGCACGAAGCGCCGCTGCGTGGCGAAGGCATTGCGCACGCGTGTCAGCAGGTTGTTGAAGGCGCCCACCAGCGGCGCGATCTCGTCGGGCACGCGCGCGAGCGACAGCTCGGTGGGGCTGCGCTCGTCCTGCGAGGCCACGTCGCGCGCCACCGCGCGCAGCGAGCGCGAAGCCGCCGACACGATGATCCACAGGATCAGCAGCGCCAGCGGCAGCAGCAGCGCGATCGGCAGGCCTTCGAACATTGCGCGGCGCAGGGCGCGGCGGCGGCGGTAGTCCTCGTTCTGCAGCACCTGCACGCGCGGCTGGTCGGCGCGCGTGCCGGGCTTGGCGGTGAACACGCGCCAGTCGGAGCCCGCATGCGCGCCCGTGTTCACGTCGCTGAAGCCGGGCTGGGGTTGCAAGGGCACCGTCAGCACGGGCCACGAGGTGGCGCGCAGCGTCTGGCCGTCGGCACTCCAGATCTGCACGATGAAAGCGCCGCGCGAGAAGGCGGCCTCGCCGTCCATCGGGTGCGGCAGCTTCTGCGGGTCGCTGCCTTCGTACGACTCGGCCACCAGGCGCATCTGGTCGTCCAGCGCGTTGTGCACGAGGTTGCCGTAGGCCTCGAAGGAGAACCACGCCGTGAGCACGGCCGCGCCCAGGTGCAGCGTGATGAGCCACAGCAGCAGTTGCGTGCGCAGCGAACGTGGCCGCCACCAGCGGCCGCCGCTGCGCGGAGCTCCGGTCATGCAGCCACGCGCCAGCCCAGGCCGCGTACGTTGCGGATCGCGTCCGCACCGAGCTTGCGGCGCATGCCGTGGATCAGCACGTCGATTGCGTTGCTGGTGACTTCCTCGCCCCAGCCGTAGATGCGGTTTTCGAGTTGCTCGCGCGAAAGAATGGCGCCGGGCCGCTCCAGCAGCGCATGCAGCAGCGCGAACTCGCGCGCGGTGAGCGCTTCGCGCGCGCCGTTGACCACCACTTCGCGCGTGGTGAGGTCGAGCTGCAACGAGCCGCTGCCGACCAGCGAATGCGCGGCGCCGTCGCGGCGGCGCACCACGGCGCGCATGCGCGCGAGCAGCTCGCGGAATTCGAAAGGCTTGAGCAGATAGTCGTCGGCGCCGAGGTCGAGGCTGTGGATGCGGTCGTCGAGGCCGTCGCGCGCGGTGAGTACCAGCACGGGAGTGGCATCGCCGCGCTCGCGCGCGCGGCGCAGCACTTCGGTGCCGTCCTGCCTGGGCAGGCCAAGGTCGAGCAGCACGCAGGTGTAGCCACCGTCACCCAGCGCGCTTTGCGCCAGTTCGCCGTCGCGCACCCAGTCCGCGGACCAGCCCGCGCCCTCGAGCGCCTGCTTCAGGCTGCGCCCGATCATTTCATCGTCTTCCACCAGTAGAACGCGCATCGCGGCGACTCCTTCGGCCGCAAGGTAGCACGCGACCGGGATGATCGGAAGTGTCTGCGCCGTGGCGCAGCGTAGAAACGAATACTTAGGGCACGCTTAGACGGCGGGTACGCCACGGGGTCATGGCCTGGTCATGGCCCGTTCAAGGCAGACGCACGGCATGGTGTTCGCCCTCGCCGTCCGAGGCAAAGGCCAGCAGGTCGAGGGCTTCTTGCTCCACTCCTACGCGGTCGGCCTTCGACCAGCGCGTGAACGGTTCCAGCACCACGGTGGCGGTGTTCTTCGCACGCTCGATCTTCCAGACGCCCGCCACGAAGCCGTCGAGCAGCACCGTGCCACGCACGATGCCGTTGACGGTGAACACGCGGGCACGGTGCGCCTCGCTCAGCACGCGGCTGCGGTCGGCGTGCGAGAGCAGCAGGTTGTCCCACTCGGCCACGAGGCGCGGCGGCGCGGGCGTGTCGGCGTCAGGGCGCGGCGCGCGGGGCAGGTCGAACAGTTCCTGGCCGTCTTCGCCCGTGAACACGCGCAACTGCGGCCGCAGGCGCTCGGCCACGGCCTTCCAGCCGGTGAGGCCCGACCAGGCGCCGGCATCAGCCAGCGTGGCGGGGCCGAAGGCGGCAAGGTAGCGCAGCAGCAGGTCGTCTTGCGTGGCCGGGACAGCATCGAGAACGCCCAGCCAAGCACCGAGGGGCTGCAGCAGCGCGCTCTGGTGCGAGTTCCAGGTGCCGGCCGGCGGCAGGTGCACCAGCGGTACGTTGTTGCGGATCAGGCCGGCCAGCGAGACGGTCTCGCGGCCCTTCCATCGCACGCCGAGGGCCTGCCCGAGTTCGGCGCCGGTGTGCGGCCGCTCAGCGAGCAGCGCACGCCCTGCCTCGACCACCGCCGCGCGGTCGATGCCGTCGAGCGCCTTCTTGTGATTGCCCAGCAGGCCGCGCTGGTGCACGGGCTCCAGCAGCGGACGCCACGCCAGCGCATCGCTCGCGGTCATCAGGTGCAGGGTCGCGCGCATCGTCGACATGCGCACGATGCGGCGCTTCTGCAGTGCTTCGGTCAGCTGCTCGCGCCGGAAACCTTCGAGCCGGCTCCAGAGGCCGATGTAGGGTGGGTTGGGCGCCTGCGCCTGCAGGCCGGCCAGGCGTTCGACGGCCTGCGTCACCGTCAGCCTGCGCCGTGCCAGCAGCATCTGCCGCGCCAGTGTGGCGCGGTTCAGCGCGCGCAGGCTCAGAACTTCTCGTGCGGCCCGAGGTAGCGCCATTGGCCCACTGGCAGGTTGCCGAGCATCACCTTGCCGATGCGCACGCGCTTCAGGCCCACCACCTTCAGGCCGACCAGCTCGCACATGCGGCGGATCTGCCGCTTCTTGCCCTCGGTGAGCACGAAGCGCAGCTGCTCGGGGTTCTGCCATTCGACGCGCGCCGGCTTGAGCGGCTGGCCATCGAGGCTCAGGCCGTGTCGCAGCCTGGCCAGCATGGCCGGCGGAAAGACCGCCTGCACGTTGGTGGTGATGGGGTCGTCGTCGTCCATGCGCACCAGCTGGCCGGTAGGCGCGGGCTGGCCCAGGCCGTGATAGGCCACGCGCACCAGGTATTCCTTCTCCATCACGGAGTCTTCACCGATCAACTGGCGCGCGATGCGGCCGTCCTGCGTCATGACCAGCAGGCCGATGGAGTCGATGTCGAGCCGCCCGCACGGCGCCAGGCCGCGCAGCTGCTGGGGACTGAAGAAGAAGCGCGCGTTGTCTTCCGCCCAGCGGTTCTGCGGCGTGAAGAGCGTGACCGCCGGCTCGTGGCCGTCCTCGGCCTGCCCGCTCACGTAGCCGATGGGCTTGTTGATGAGGATGGTGACCTGGTTCGCCTGCTGGCCCTTGGCGGCCTTGTCGATCTCGATGCGGTCGGACGGCGTGACCTTCACGCCCATCTCGGCCGGCTTGCCGTTGACCTTCACCCAGCCGTTGGCGATCCACTCGTCGGCCTCGCGGCGCGAGCACATCTTGAGCTCGGCCATGCGCTTGTTGAGGCGAACGGCATCGGTAGGGGGAGAAGAGGGCTCGGTCATCGGAGGCTTGATCAATGTGCGGCACCGATGCTATCCTGAACGCAAGCGCGAGTTGATCGCGCCCTTTTTGGGGGATTCCCAAGTGAGCACACGCAAGTTTCAATACGCCATCGTCATCGGGCGTTTCCAGCCCGTTCATTTCGGACATCAACGACTCATCGAAGAAGGCCTTCGCGCCGCCGATCGGGTCATCGTGGTGGTCGGCTCCGACCGCAAGCCACGCAGCGTCAAGAACCCCTTTACCTTCGACGAACGCGAACGCATGGTGCGCGCCTGCCTGCGCGGCACCGAGCAGATGCGCGTGAGCGTGGTCGGCGTGGGCGACTCGCCCTACAACGACCAGATCTGGATCGCGTCGATCCAGTCGGCGGTCGAACGGCTCATCGTGCAGGACGGCCATGCACCCGCCAAGGCCAAGGTCGCGCTGGTGGGCCACCTCAAGGACGCATCGAGCTACTACCTCAAGCTCTTCCCGCACTGGGAGTTCGTCGGCCAGAACAGCGTGGAAAGCCTCAACGCCACCGACGTGCGCGGCCTCTACTTCGACCCCGAGAACCGCGGCCAGCTCGCACGCGCCGACCTGCCCGACGGCACCGCAGCCTTTCTCGAACAATTCACCACCACGGCCGACTACGCCGATCTCTGCGAAGAACGTGCCTTCCTCGTCGACTACCGCGACAAGTACCGCTATGCGGGCAGCGACTTTCCGCCGATCTACACCACCGTCGACGCCATCGTGGTCGAAGCCGGCCACATCCTGCTGGTGCAGCGCAAGTTCCATCCCGGCAAGGGCACCTGGGCGCTGCCCGGCGGCTTCGTCGGTCAGCACGAGCGTCTGCAGGACGCGGCCATCCGCGAGCTGAAGGAAGAAACCCGCCTCAAGGTGCCCGTGCCCGTGCTCAACGGCAGCATGAAGGCCAGCCACGTGTTCGACGCGCCCGACCGCTCGCAGCGCGGCCGCACGATCACGCACGGCTTCTTCTTCGAGCTGGCGCACAACCAGTGGACGGGCCTTTCAGACGTGCGTGCCGACGACGACGCGGCCGAGGTGCGATGGGTGCCGATTGCCGAGTTCCTCGACATGCAGGACCACGTCTACGAAGACCACTTCTTCATCGCGAATCATTTTTTGGGTGGCCTGGGCAAGAACTGAACGACCAGGCTTTGTCAGCAAGAACGGCACCTGGTTGACGGGTGCCAACGTGAAAGGAGCTTTCACATGAACCGCAATCTCACCTCCTCGCCCCTGGGCAACAACCTGCTGCTTCGCACCGACTCCTACAAGGTGTCGCACTGGATGCAATATCCACCCGGCACGCAGACGGTGTACAGCTACATCGAGTCGCGCGGCGGCATCTTCAGCCACTCGCTGTTCTTCGGCCTGCAGGCCTATCTGCGCGAATATCTGCAGACGCCGGTGACGCGCGACGACGTGGAAGAAGCCGCCCTGCTCATGGCCGCGCACGGCGAGCCGTTCAACCGCGAAGGCTGGCTGCGCCTGATCGAGAAGCATGGCGGGCTGATGCCGGTGCGCATCCGCGCGGTGCCTGAAGGCAGCGTGCTGCCGGTGCACAACGTGCTGGCCACCATCGAGAACACGGACCCCGAGTTCTTCTGGGTCACGAGTTTTCTCGAGACCGAGTTGCTGCGCGCGATCTGGTACCCCACCACGGTCGCCACGCTCTCGGCTGCCGCGCGCACCACACTGCTGCGGTACCTCGAAGCGACTTGCGACGACCCGCAAGGGCAGATCGCCTTCAGGCTGCACGACTTCGGCGCGCGTGGGGTGTCGAGTCTCGAATCGGCCGCGCTCGGCGGCATGGCCCACCTGGTGAACTTCATGGGCACCGACACGCTGGCCGCGCTGGTGGCCGCGCGCCGGTACTACGACTGCGACGTGGCGGGCTTCTCGATTCCCGCGGCCGAGCACAGCACCATCACGGGCTGGGGCCGCGAGCATGAAGCCGACGCGTACAGCAACATGGTCGAGCAGTTCGGCAAGCCCGGCGCGACCTTTGCGGTGGTGAGCGACAGCTACGACATCTTCAATGCCTGCGCGCGCATCTGGGGCGGCGAGCTGAAGGCGAAGGTGGTGGCCTCTGGCGCAACGCTGGTGGTGCGACCCGACTCGGGCGACCCGGCCGAGACCACGCTGAAGGTGGCGCAGATATTGGCCGATCGCTTCGGCACGACGACGAATGCCAAGGGCTTTCGGGTGCTGAACAACGTGCGCATCATCCAGGGCGACGGCGTGAACCTCGACTCGCTGCGGCTGTGCCTGTCGAACTTCTTCCACAACGGTTTCTCGACGGAGAACATCTCCTTCGGCATGGGTGGCGGGCTGCTGCAGCAGGTCAATCGCGACACGATGCAGTGGGCGATGAAGTGCTCGGCCATGCAGGTGAACGGCGAATGGCGTGACGTGTACAAGTCGCCGGTGGGTGATGTGAGCAAGGCCTCGAAGAAGGGTCGGCTTGCGCTGGTGCATGATGCGAACGGCGTCGAGAACACCGTGCGTGAGGAGACGCTTGCGGCAGGTCAGGTCGACCTGCTGCAGACGGTGTTCGAGAACGGGCGCATTGTCGAGAGCACCACGTTCGATGCAATACGCGAGCGGGCTGCCATCGGGGTGAACCAGTTCGTCACCTCTCGCGCGCCGCTCTGAGGCGGTTCGGGTCGCTCCTTCGGGGCGGGTGCGAATGACACCGGGTACTCCCCTCCGCGAATGTCCCCCGGCCTGCGGCCTCCTCCTTTATTTCGCTGCGGGGAGCACCCGGTGCCATTCGCACATGAGCGCAGCGCTTGTGCCGGCCGATCAACCAGTGCTCTGAACGATCACCCCGTCGGCGTGATCGCGCCCCAGAGCCTCAAAGGCCTGTGCCACACGGCATAGCCATAATCCGCCCAGACCGCCGAATCCATGACCAAACTCCTGATCCTCAGCGTGAGCGCCGGCAACGGCCACGTGCGTGCAGCACAGGCGCTTGCCGCCACCGCCCAGAACCTAGTCCCGCCCTGCACGGCGGTCCACATCGACGCGATGGCCCACGTGGCCAGCGGCTTCCGCAAGGTCTACACCGACTGGTACATCCAGCTCGTGAACAGCGCCCCCGAGCTGTGGTCGTACCTGCACCAGCGCACCGACACCACGCCGCACCACGCGCCATCGCAGCGCCTGCGCCGCGGCATCGAGCGGCTGAGCACCGGCGCACTGGTGCGCGAAATCCGCCGCGAAAAGCCCGATGCCGTGGTCTGCACGCACTTCCTGCCGGCCGAACTGCTGATGCGCGAACGCAATCGCGGCCGCATCGAATATCCCGTGTGGCTGCAGATCACCGACTACGACCTGCACAACATGTGGCTGGTGCCGGGCATGGCGGGCTACCTTGCTGCGACGGAAGAGGTTGCTTTCCGCTTGCGCGCGCGGGGCATTCCGGCGGAGCGGATCCACGTCACCGGCATTCCGGTGATGCCGGCTTTTTCCGAACCCGATGTGCCGGCGCTGGCGCGCAATGCCTGCGCGGCGGAACTCGGCCTCGATCCTTCGCGCCCCGTGCTGCTGATGGCGTCGGGCGGTGCCGGCGTCGGCGACCTGCCGAGCATGGTCGAGCGCGTGCTCGGCCTGGGTGGCCATGACGGCAAGGAAGGCAACTTCCAGGTGATCGCCGTGGCGGGCCGCAACGTGGAAGCGCATGGCAAGCTCGAAGCGCTGGCCAGGCGCTATCCGGGCCGCGTGGTGGCCATCGGCTTCACCAACGAAATGCACAAGATGATGGCCGCGTCCGACCTGGTGGTGACCAAGCCCGGCGGCCTCACGGTCTCGGAATGCCTGGCGCTGGGCAAGCCGATGCTGCTGATCTCGCCGATTCCCGGGCAGGAAGAACACAACGCCGGCTTCCTGATGGAAGAAGGCGCGGCCTGGCTGGCCTACGACGCGATCGGCCTCGACTACAAGGTGGCGCGCCTGATGGCCGACCCCGCCAAGCTCGCGACCATGGCTGCGCGCAGCCGGGCGTTGGGCAAGCCGCAGGCGGCGCGCGCGGTGCTGCAACACGTGCTGGGTGCCAAGGCGTGAGCGGCGCCGTCGAAAAGACGAGCGTGGCCCGCACGCTCGGTTATCTCGCCTGGGTGGTCGTGATGGCCTTCTTCTTCGCCAATGCCGAGATCCAGATCGAAGGCGGCGCGGGCTGGGCCACGTCGCTGCCGACCTGGCGCATCGAGAACAGCATCTGGCTCGACATCTTCTGGGGCGGCCGCGCGATGACGGGCTATCACGCCTGGGTGTTCACCTTCATGGCGCTGGTGTTCTTCTCGCCGCTGGCATTCAACGGGCGCTGGACTTGGCGCGACGTGGGGCTGGCGGGAGCGGGCCTCATCGTGTTCTGGGTCTGCGAAGACTTCAGCTGGTTCCTCATCAACCCGGCCTTCGGCTGGGCGCGCTTCAACCCGGTCGATGCGTTCTGGCACAAGCACTGGATGTGGGGTGCGCCGGTCGACTACTGGGGCGGGCTCGCGGTGGCGGCCCTGATACTGGCAACGCGGCACTGGCCTCGCCAGAAGCAACGACAGCAATGACGAAGAAGAAACACGGCAAGGCTGCAGCGGCAGCAGAAGAAGGCATCGCCGACCCGCGCCCCGGCCACTGGGCCGATCCGCTGGACGCATTGCAAGTCGAGAACCTGCACCGCATCACGCCTACGCTGTACCGCAGCGCGCAGCCGCGGCGCGCCAACATGGCGGCGCTGCAATCGCTGGGCATCCACACGGTGGTGAGCCTGCGCTCCTTCAACGACGACAGGAAGGTGTTCGCGGGCAGCGGCATCCGGCTGGTGCGCGTGCCGATCAACACCTGGTCCATCGACGACGCCAAGGTGCTGCGCGCGCTACTCGCCATTCGCGAGGCCGAAAAGCACGGCCCGGTGCTCATCCACTGCATGCACGGCGCCGACCGCACCGGCGTGGTCGCGGCGGTGTACCGCATGGCGGTACAAGACTGGGACAAGGACAGCGCGCGCCACGAAATGCTGCGCGGCGGCTACGGCTATCACACGCTGTGGCGCAACATTCCGCGCTACATCGAGCGGCTCGACCCGGTGAAGATGCGCCAGGCGCTGGCCCATGCCCCGGTGGTGCCCGTGGTGTCCTGAAGGCGCCAGCGCCTTTCGTACCCCGCTCCTATACTGGCCGCCCCGTGGCCACAGGCCATCTGCGAACCTTCTGAAAAGGGCTCTTCCATGGCACTGCAAATCCGCTCCCTCATTCGCGCCAGCGGCGAACTCGAACTCTCGCTGCACGACGACCCGATTCCCGAACCGCAGGCCCACGAAGTGGTGATTCGCGTCGAGGCGTCGCCCCTGAACCCGTCGGACCTGGGCCTGCTGTTCGGCGCAGCCGACATGAGCACGGCCAAGGCCTCCGGCACGGCCGAACGCCCCGTCGTCACCGCCACCGTGCCCGAGCGTGTGCTTCCCGCGATGGCGGCACGGCTCGACCAGTCGATGCCGGTCGGCAACGAAGGTGCGGGCGTGGTGGTGAAAGCCGGTTCGTCGCCGGCCGCGCAGGCCCTGCTCGGCAAGACCGTGGCGGCCATCGGCGGCGCGATGTACTCGCAGTACCGCTGCCTTGCCGCCGCGCAGTGCCTGGAACTGCCGGACGGCACCAAGCCAGCCGAAGGCGCCTCGTGCTTCGTCAACCCGCTCACGTCGCTCAGCATGGTCGAGACGATGCGCATGGAAGGCCACAAGGCGCTGGTGCACACGGCTGCTGCGTCCAACCTGGGCCAGATGCTCAACAAGATCTGCCAGAAGGACGGCATCGCCCTCGTCAACATCGTGCGCAAGCAGGAGCAGGAAGACCTGCTGCGCGGCCTGGGCGCGAAGTACGTGTGCAACGCGACCTCGCCCACCTTCCTCGAAGACCTGACGCAGGCGCTGGTCGAGACCGGCGCCACGCTGGCCTTCGACGCCACCGGCGGCGGCAAGCTCGCAGGGCAGATCCTCGGCTGCATGGAAGCGGCCATCAACCGCACCGCCAAGGAATACAGCCGCTACGGCTCGACCACGCACAAGCAGGTGTACATCTACGGCGGCCTCGACCGCGCTCCCACGGAATTTGTGCGCAACTTCGGCATGGCCTGGGGCATGGGCGGGTGGCTGCTGTTCCCGTTCCTCGGGAAGCTCGGCGATGCGGGCACCCAGCGTTTGAAGGCGCGTGTCGTTGCGGAGTTGAAGACGACGTTTGCCAGCCACTACACGCGTGAGGTGTCGCTGGTCGAGGCGCTGCAGCTCGATGCGATCGGCGTTTATGGGAAGCAGGCTACTGGTGAGAAGTTCTTGCTGAATCCGAACAAGGGTGTTGCGGGCTGAGAAGGTTTTCTGGCGGGGGTGCGATCACGCCGACGGCGTGATCGTTCAGGGCACTCGTTGATCGGCCTGTACAAGCGCTGCGTCCAACCCCTTCCCTCGACGAACGTCATCGATCCGTAAAACTGGCGAAGGGCAAGCAGGGTGTAATCCAGGCTCATCATTCAGCTTGCTGAGGAACAGAAGATGGGAATACTCTCGGATTTCTTCGTCGCCAGCCCCGAAGAGGCATTGCGCTATGCCAACCGGATCGAGGAACCCGATGAGGGCGACGAGATCGAGGAACTGCTGGAGCCGGTCCAGTACAAGCGATTCACCGACATCGAGATCACGACGCTCTGGGCCATCATGGAAGGCAAGGAGTGGGACGTCGACAGGCACATGCTCGAGTACGTCGAACTCGGCGAAGACAACGATGCGTGGCTCAATCGATTTCCCGATGAACTGACGACACTGTTGACCCAAGTCGACTCTGCATCGTTGGCCCCCGTGCTGGAGCGATGGGCAAACACGGAAGAACTCGCGTGCGAGCCCACCGAGCTGCATCCGGTCATGGAAGACCTCCGGAGGCTCGCAGCCGAGGCGCTCGCCAGGAACAAGTCCGTATATCTGTGGGGCTGCCTCTGAGGCATCCCCTTGCGTGCAGCTACACCACCAACCGATACCCCACAGCCGTCTCAGTCAACAGATGCCGGGGCTGCGCAGGATCGGCCTCCAGCTTCTGCCGCAGATGCCCCATGTAGATCCGCAGGTAATGGCTCTGGTCGGAGTGCGACGGCCCCCACACCTCGCGCAGCAGTTGACGCTGCGTCAGCACGCGCCCCGCGTTCGCGACCAGCACCGACAGCAGGCGGTACTCGGTAGGTGTCAGATGCACCTCGACGCCTGAACGCCGCACGAGGCGCGCGGCGCGGTCGAGCTCGATCTCGCCGAAGCGGAACAGCGCCTCGGGAGGTTCTTCGCTGCCGTTGCCACCTGCCGCTCGCGGACGGCGCAGGTTGGCTCGCACCCGCGCCAGCAATTCGCCGGTGCCGAAGGGCTTCGTCAGATAGTCGTCGGCGCCGGCGTCGAGCGCGGCGATCTTGTCGGCTTCGTCGGTGCGTGCCGACAGCACGATGATCGGCACCGCCGACCAACCACGCACGTCGCGAATCAGCGAGACGCCATCGCCATCGGGCAACCCCAGATCGAGCACCAGCAGATCGGGCTGCCGCGTGCCGGCCGCCGCCAGTCCATCGCGCAACGTGCCAGCCTCATGCACCACCCAGCCTTCGGCCTCCAGCGCGCCGCGCACAAAGCGGCGAATCTGCGGCTCGTCTTCGATCACGATGGCGATGGGGGTTGGCATGGGTTCAGAGTTGGGCTTCTGCCGGTTCGGGAGGCTCGCGGCGGGGCAAAGTGACCGTGAATTCTGCACCGCCGTCGCGCGCATTGCCCGCGGCGATTTCGCCGCCGTGCGCGTTCACCACGGCCTTGCAGATCGCAAGGCCCAAGCCCACGCCGGGCGTGGCCGATTCGACCTCGCCGCGCGTGAACTTGTCGAACAGCTTCTGCTCGTGGCCCAGTAGCGCGGCAGACAGGCCGGGGCCGTGGTCGCGCACCGTCAGCACCAGCGTGCCGGGCTCGGCCCGCGCACCCACCACGATGGGTGGCGCGCCGTACTTGGTGGCGTTCTCCAGCAGGTTGACCAGCACACGTTCGATCAGCACCGCGTCGAACTCGACCAGCGGCAGCTCGGGGTCGAGCGCGGTCTGCACGACGGTGTTGCCGAGCGACGTGCGCGCTGCGCGAATCGCAGAGCCCACCACCTCCTCCACCGACTGCCAGTCGCGCCGCAGGTTCACCGCACCGCCCGCAATGCCGCTTTCGAGCCGCGCCATGTCGAGCAGGTTGTTGACCAGCGCATGCAGTTCGTGTGCCTGCGCGACGATGGCGCGCGCGGTGTTGCCGTGCTCCTCGGGCGGCAGGGTCTGCAGCGATTCGGCCAGCACGATCAGCGCGGTGAGCGGCGTGCGCACGTCGTGCGAGATGGCGCCGAGCAGGGCGTTGCGCAGGCGCTCCGATTCCATCTCGACCACGGCCTGCTGCGCCACCTCGACGTAGTGCACGCGCTCCAGCGCGATGGCGATCTGCCGCGCCAGCGTGTCGAGCTGCTGCGCCTGTTCGGGAATGAGCAGCCAGCGCGGCTGCGCGGGCGACAGCGCGAGCACGCCACGCACGCGCATCGGCGCCTGCAACGGCACGTAGTGCCAGGCCTGCGCCGCCAGCGTGGCGGTCGCAAGGCCGGCGGGCTGGGCGTGGCGGAAGGCCCAGTCGGCCACCTGCGGGTCGAAGCCCTTGGGAGGGTCGGCGGGCAGCATCAGTTGATCGGCCGCGTCGGTCACCAGCACAAGTGCATCGCCGCCGAAGTGACCTTGCACAGCGGCGGTGCCGAGCGTGATCACCTGCGAACTTTCCAGCGCGGCCGACAGTTCGCGCGTGAGCTCGAACAGCGAACGCGCGCGCCGCTCGCGGCTGGCCGACACGCCGGCCGCGAAGCGCAGCCCCGCCGTAAGCTGCCCCACCAGCAGGCCGACGCCGAGCATGATCGCGAAGGTCAGCACGTACTGCACGTCGCTCACGGCGAACGACAGGCGCGGCGGCACGAAGAAATAGTCGAAGGCCGCGACGTTGAGCAGAGCCGCCAGCGCCGCGGGCCCGCGCCCGAAGCGCATCGCCACGCCCACCACGCCGAGCAGGAACAGCATGACGATGTTCGACAGCTCCAGCACGTGGGCCAGCGGCGTGCAGATCAGCGTGAGCGCGATGCTGGTGGCAGCGGCCCATGCGTAGGCGGGCCAGTGGGTGGGCGCCTTCTCGTGATCGTCGCTGTCGATGCGCATGCCCTCCAGCTGGGTGCGCGACAGGCGGCGCGAGCTTTCCGCGCGGGCCACTTCCATGATGTCGAGCGCGGGTGCGCGTTGGGCCAGCGCACGCGCCAGCGGCTGCGCTCCCGGGGGCCACCAGCGGCGCCAGCCGGTGGCGGGTTCGGCGCGCCCCAGCACCAGCGTCGCGCAATTGAGCCGGCGTGCCTGTTCGGCCAGCTGCTCCGCCACATCGGAGCCGGTGAGCACGGCAGTGGCCGCGCCCAGTTCTTCCGCCAGCTTGAGCACAGCAAGAGTGCGATCGCGCTCCGCCGCGGCAAGCCGCTGCAACCTGGGCGTTTCGACATACACCGCATGCCAGCGCACATTGAGCTGACCCGCGAGACGCGCCGCCGTGCGCACCGTCTGCGCCGCGCCTTCATGCGGGCCCACGCAGGCGAGGATCGCGCCCGAGGTGTTCCAGGCCTGCAACTCGCGGCCCTGCCCGTTGCCGCCAGCGCCCGATTGCTCCACGCGCCAGCCGCGCACGTCGTCTTCCACATGCTCGGCGGTGCGGCGCAGCGCAA
>NZ_FOII01000021.1:0-93895 GCF_900111625.1 Variovorax sp. OV084 | reverse complement strand
ATGGCCGCGTCCAGGTACGCAGGCTCGCAGCCATCGACGCACACCACCACGACGGGGCGGCTCATCCAGCGGTAGCTGCGGGCATTGACTTCGAGTGTCTCCGGTGTCATTTCAGACTTCCTTTTGGGGTGGGTTGTTCGATGCGGTCGCCGCGTCGGAATCGGCGCGGCCGAAGGCCTTGTGCATGCGCGCGCGGCTGCCCGCGACGTGCTGGCGCAGCGCGCGCCCTGCCGTGTCGGGGTCGCCGCTGGCAATGGCGTCGACGATGTCGCGGTGCTCGTCGGCCGACACGCGCAGGCCGCCGCCGCTGTCGAGCGCACGCATTCTGAAAAGGTGCAGCTCCTTGACCAGGCGCTTGTAGGTTTCGGTGAGCTTCTTGCTGCCGGCCGTGTCGAGCAGGATCTCGTGGAACTGCAGGTTGAGCTGCGCGTATTGCTCCACGTCCTGCGCCTGGGCTGCCGAGCGCATTGCATCGAGCATGGCGCGCAGGCGCTCGACCGCGTCGGGCTTGATGGCGAGCGCCACGCGCCGGCCGATGATTTCTTCCAGCGCCTCGCGCAGTTCGTAGATTTCGTCGGCTTCCTCGAATGCGATCTCGCGCACGAAGACGCCACGGTTCTTTTCGTTGCGCACGAGGCCGGCCTCTTCCAGCGCACGCAACGCCTCGCGGATAGGGCCGCGGCTGGTGTTGAAGCGCTGCGAGAGTTCGCTCTCGTTGATGCGGCTGCCCACGGGGAGCTCGCCGGTCATGATCAAACGCTCGATTTCTTCCTGCATCAGCATCGGCAGCGAGCTGGACTGGAGAAACGCGAGGGCGGCGGAGTGATTGGTGGTGACCATGGGGCGTATTTTCCCCGATGATTGAAAACTGTCAACAATTTTTTATTGACAGTCTTCAATCAGCAATCTACATTGCGATCACCGGAGCTTGAGCAATGCCAACTGCCGGAGCCCGCCACTCACTCACCCCCTGTGACAGCAAGCCACTTCAGGAGAAACAGATGACGATGAAACAAAGCACGCGCCGTCTCACGGCGGCCCTGTGCGTTGCGGCGCTAGGCCTCATGGCCGGCGGCGCCGCCTGGGCGCAGAAGACTCCGCTCCTGGTCTACACGGCGCTCGAGACCGACGCCATGAAGCTCTACAAGGACGCCTTCGAAAAAGCCAACCCCGACATCGAAGTGAAGTGGGTGCGCGACTCCACCGGCATCGTCACCGCCAAGCTGCTGGCCGAAAAAGCCAACCCGCAGGCCGACGTGGTGGCCGGCCTGGCCGCCAGCAGCCTCGCGCTGCTGCAGCAGGAAGGCATGCTCCTGCCCTACGAGCCCAAGGGCTTCAAGGACCTGAACCCCGCCTACTCCGACAGCGCCCGCCCGCCGGCCTGGGTCGGCATGGACGTCTGGGCCGCAACCATCTGCTTCAACCGCGTCGAGGCCCAGAAGCTCGGCCTGCCCAAGCCCGAGAGCTGGAAGGACCTGGCCAAGCCCGTCTACAAGGGCACCATCTCGATGCCGCACCCGGCCTCCAGCGGCACCGGTTATCTCGACGTGTCGTCATGGCTGCAGAACATGGGCGACGCCGAAGGCTGGAAGTACATGGACGCGCTGCACCAGAACATCGCGCAGTACGTGCACTCGGGCTCCAAGCCCTGCAAGCAGGCCGGCGCGGGTGAGTTCCCCATCGGCATCTCGTTCGAGTTCCGCGCGCACCAGGTCAAGAAGTCGGGCGCGCCCGTCGACCTGATCTTTCCGAAGGAAGGCCTGGGCTGGGACATCGAGGCCACCAGCATCATGAAGACGAGCAAGAAGACGGAACAGGCCAAGCGCTTCGCCGACTGGATGGCCAGCAAGGAGGCCAACCAGATCACCTCCACATGGTGGGCGGTGGTGGCCTACCCCGGCGTGGCCTCGAAGCTCGAAGGCATTCCGGACAACTACGAAAAGCTGCTCGCCAAGAACGACATCAACTGGGCAGCGAAGAACCGCGAGCGCATCCTGGCGGAATGGAGCAAGCGCTACGAAGGCAAGGCTGAACCGAAATAAGGCTCGCCCCCAGGCTGCGCGCACTTCGTGTCGCTTCGCCAACCCCCTACCGGGGGCGACACCTGCGGCCCGGCAAAGCCGGTTCCGCGGTGTCCCACGAATCGGCTCGACAGGCCTGCAGCTCTTATCCCAACCCGCGACGCCCATTTCTGTGGCGTGCGCCAACGACGAGTGCGAAAAATGGATATGACCGACACCAAGTTCATTGCCAGCCCGGTGCCTGCTAGCGCTCCTGCAGCGCTCGAGATCGTCGGCGTTCGCAAGGACTTCGAATCCTTCAGCGCGCTGCGCGACGTGCACCTGCGCGTGAACCCGGGCGAGATGCTGTGCTTTCTGGGCCCCTCGGGCTGCGGCAAGACCACGCTGCTGCGCATCATCGCGGGGCTGGAAACGCAGACCGCCGGGCAGATCCTGCAGAACGGCAAGGACGTCTCGTGGCTGCCGCCGGACCGGCGCGACTACGGCATCGTGTTCCAGTCGTATGCGCTCTTTCCCAACCTGTCGATTGCCGAGAACATCGGCTACGGGCTGGTCAACAGCCGCGCCAAACGGGGGGAGATCAAGGTACGAGTCGAAGAGCTGCTGAAGCTCGTCGGCCTGCCGACCTCGGGCAACAAATACCCGAGCCAGCTTTCGGGCGGCCAGCAGCAACGCGTGGCACTGGCCCGCGCGCTCGCCACGCGTCCCGGCCTGCTGCTGCTCGATGAGCCGCTGTCGGCGCTCGATGCGCTGGAGCGCATCCGCCTGCGCGGCGAAATCCGCCGGCTGCAGAAGCAGGTCGGCATCACGACCATCATGGTCACGCATGACCAGGAAGAGGCGCTGTCGATGGCCGACCGCATCGTAGTCATGAACCACGGCGTGATCGAGCAGGTCGGCACGCCGATGGAAGTCTACGAACAGCCGGCTACGCCCTTCGTGGCCGATTTCGTCGGCAAGGTCAACGTGCTGCGCGCGGTGGCGCTGGGCAACCAACGCTTCAAGGTGGGCGGCATGGAGCTGCAGTGCGATGCCTGCGACGGCGCCTTCGAGCCCGGCGAAGCCGTCAACCTCTACCTGCGCCCCGAAGACCGTGCGGTCGAGCACCTGGGCGACGACACGGCCAACCGCCTGCAGGCGCTGGTCACCAAGGTCGAATTCCTCGGCGGCCTGTGCATCGCCGAAGTGACGGCCGATGCGCTGCACGGACAAACGCTCGGCCTGCACTTCTCGCTCAACCAGCTGCACGACCTCGACATTCGCGAAGGCAACACCATCGACATCGCGCTGCGCGCCAACCGCATCCGCGCCTTCTCTGCACGCAGCCTGAAGCCATGAACACGCTGGCACACCCTCGCCCTTCGTTCGCCGCGCGACCGGCCATGCGCTGGAGCCGCGACGAGACCATTGCCCGGGTCATCCTGTTCGTGGTGATGGCGATGCTCTTCGTGTTCCTGATCGCACCGCTGGCGACCATCCTGGCCCATGCGGTGCAGGACAAGGACGGCCGCTTCGTCGGCCTCGCCCACTTCATCACCTACTTCCAGACGCCGAGCCTGCTGCGCGCGGCGTGGAATTCGGTGTGGGTCTCGGCGGCGGTGGTGATGATCTCGGTGCCCACCGCCTTCGTCTTTGCCTACGCGCTCACGCGCAGTTGCATGCCGGCGCCGCTGAAGGCGGTGTTCCGCCTCATTGCGTTGATTCCGCTGCTGGCGCCCTCGCTGCTCTCGGCCATTTCCTTCGTGCAGTGGTTCGGCAACCAGGGGGCTCTCAAGTTCCTGCTGGGCGGCGCGTCGATCTACGGCGCGCCCGGCATCATCCTGGCCGAGGTCTACAACACCTTTCCGCATGCGCTGATGATCCTGGTCACCGCGCTGTCGCTCGCCGACGGCCGGCTGTACGAGGCGGCCACCGCGCTGCGCACGCGGCCGTCGCGCCAATTCATGACCATCACGCTGCCCTCGTGCAAGTACGGCCTCATCAGCGCGGCGACCGTTGTCTTCACCTACGTGGTGAGCGACTTCGGCGCGCCCAAGGTGATCGGCGGCAACTTCAACGTGCTGTCGGTCGATGTGTTCAAGCAGGTGGTCGGGCAGCACAACTTCTCCATCGGCGCGGTGGTGGGCATGCTGCTGTTGCTTCCCTCGATCATTTCCTTCGTGATCGACTACGTGGTGCGGCGCAAGCTGAAGGCGCAGCTCACGGCCCGCTCGGTGCCCTACAGCCCCAAGCGCCGCAAGCTCGCCGATCCGCTGCTGATGCTGTTCTGCGCGGTCGTGTGCGGGCTGCTGCTGGCCACCATCGGCATGGCGATCTACACCTCGCTGATCTCGCTGTGGCCCTACGACCTTTCGCTCACGCTCAAGCACTACCACTTCGTGCTGGTCGAAAGCGACATGGCCGCGGCCTACGGCAACAGCCTGATCGTTGCCATGGCCACCGCCGTGGCCGGCTCGCTGATCGTCTTCGTGGGCGCCTACCTGATCGAGAAGACGCGCAACCTCGGCCTGATGCGCAAGGGCATGCATCTGATGGCGGTGCTGTCGATGGCGGTGCCGGGCCTTGTGCTCGGGCTGGGCTACGTGATGTTCTTCAACCATCCGGCCAACCCGCTGAACTTTCTCTACCAGACGATGGCGATCCTGATCATCTCGATGGTGGTGCACTACTACACCTCGAGCCATCTCACGGCCGTGACGGCGCTCAAGCAGATCGACAACGAGTTCGAAGCCGTGTCGGCCTCGCTCAAGGTGCCGTTCTTCAAGACCTTCCTGCGCGTGACGGTGCCGGTGTGCCTGCCGGCGATCCTGGACATCGGGCGCTACTTCTTCGTGGTGTCGATGGCCAGCCTGTCGTGCGCCATCTTTCTCTACACGCCGGAGACCATCCTGGCCTCGGTCGCGATCATGCATCTGGACGACGCCGGCGACATCGGTCCGGCCGCGGCGCTGGCCAGCCTGATCGTCGTCACCTCGACCATCGTGTGCATCGCCTACTCGCTGCTGACGCGCGTGCTGCTGTCGCGCACGCAGGCCTGGCGCAACCTGAGCCGCAGTTGAACGGCGGCCCCTCTGTCTTCCCCTTCCTCTCATTTCTTTCCCTGCCTGGAGACATCATGAGTCAAGCCCCCTACCCCATTCTTCTCACGCCCGGCCCCCTGACCACTTCGGACCGCACGCGGCAGGCGATGCTGCGCGACTGGGGATCGTGGGACGCCGACTTCAACCAGATCACCGCGCGCATCCGCAAGCATGTGCTGGAGATCGTGCACGGCACCGGCACGCACGAGTGCGTTCCGCTGCAGGGCAGCGGAACCTTCTCGGTGGAAGCTGCCATCGGCACCGTCGTGCCGCGCGACGGCCACGTGCTGGTGCCGAGCAATGGCGCGTACTGCCAGCGGCTCGCCAAGATCTGCAAGGTGCTCGGCCGCAAGCTGACCACCATCGACTACACGGAAGAAAAGCAGGTCTCGCCGGCCGACGTTGACCGGGCGCTCGCGGCCGACCCAGGCATCACCCACGTCGCGGTGGTGCACTGCGAAACCGGCGCCGGCGTGCTCAACCCCCTGCACGAGATCGCGATGGTCGTCGCCAGGCACGGCCGCGGGCTGATCATCGACGCCATGAGCTCCTTCGGCGCGCTGGAGATCGATGCGCGCAAGACGCCCTTCGATGCGGTCGTCGCCGCTTCGGGCAAATGCCTCGAAGGCGTGCCGGGCATGGGTTTCGTCGTCATCAAGCGCAGCACGCTCGAGAAGTGCGAAGGCAACTGCCACTCGCTGAGCATGGACCTGTACGACCAGTGGGTGTACATGGAGAAGACCACGCAGTGGCGCTTCACGCCGCCTACGCACGTGGTCGCCGCGCTCGACACCGCCATCGCGCAGTACATCGAGGAAGGCGGCCTTGCGGCGCGCGGCGGGCGCTATGCGCGCAACTGCAAGGCGCTGATCGAGGGCCTGGCTTCGCTGGGCATCCGCAGCTTCCTGGAGTCCGCCATCCAGGCGCCGATCATCGTCACCTTCCACGCGCCCGACGATGCCAACTACGACTTCAAGACCTTCTACCAGGAGGTGAAGAAGCGCGGCTACATCCTCTACCCCGGCAAGCTCACGCAGGTGGAGACCTTCCGCGTCGGCTGCATGGGCCACTTCGGCGAGGCGGGCATTCCGGGCGCCGTGGCCGCCATCGGTGAGACGCTCAAGGCCATGGGCATCAGGCGCGTCACCGCACCCGTTGCCGCCTGAAGGCACGGCAATGGGCGACGAAACACCACGCCGCTACATCCTCACCCTCACCTGCCCGGACCGCACGGGCATCGTGGCGGGCGTGGGCAGTTTCATCGCAAGCCACGGCGGCCTGATCACCCAGGCCGCACAGCACGGTGACGCGCTGCACAACCGCTTCTACATGCGGGTGGAGATCCAGGCCGACACGCTGCCCTTCTACCTGGACGAACTGCGCGAACGCTTCGCGCCGGTCGCCAAGCAGTTCGACATGGAGTGGAGCGTTTCCGACAGCTCGGTGAAGAAACGCATGCTGGTGCTGGTGAGCAAGCTCGATCACTGCCTGAACGACCTGCTGCACCGCTGGCGCAACAAGGACTTGCACTGCGAAATTCCGTGCGTGATCTCCAATCACAACGACCTGCGATCCTTCGTCGAGTGGCACGGCATCCCGTTCTTCCACGTGCCGGTGACGCCCGACACCAAGACGCAGGCCTACGCCGAAGTGGAGCGGCTGTTCCGCGAGTTCAGCGGCGACTTCATGGTGCTCGCGCGCTACATGCAGGTGCTGTCGGACGACATGACCCAGCGCCTGCGCAACCGCATCATCAATATCCACCACAGCTTCCTGCCGGCCTTCGTCGGCGGCAAGCCCTACCACCAGGCCTTCGAGCGCGGCGTGAAGATGACCGGCGCAACCAGCCACTACGTGACGGCCGAGCTCGACGCCGGCCCGATCATCGACCAGGGCGTGATCGACATCGACCACGGCAACTCGATCGAGGAGATGGTGCGGCTCGGCAAGGACATCGAAAAGAGCGTGCTGTCGCGCAGCGTGCGCCTCCACCTGGAAGACCGGATCCTGGTCCATCGCAACAAGACGGTGGTCTTCAAGTAACCCTCCCTCAACCAACGAGTCCTCCGACACATCATGGCGACGCCACTTCCCTCCCATGCGCAGGTCGTCATTGCGGGCGGCGGCATTGCCGGCTGCAGCGCGGCCTACCACCTCACCCAGCTCGGCTGCACCGACGTGATCGTGCTCGAACAAGGCCAGCTCACCTGCGGCACGACCTGGCATGCTGCCGGGCTGGTCGGCCAGCTGCGCGCGAACCGCAGCATGACGAAGATGAGCCGCTACGGCATCGACCTGTATGCCTCGCTCGAAGCCGAGACGGGCCTGGCCACCGGCTGGAAACAGTGCGGCAGCATCACGGTCGCCCGAACGCCCGAGCGCATGACGCTTCTGCGACGGACCATCGCCACGGCCCGCAGCTTCGGCATCGAGGCCGAGTTCATCACGCCGGCCGAAGCGCTGGAGTTGTGGCCGCTGATGCGCATCGACGATCTCGTGGGCGCAGTCTGGCTGCCCGGCGACGGCAAGGCGAACCCGACCGACCTCACGCAATCGCTGGCCAAGGGCGCGCGCAACCGCGGCGCGAAAATTTTCGAGGGCGTGCAGATCACCGGCACGATCATCGAGAACGGCCGCATCGTCGGCGTCGAGACCCGCCAGGGCACGGTGCGCTGCGAGAGCTTTCTCAACTGCGCCGGCCAATGGGCGCGCGAGCTGGGCAAGATGTCGGGCGTCAACATTCCGCTGCATTCGGCCGAGCACTTCTACCTGGTCACCAAGGAGATCGAAGGCGTCCACCGGGACCTGCCGGTGCTGCGCGACCCCGACGGCTACATCTACTACAAGGAAGAAGTCGGCGGCCTGGTGATGGGCGGCTTCGAGCCGGTGGCCAAGCCCTGGGGCATGGACGGCATCCCGCCGAAGTTCGAGTTCCAGCTGCTGCCGGACGACATGGACCAGTTCCAGATCCTGCTCGACGAAGCGGTGCACCGCACGCCGGCGCTGGAGACCACCGAGATCAAGCTGTTCCTGAACGGCCCCGAGAGCTTCACGCCGGACGGCAACTTCATCCTCGGTGAAGCGCCCGAAGTGCGCGGCTATTTCGTGGCCGCCGGCTTCAACTCGGCCGGCATCGCCAACGCGGGCGGCGCGGGCAAGCTGATCGCCGAATGGATCGTCGGCGGCGCCGCGCCGGCCGATCTGCTCGACGTGGACATCCGCCGCTTCGCGCCCTTCAACAGCAACAAGCGCTGGCTGAAGGACCGCACGGTGGAAGCGCTCGGGCTGCACTACGCAATGCGCTGGCCGCGCCACGAGCTGGAGTCCGGACGACCGCTGCGCCGCTCGCCGCTGTACGACCGGCTCAAGGCCAAGGGCGCCGCCTTCGGCAGCAAGCTGGGATGGGAGCGCGCGAGCTGGTTCGCATTGCCGGGGCAAGAGGCGCATGCCCGCTACGGCTTCGGCCGCCCCGACTGGCTGGATGCCTGCATCGAAGAGCAGATGGCGGTGCGGCGAGACGTGGTTGTCTTCGACCAGACCTCGTTCGGCAAGCTCATGGTGCAGGGCCGCGACGCCGAGCTGCTGCTGCAGCGCCTGTGCGCCAACGATGTGGCGATCCGGCCTGCAAGCATGGTCTACACCGCGCTGCTCAACGAACGCGGCGGCTTCGAGAGCGACCTCACGGTGATGCGGCTGGCAGCAGACTGCTTCCTGATCATCACCGGCTCCGCTCAGCCCTGTCGCGACATCGGCCACATCAGGCGCCACATGCATGCGCACGAGCATGTGACGGTGACGGACGTGACCTCCAGCTACTGCACCCTCACGGTGACCGGCCCGAAGGCGCAGCAGCTGCTGTCCCGGGTCACGCCGCAGGACCTGGGCAAGGAGGCGTTTCCGCAATCGGCAGTGATCGAGATCGATGTCGGCTACGCGCGCGCACTCGCGGCCAAGGTCTCGTACGTCGGCGGTCCGGGATGGGAGCTGTACATCCCGACTGAGATGGCGGTGCATGTGTACGACACGCTGTTCGACGCGGGCGCCGACCTGGGCCTTCGCGACGGCGGCTACTACACGATCGACGCCTTGCGCATCGAGGCCGGGCGCCGGGCCTTCGGCCTCGAACTTGGTCCGGACGAAAACCCGTTCGAGGCGGGCCTGGAATTCGCGGTCCAGCTGGACAAGCCGGTTGCCTTCATCGGACAGGCCGCGCTCGCGAAGATCACACCCGAACGGCTCTCCAAGCGGCTGATGATGTTCACGCTGGACGACCCGCAGGCCTTCGCATGGGGCGGCGAACCGATCCTGCGCAACGGCAAGGCCGTCGGCGAGCTGACCTCCACGGCTTACAGCGCGGTACTGGAGCGGATGGTGGTGATGGGCTACGTACGCAGCGCCGAGCCACTGACGAGGGAAGAGGCAATGCACGGCGAGTACGAAATCGACATCGCCGGCCAGCGCTTTTCAGCCACGCCGCAATCGCGGCCGCCTTACCCCTCGCTCATCAAGGCTGCGCTCGAACGGCGCGGATAGCTGAAACCGGCCTGACGCCCGCTGAAGGCGGCGCAACCCCAGGGCCTATCCGCTGGCCTTGACGGCCTCCACCAGATGCCGCACGAAGGCTTTCGCGGCATCGGGCAGCGAGCGGCCCGCCATGGTCTCTATTTCCAGGTGCCGCTCGTTCATTTCGCGGTCTTTCACGGGGAGGGCGACCAGCGCCTTGCTCTGCAGCAGCGTGCGTATCGACAGCGGGCCGTAGAAGGCGATGCTGCCGCCGCCGGCCGCTGCAAAACTCAGCAGTGCATTCGCGTGGTTGCTGGACATGGCCTGTGAATAGCGCAGCCCCTGCCGGGCGCAGCTTGCGTCGAGCAGGCGGCGTATGGAGCTGTCTTCCTGCGGCAGCCCCAGCGGATACGCGACCACCTGGCGCAGCGACAGCTGCCGTTGCTGCGCCAATGGGTGGTCCCTGGCCATCACGGCGAGGATGGGGCTGGGGTACCGCAGCTGGATCTCGATGCCGGGCTCGGGCGCAGCACTCAGGGTGATGCCTACGTCGGCCTCGCCGTCGCGTACCTGGCTCGAAATATCGGTGGGCGAGCAGACCTCCAGGTGAAAGCGGATGCCCTCGTGCTTGCGGCGGAAGTCCGCGATCAGCCTGGGAATGAAGTCGAAGGCAAAGCCCTCGGTGCTCGCCACGCGCACATGGCCGCTGCGCAGGCCGCGCAGGCCGGCGATGTCGTTCGTGACCCGCTCGATGTCTTGTTGCGCCCGCTTGGCGTGTGCCGCCAGCAGCTCGCCCGCGGCATTGGGCACCATGCCGCGCGCATGGCGCTCGAACAGCAGAGTGTCGAGTTCGCGCTCCAGCCGCGCCACCTGCCGGCTCACCGCCGAGGGCGCCACGTTGAGCTTGAGCGCTGCCTCCTTCACGGAGCCGGTTTTCACGACCTCGAGAAAGTAGCGCACCGCGGTCTCCTGCAAGGCACGAAGCTGCATGAATTTCTCCTGTGGCGTGGCCCGAAACGAATTTCGTTGATTGCCGATTCGGCAACGCAGAATTCTAAACATTGCGCTTGTGACACCGGCATGACGCTCCTAGGATGAACCCGCCCTCTCCCGATCCCCATCGAAATCCCCGTCGAAATCCAGGAGTTCCCGATGAACCGTCTCCCGCTCATGGCGCGCATGGCACTGGTATGTGGCCTCGCACTTGGCGCCCTGCCGCTGACCGCGCCCGCCGCCGCGGCGGACTTTCCCTCGCGCCCGATCACGCTGGTCATTCCGTTCCCGCCGGGTGGGGCGACTGACGTCAACGGGCGCGTGATCGCGCAACGTCTGGGCAAGGAGCTCGGCCAGCCCGTCATCATCGAGAACCGCGCGGGCGCCGGCACGGTGGTCGGCGCAAGCTATGTGTCGAAGGCCGCGCCCGACGGCTACACGCTGCTGATCAGCTCGGGCTCGACGTTCACCGTCAACCCCGCCATTCGCGCCGCCCTGCCCTACGACCCGGTGAAGAGCTTCGACCCCATCGGCATCGCGGGTCGCGTCGCGCTGATCCTGCTGGCGAACAGCGAGGTGCCTGTGCAGACGGTGAAGCAGTTCGTCGATTACGTGAAGGCCTCGCCGGGCAAGTATTCGTACGGCTCCTTCGGCACCGGCACCACCGCGCAGTTCGCCGGCGAAACCATGCTGCATGCCACTGGCCTGAAGATGACGCACATCCCCTACAAGGGCAGCGCGCCCGCAATGACCGACCTGATGGGAGGCCAGATTCCGTTCAGCATCGACACGGTGAGCGCGGCGATCCCGCAGCTCAAGAGCGGAAAGATCAAGGCCATTGCGCTGACGACTGCGAAGCGCTCCGCCCTGCTGCCCGATGTGCCCACCTTCGCCGAGAGCGGTTATGCCAGCGTCGACATGGACTCGTGGCTGATGATCGCCGTCCCGAAGGGCGTGCCCGCCGACGTGAAGGCCAAGCTTGAGAAGGCGCTGGCCGCGACCATCGCCGACCCCGAAACGCGTACCAAGCTGCTGGGCCAGGGGCTGGAGCCGGCGTTCAGCAGCAGTACCGCGTCGAGTGAGCTGATCAACCGCGAACTGCCCTTGATGCGTGCCGTTGCGGCTCGCGCAAACATCACAGCCGACTGATGAACCCGACGAACAACACTTCCCGCGACACCAGCACTGAGCTCGTCGAAAAATCCGCCGTCGAACTGCGCCGCCTCATCGGCAGCAAGGCCATCTCGCCCGTCGAGCTCCTTGAAGCATGCATCTCGCGCATCGAGCGCGTGAACCCCTTCGTCAACGCGGTGACCGCAACCTGTTTCGAGCGAGCGCGCAACGAAGCCATGGTGGCCGAAAGCGCCGTGATGCGCGGCGACTCGCTCGGCCTGCTGCACGGCCTTCCGCTGGGCGTGAAAGACCTGGAGCCCACCGAAGGCCTGCTCACGACCTGGGGCTCGGCGATCTACCGCGACCATGTGCCCACGGAAGACATCGAGCTGGTGGCCCGCCTGCGCCGCGCGGGCGCCATCGTGGCGGGCAAGACCAACGTGCCCGAGATGGGCGCGGGCGCCAACTCGCGCAACGACGTGTGGGGCGCCACGGGCAACCCCTTCAATCCGAACCTGAATGCCGGCGGCTCCTCGGGCGGCTCGGCGGCTGCGCTGGCCTGCGACATGCTGCCCGTGTGCACCGGCTCCGACACCGGCGGGTCGCTCCGCATTCCGGCGGCCAAGTGCGGCGTGGTGGGCTTCCGGCCGTCGCCGGGCATCGTGCCCAGCGTGCGCAAGCCATTGGGCTGGACGCCCATTTCGGTCGTCGGCCCCATGGGCCGGACGGTGGAAGACGCCTGCCTGCAGATGGCGGCATCCGCCGGCATGCACGCGGGCGACCCGCTGAGCTATCCGCTCGACCCGATGTCTTTTCTGGCGCCCGCGCAGGTCGACCTGGCCGGCCTGCGCGTGGCGTGGACCGAAGACTTCGGCACCTGCGCAGTGGACGACGGCATCCGCGCCACCTTCCGGCAGAAGATCGAAGCCATGCGGCACCTGTTCCGCCGCTGCGACAGGGTCGAGTTCGACATGGGCGAGGCGCACCGCTGCTTCGACGTGCTACGTGCCGAAGCCTTCGTGGCAGGCATGCAGGCGGCCTACGAGCGCGACCCCGCCAGCCTGGGACCCAACCCGCGCGCGAACTACGAGATGGGCGCTCGCATGAGCCTGCTCGACAGCGCCTGGGCGCAGGCCGAGCAGACGCGGCTCATCAAGCGCTTTCAGACAACCTTCGCCGACTACGACCTAGTGCTGTCGCCCACCACGCCGGTGTCGCCCTTTCCGTGGACGCAGCTGTATGCCGGCCACATCAACGGAGAGCAGCAGGCCAACTACTACCGCTGGCTGGCGCTGACCTACGTGGTCACGCTCACCACGCACCCGGCCATTTCGCTGCCCTGCGGACTCGACCATGCGGGCATGCCCTTCGGGCTGCAGGTGGTGGGCGGCTTTCGCGCCGACCACCAGGTGCTGGGCGCAGCGCGGGCGATGGAAGAAGCCTTCTCGGCCCACGCGCAGCTGCGCCGCCCCCGGCCGGACCTGGCCTCGTTGCGCATGGCCGAACCCGCGCTGACTTCGATCGTCAAGACGCCGCCGGTCTTCGACCGTCGCCACACGGGCGCTGCCGCGGTGTCTGCCGTCTGAGGGAGCCGAGTCGCCAAGGCGCGGGGGAAGCCTTGCCATGTCGCACGCGGGTGCGTCAAATGCCGGGCATCTTCACTCACAGCCTCAGGAGAACCATGGCCATCGACACCCTCGCCACCTGGCACCGGCTCGTCAAGGAACGCGACGTGGCGGGGCTCGACGCCCTGCTGGACGACGAGGCCGTCTTCCACTCGCCGGTGGTGCACAAGCCCCAGGTCGGGAAAGCCATCACGCAGAAGTACCTGGCCGCGGCGTTCCAGGTCTTCTTCAACGAGGGCTTCCGCTATGTGCGCGAGCTCCGGTCCGCGAACGACGCCGTGCTCGAATTCGCGCTGGAGCTGGACGGCATCCAGATCAACGGCGTCGACATGATGAAGTGGAACGACGCAGGCAGGATCACCGAGTTCAAGGTGATGCTGCGCCCCCTGAAGGCGGTGAACCTCATTCACCAGAAGATGGCGGCGCAGCTCCAGGCGGCGCAATCCTAGTCAATCCCAGTCAGTCGGCGACGACCTGCAGGCTGCCCTGCACGCTGTACGCCCGCACGCACATGCGGGTCAGCTGCACGAGAAAGCGGAACACGGTCGGCTCGCACAGGCAGTCCGGCGTGATCGCCATGATGTCCTTGCGGAACTCCATCAGCCGGTCGCCGGACATCGCCATTTCGGCGGAGGCGCCGTAGTAGTTCTTCCAGAAGTCCTGCAGCAGGCCGCGCTTGACTTCGTCGATCACGAGCGTGTAGCCGCGCTCCCAGACCTCTTCGTCCATGGGCAGGCAGTCGACGCCGGGATCCTCCGGGCGGGCACCTGGGGGCACCAGGAACACGCGCCGCATGGCGACTCTTTCAACGGCGGTCTGCGAGTGCATCGCCGGACTCCGGAACTTCAGCGGTGATGGCTGCCTCAGCGGCATGGGGTATTGCAACATGGCGTGGCTTTCTCATGGTCGTCATCCTCGGCGGAGGCGCACGTTGTGTGACAGGCTTGGAATTTCAGGCCGCGAGCAGTCGCAGGCGGCTCGCGTTGGAATGGGCCAGGCTCTCCGGCTGGTCCCAGGTACCGTCCGCGTTCAGCGTGGTGGTCAACGCGTAGACGCCTGCCGGGAATGGCAGCTCCAGCGGGTTGTTGACCGTGCTGACGTCGATCACGCCGCCTTCCTCGTAGTCACCGTAGGCGATGAAGTACTTGGGCCGCGGCGAGAAGGCCAGGTTCTGGTTGGGGCGCGCCTGCGCCGCATACACCGTGCTGCCCCCCATGGTCACGCCCACGGCGGCCGCGGACCTGATCGGGATGCTGGGCGATTCGGCGAGATAGAAGCGGGATTGGTCGGGCCCCTGGGTGGGGTTCACGAACCGGTAGGCGCCGTTGTAGTCCAGCGTGATCTTGTTGTTCAGGCCGCTGGGGTCGTAGGTTTCAGTGGCGATGAACTGGATGCCGGGCTGCAGCTCGCCCGTCTCGGCCCAGGAGAAGCCGGTGTCGATGCTCCACTGGAACTTGACGCGCGAAGTCGGGCTCGGGTTCGAGAACCTGGCGAACCAGGCCAGCGACAGGGCATTCGGCGCCCATTGCGTCGGGTCGTTCTGGAACACCATGAAATAAGCCGAATGGCTCGCATGGTTGTTGACCGTGACGGAATAGATCATTCCCATGACAACTTCCCGGAAGTGGTTGATCAGCCAGTTCATTCCGCGACGGCGGCACCGAACTTGACGTCACTCTAGGGAGCGCACGGGTCGAATGGAATTACAGACGATTACACAGGCTGTGCACCGCCCTGGATCTCGAAGGGATAGTTGCCCAGCCGCACGGTCCCGCGACGCCGCTCGACCAGCGGCGGCTCGGCCAGATGGGGCGGCAATGCATTGAGGATCTGGTGCTTGGCGCGAAAGATCTGGATGTTCACGTAAGAGGGCTCCACGCCCAGCATGCGCGACAGTTCGTCCAGCCCGATCCAGCCCTGGCTCTGCGGCGCGATTCCTCTTTGCGCGTCTTTCTGGCGCACGCGCGCGAGCGTGACGAGGGTGTAGTGATGGATGCGTTCGCCGAGCGACACCGACTTGCCTTCCGCCACCAGGCTCAGGCTCGTGTGCTCCTCGTTCTGGCTGACGTTGAAGTGCAGCGCGACATCCGCAGATGCCGAGCCCGGCGCCGACGGAGTGATCGGGTTCTCGGAAGTGAACGCCAGGTCGTCGCACAGCACGAACTCCCACGTGCGAACCGCGGTGCGGACCATGGCACCGTCGCTCAGGGGCTCGATGCCGTCGATGTGCTCGAGCATCCATCTGCCGTCCTGGAAATACACGTTCACTTCGGGCTGGTGCTCGTCCGGCAGCAGGTTCTCGCGCAGGCCCAGCGCCAGCGGGGCAACGCCTCCGTCGACAGGGAAAAGGCAGGTGACCGGCGGTGCCAGGTCGACCACGGTCCAGGCCGTTTCATCGCCCACGCCCATGCGGACTTCGGCGCCCACGGGCAAGGCAGTCCATCGGCCGCTGGGCAGCCGCTCGCCGTTCACGGTGGTGCCGTTGCGGCTCTGGTCGACGATTTCCCATGTGTGCCTGTTCCATCGCACCATCGCATGGACCTGCGACACGTCCGCTGCCTTCAGCACCGTCTGGCACGCCGAGGCGCGGCGGCCGAAGGCGTGCACGGGTCGCAGCATGATGGCGCGCTCGTCGAGCTTGTTCCTGAAAATGGCCATCGGCTTTCCCTTTTCTCCTTCTCTTGAAATCGGACCGTATCAGACGTACAGCGCCTGCGGATTCAGGTCGCTTTCGCACACCGGAGTGTCGCGCCATCCCATGGCGACTGGAACGCGGTACAGGCGCGGATTGCCCAGCTCCGGCCAGATGTGGCACAGCCCCGGCACGACCACCTTCACAGTGTGCAGGGGAACGTCGGGGCGCGTGTGGTCCAGGACGATGGTTTCCAGGCCGAGCGCAGCGGCAATGGCAACGCAGCGCCGGATCTCCCCGGCGATGTCCGTGCGCGCGGCTGGCGCCGGCACTACGTTGCCCGCGTCCGATGGCATGAGAAAGCGCGGCGGGCCTTCTTCCCTGGCTTCCCTGGCTTCCCTGGCTTCCCCGGCTTCCCCGGCTTCCCCGGCGGCACGCTGCATCGCGAAGGTCTTGCCGGCCGCGATCAGCTGGCTCATTTCGGTGAGCGCGCGCTCGCAGGCCAGCGCACGGTCGGGGCTGCAGCCGAAGCCGATGGCCCACGCGCCCGTCTGCAGATGCCGGCCGATGGCAACCGCCACCGGAATGCCGAAATCGTGGGTGATATCGAGCACCCAGCGCTCCCATTGCGGGCCGCAGGTGCGTTCGACGCGCTGGCGGATTTCGTCGGACAGGCCGCCGAGGTCGATGGCCGGCCTGGGAACTTCGCCGTACCACCAGATGGCGGCGGCATCGCGCTCCACCAGTTCGAGAAAGCCCTGCAGGATGGCTTCCTCGCGCGTGTTCCCGGCGGCGCAGCCGTTCGATGTCCAGCTGACGTGGCACTGGCTTTGCGCCGGCGCATGGGCAAAGCAGAAGGCCAGCGGCAGGTAGCAGCGCTCATCGGCCGTGAGCGACCAGGCAGGCGTCCACCATGCGGGCCCGGACGACACGGACGACGCCACGGCATGCGGAGGCTTCTGCGCCGTGTCGAATCGCTCGCGTTGCCGGTCGCTGAAGAGCGCCAGCGCCTGCGGCTGGATGCAGCGCGCATCGAGGTCGGCGGCGAAGGCCACGACCGAGGCTTCGTCGCCCTGATGGAAGGCGGCATAGCGCTCGACCGCCTCGCACAGCGCGCTGGCGCGGGACTGGTCCATCGACATGCCCTTGCCGAGGCAGATCTGGGTCAGCACGCCGGGCAAAAGATCGTCGCCGGGCGGCGGCGTCCTGAAAATTTCGCTGCGATAGACGGTCAGCGCGCCCTCCGACTCGGCGTTCAGCGGCGCGATCTGCGCGATCACGCCGCACAGCGGGCTGACGTGTGGCGCCAGCCGCGCCACCGTGACCGAGGCCGGCACCGTGCGCCAGCCGCCATCGCGCCGGGCGATGGGCGGGCCAGACTCCAGCACGATGCGCTCGCGCTGCCGCTGCACCACGAGCCCCGGCGTTCCGCAGTGCGGGCACTGGGGGCGGGCGGCGACGGAATGCGGTTGCGGCGAATCCAGTGTCCACACGTGTGCGTCCGCATGCGTGGCGATCTGCTGCGCTATGGGCAGCAACTGGCCGAGACGTTCGGCGACTAGCCGGGCGCCTGCCCGCACCGGCAGGCCGCTGCCCGGGGTGCCATGCCGCGCCTGCCACCATGCACGCGCCGGCCGGTTCCTCAGCCAGCGGTGCGCGAGGCAATGCCAGCAGGGGCCGGCCGTCGCCGCGCCCGGCCTGAAGAATGGGCCAGCCATGGCCTGTTCGCCGGTGGGCTTGACCAGCAGCCAGGGACGACCCGAGGCGCGCTGCTGCGCATCGATGGTGCCGAGCCGGGGGTCGAGGTAGTCGTCGCAAAAAACGAGGGTGAGGCCGGTGTCGGCGAACGCCTGCGCCCAGCCGCTTGCCGCGTCGCCGCTCACCGCGTTCGACAGCGCGATGACATCCACGTGGTCGGAGATGGCCGTGCGCACATGCACCGCCGAAAAATCGGGCACAAGGTAGGGCTCGCTGCCGTCCATCGCAACGGGTCGCACGAGCCCCTGGCGCGTCAACGCCTCGAGCGCATGCAGCATCTGTGCAAGCAGTGCGGCCGCACCTTCGGTGCGGCAATAGGTGGCGAGGCTGACGCCCTCGCGCAGCACGCGTTCGACGGCCATGACTCCCGGCGAGCCGAGCACCGACAGGTCGTTCTCGCTGGGCAGCAGCAGGCGGTCCTGCAGCACCACCGGCGGCAGGTACTTGTCGTGCCAACGGAAAACCTCGCCGAAGAAATCCGGCGCCGCCGCAGCGCTACTCATCGTCTTTCAGGCCCAGCGCGAGGCGCACGACGGCATAGGGCCAGGCCCCCGTCGTGGCCCGGAACGCCGCCTCGAACAGCCGATGCTGTTCCGAGAATTGCGCGTAGATATGGTCTTCGGACAGCACTCGCATCGCCGGATGCAGGCCTGCGATGCGGGCGCCATCCTCGAAGCCCGACACCACCGGCAACCGCATGCCGCCCACCTCCATGGGCATGCGCGCAAACACTGGATGCACGTGGTCGAGCACGACGACACATGGCGTTGTGGTGTGTTCGAAGCGCGTGGCCAACCGGCGCAGAAGCGCCTCCAGCGGCGCCTGCAGAAGATAGGGGCAGACACCCTCCAGCATCGCGAGCACGGGCCGCTCGCCGGGCAGGTCGGCGGCGTCGAACCACGCGTCGTCGAGCACCGAGCATGCGAGGTCGCTCTCGCCCTCATGACGCGCGATGTGCTGCTCCCGCAGGCTGATGGCTTCAGGCAGATCGATGTTCAGCCAGCGGGAATTCGCCGTCACGGCGGCCCCGAGGCGGCTGCGCCGGGTGCAAAGCCCCGCGCCGAGCGTGATGCACAGGCCGGTAGGGTGGGCCGCGAGGAACTCGGCCGCATAGCGGTCGAACAGTGCGGCACGCAGGACAACGCTCCTGACGAATGCCGCGTCCTTCGCGTAAGCCGACAGATCGAAAGGCAGCGACGCCGCGATGCGCCGCGCCTCGGGATCGGAAAACACCGACGCATCGGCCACGCTGCCGGAGTCGGCACGCGCGGCCAGCGTCAGCAGGAGCGTGGCCGAGGCGCCTTGCAGCGCGCCCGTGGCCTGCCCCTGTTCGGCAGCGGACTCAGCAGGTGAAGGGATAGGCCGGGCCCGTGTTGTTGTACGAGGTGAGCGCGATCGGCCGCAGCTCCACTTCCACCGGAGCAGTCGGGTAGTTGAGACGGATGCCGTTCTTGATCAGCGAGCCGTTGGCGCCCTCCAGGTTCCATTCGCCCTTCGCTGCGTCCCATGTGAAGGCGGAGTTGGTCGTGAACAGGATCTTGAAGTTGAACGGGTTGTTGTAGCCCAGCCATTGGCTCAGCACGGGCGCCTTGTCGGCGTCGGGGTCGCGCGTCAGGTCGAAGAGGAACTCCGGCGATTGCCATGCGAGGGCGACGGCACGCAGCACCACGCCACCGAACGCCAGCAACGAACCGTCGCCGCCGCCAGGAATGCCGAGGCCGGTGGGCAGCGCCCCCCCAACGACGCCGGGCGGCTTTTCGTAGGCAGCGGCGGGGCCCATGAAGTCGGGGAACAGCTGGTAGTAAGCAGCCAGGGCCTCCGTGGCCTGCGACGACGGTGCCTGCGGCAGCACGATGACGAAGGAATCGTCAGGGCCGACCCAGCCGGACGTCAGCATCGGCTTCCATGCGGCGCGCATGTCCGGATTGGGGTCCTGGAAGAGCGAGATGTCGAGCAGCGGCCACTGCGTCGGCAGGCCGAAGTCGTCGTGCAGCATCTGCTGGATGTCCGACGCGCCGAGCAGCTTTGTGCGATAGGCGTCGTCTTGCCACGATTTGGCAATGCCGCGCAGGTAGGCAAGGCGGAATTCGAGCAAAGGGTCGGCAGCTTGGCTTTGAAAGGTCATGGTGACTTCATCCTTGGTTCAAGACATGGTTCGAGAAACAGGCGCATGCACGGGCATGCGCGACGACAGTTCCGGCCGCAGGTCGGCCAGCTCCTTGAGGCGTCCAGCCACGTTGTGCCCGGCGGGTGCCAGTGCCTGCAACGCCGCCAGGGCTTCGTATTCGGTTCTGTACTTCGCACCCTCGCGCGCGACGTTGGCGGCCTGCGAGAAGCACTCGGCCACTGCGTCGTGTTCGCCGCCCGAGGCCTGCAGGTAGCGGGCCTTCTGCAGATGGAGCTCGGACCTGTAGAGCCCTTCCTTGAGCTCGTCCGCCAGGCGCAGGCACTCGTCGATCCGCTCCAGCGCCTCGCCCCAGCGGCCATTGGCGGCCAGCGTGTCGGCGGCAAAGGCGCGGTAGTAGGTCTGGCAATAGCGGCAGCCCATGCCCCACAGCGCCTGCACCCAGCCGTCGGCCTGCGCGATGTTGTCGACGTCGCCGGTGGCCCAGCAGCGGATGATTGCCGCGTAGCCCTGGAATGCCGGCAGGCCGTAGCGCTCGGTGATGCCGAGCAGCTCGCCCGTGCTCACCAGCGCCCGCGCCTTGTCGTTGCGGCCCTGATGGCCAAGGCTCTGGTACAGCAGGGCCATGCTCAGCGACGGAATGTGCGACATCTCGCGAGCCCAGCGCACGGCATTGGTGGCGTCGGCGCGCGCGGCCGCATCGTGGCCCGCGAACCAGCGCACGAGTGCGCGCCCCGTGGTCGCCCACACGCGGGTGTCGAAGCCGAAGTAGGCGGCATGGTGCGCATGCCCCTCGGGGCTGTAGCGCTCGATGCCGTCCGTCAGCGACTGCTCGGCGCGCTCGAAATAGCCGTCGGAATAGTGCGCGAGCCCGAGGTACGTTTGCGCCGCGACGAACACGCCCTCGTCCTGCTGCTGGGTGGCGTGGTCGAGCAGCCGGTTGCTCAGCTGCTGCACCTCGGCGCGATTGCTCGCGACGTGGTGGAAGGTGATCAGCGTCCACAGGTGCTGCACCTGCTTCTCCCGCGCCACGTCGTCGGAGAGCAGCTCTTGCGACAGGGCGATGCGGTCCACCACCTGCGCATGCGCCCAGCCGTACTTGTTCATCATGGCCTGCGTGACGTAGCTGTTCACATCGAGCCGCGCCTCGCGCTGCGCGGCGCTGTCCAGGTGCGCCATCCAGCCGTCGATGTGCTGGGCATAGGCAATGGTTTCGTCGTTCAGCGAGCGGTGCTGGGTAATGAGCAGCTGCCGCACGGCCAGCGCGACGGCCTCCGCATGCTCGCCCGCATCGGCCCAGTGCTGGGCCACGCTGCCCGGCTCGCTGGCCACGCGCTGAGGCTGGCTGCTCAGCAGCGTCTGCGCGACGTTGCGGTGCTGTTGCCGGCGCTGCGCGTCGAGCATGCATTCGTAGGCGGTGTCGCGGATCAGCGCGTGGCGGAAGATGAAGGCGCCCGGCGGCCCGGCCGGGGCCACGAGCCCCGCGTCGAGCAGCACGGCCATGTCCTTGTCCATCGCTTCGGGCGACTTGCCCGAACAGGCGCACAGCAATTCGGCATCGAACTGCCGCCCGATGGTGGCTGCCAGCTGCAGCAGGCCCTTGACGGAGCCCAGCCGGTCGAAGCGGCTGACCAGAGAGTCGCGCAGCGTGACCGGAATGGCAGCCGGCTGCGCCGTGTCCTTGAAGACCCAGACGCCCTCCTGTTCCACCAGGTAGGCGTCGAGCAGCATGCGCGCCATTTCCTGGATGAACAGCGGCACGCCGTCGGTGCGCGCGACCACGTTGTCGATCACCTGCTGCGCGGCGACTCTTGGCGCCAGCGCCTGCCGGGCCAGTTCGGCGGCCTGCGCGTCTTCGAGCCGACGCACCTCGATGCACTCGGCCTGCAGCGCCGGCGGCTTCACCCATTCGGGCCGCGCGGTCAGCACCAGCAGCACGCGTTGCTGCGGCAATTGGGCAACCAGTTGCTCGACGAACTCGATGCTGGTGGGGTCGGCCCAGTGCACGTCTTCGAGCAGGAGCAGCAGCGGCGCCGCCTCGGCCATGTGCAGCAGCCACTGTGCGGTCGACTGCAGCAGCAATCCCTTCTGCATCGCGGGAGACACCTGGCTGGGTGCGCGATCGCCCAGTGGGAGAGACAGCCACGCGCAGAAGATCGGCAGTACCGCTTCGGCGTCGCAGCCGGCGGCCTGCAGGGCCTCGCGCAGCCGCTCGCGCCGGGCGTCGGGCGTGGTTGCGTCCGGTGCGGCTTCGAGGCGCTGGCGCAGCAGCGTCAGGAACGGCGTCAGCGCGTTGTTCTGGTTCTCGGGCTGGCACTGCGCGCTGACGGTCTGCCAGCCTTCCCGCGCCACCTGCTCGCGCAGCACGTCGGCAAGGCACGACTTGCCGATGCCGGGCTCGCCGCGGACCCACACCGCGCCGCCGTGGCCTTGCCGGGCCTGCGCCCATGCGGCGCGCAGCTGTTGCAGTTCGGGCTCGCGTCCGATGCACGCGTTGTGCAGTGCCTGCTCCACGGATCCATGCGGCGCGGGCGCCTGCTGTTCGCCGCCCAGGCGGTAGGTCTGGATGCCGCCGGACTGCCCCGGCAGGGTCACGTTGCCGGCCTTGTCGAAACGCGCATGGCGGCCCAGCAGCCGGTAGCTGCTTTCGCTTGCCAGCAGCGTGCCGGTATCGGCCACGCCCTCGAGCCGCACCGCGACGTTGACGGCATGGCCCGACGGGATTTCTCCGGCGGCCACCACCGCCATGCCGGTGTGCATGCCCATGCGAATGCCCAGGTGCACGCCGTGCGCCTGCTCGATGGCGGCCGAGCGCTCGCGGCTCAGGTCGATCAGCTCCAGCGCCGTCATGCCGGCCTGCCGCGCATCGGTGTCGCTGGCGTGCGGATAGCCGAAGAGCACGATCATCCGGTCGCCCAGCGTGCCGGCCAGCAATCCGCCGCGCCGCGTGGCGGTTTCCGCGAACAGGGTGAGCTCGTTGCGCTGCAGCAGCTCCAGGTTTTCAATGTCGGAGGGCAAGGCGTCGTCGATGCCCTCTTCGTCCGCGCCGGCGTCCGGCCAGACGGAGACGCTGCAGCACAGCACGGTGAGCTGCCGCTTTTCGGAAAACCCGCGCGTGGTGGCCACGGTGTGGCTGAGAGCTTCGTCTTGCGCCTGCTTCGCCGATCGCAGCACGCCCACCAGGTCGTCAAGCCGCAGGCGCCCGAGTTCGGCCAGAAGCGTGGCTGCTGAATCGCTGCGGTCGGCCGCCTTTTTCCTCAATGCCTGGCGCAACACGGAGGCCACCGGATGGCTGGCGATTTCCGCCGGCAGAGGCACCTCTTGCGGGCTCAGTTGCTGGTGAAGAATTTCTGCCGCCGATGCGCCTCGAATAGCGGGCACGCCCGTCAGGCACTCGATGAACATCAGCCCCCAGGCGTAGATATCGGACTTGACGCCGGGCGGCTCGCCGCGCAGTTGCTCGGGCGCGCTGTAGGCCGGCGTGCCCAGAGACTCGTCGGTCATCGTGAGCGTAGGGAACTCGGCGCCCCTGTTCGAGGGAATGACGGTGCTGATGCCGAAGTCGAGCACCTTCGCATGTGGGACGGCACCGGTGAAGGTGACCATCACGTTGTCGGGCTTCAGGTCGCGGTGCACGATGCCTGCGCTGTGTGCGCAGTCCAGTGCGTCCAGCACTTCCGCCATGAGGTGGGCGGTCTCGGTGGCCGTCAGCGCGCCCTTGCGCCGGATCAGGCTGGTGAGCGTTTCACCCGGCACGTACTCGAAGACGCCATAGACGCATGGGCCCTGCTCGCCCTTGTCGAGCAACTGGACGATGTGCGGGTGGTGCAGCGAGGCGCAGAGCTTCGTCTCGCGGTGAAAACGTGCAACGCGCTGGCTGCCGACCTGCAGCTTCACGACCTTGATTGCGACCACGGTGCCCGTGTTCTTCTGCAGCGCGCGATACACGGTGCCATAGCCGCCGGCGCCTAGCTCCTCAAGCAACTCGTAGCCCGGAATCTCCAACGGATTCGGCAATGATGATTGCGACACTGCGTGCGTGGGGTTGGTGACGGCATCCTGCATTTCAGTCTCGTCGTGATGGATCGTTGAGAGTCCTCCGGAGCGTGCTGCGGCCGCGATCTGCGCTGCGGCAGGAACGCGAATTAGACACTAATTGTTACTGTAGCGGACGCGAGGACTTTTCAACTGGGTCGCCCCAAAAAAGAAAACCCGCGCAACGCGCGGGAGTTTAGAACTTTTGAATGTATAAGCGCCCTCGCTCGCGAACGTGGCCGATTCGCGGACACCGAGGAACCGGCTCCGCCGGGCCTCAGGTGTCGCCCCCGGTAGGGGGTTGGCGTAGCGACACGGAGTGCGCGAAGCCTGGGGGCGAGCTTATTTCTTGTCGCCGCCCGGCACCTTGCCTTCGACGCCCTTGACGTAGAAGTTCACGCCCGACAGGAACTTGTCGTCGGCCACTGCGTCCTTGGCAACCACTTCCTTGCCGTCCTGGCCGAGGATCGGGCCCTTCCAGATCACGAAGCTGCCGTCCTTCAGGCCCTTCTTCACGGCCTCGACCTTGGCCTTGGTTTCGGCCGGCACGTCTTCGGCGATCGACACGAGGTCGATGGCGCCTTCCTTCACGCCCCACCAGCTCTGGCCGGTGGCCCACTTGCCGTCCAGCGCTTCCTGGGTGGCCTTGATGTAGTACGGAGCCCAGTTGATGGTGGCCGAGGCCAGGTGGGCCTTGGGACCGTAGGCGGTCATGTCCGAATCCCAGCCGAAGGCGCGCTTGCCCTTTTCCTGTGCGGTCTTGAGCACGGCAGGCGAGTCGGTGTTCTGGAACAGCACGTCGGCGCCGCCGTTGATGAGGGCGGTTGCGGCTTCGGTTTCCTTGGGCGGGCTGAACCACTCGTTCACCCACACGACCTTGGTCGTGATCTTCGGGTTGACCGACTGCGCGCCCAGCGTGAAGCTGTTGATGTTGCGCAGCACTTCGGGAATCGGCACCGAGCCGACCACGCCCAGCGTGTTGCTCTTGGTCATGGCGCCGGCAATGACGCCTGCCATGTACGCGCCCTCGTACGTGCGGCTGTCATAGGTGCGCATGTTGTCCGAGGTCTTGTAGCCGGTGGCGTGCTCGAACTTCACTTCCTTGCTGTCGGCCGCGACCTTGAGCATGGGCTCCATGTAGCCGAAGGTGGTGCCGAAGATCAGCTTGTTGCCCTGGCCGACCATGTCGCGGAACACGCGCTCTGCGTCGGCGCCCTCGGGCACGCTTTCGACGAAGGTGGTCTTGATCTTGTCGCCGAATTCCTTCTCGAGCGCCTTGCGGGCGTTGTCGTGCGCGAAGGTCCAGCCGCCGTCGCCCACCGGTCCGACATAGGCGAATGCGATGTTCAGCGGCGCTGCCGGAGCCGGAGCGGCCGCAGCAGGTGCCGGGGCCGGCGCGGGCGCCGCGGCCGGTGCTGCCGCTTCTTCTTTCTTGCCGCAGCCGATCAGGGCCGCCGAAGCGACCGCAGTGAGAGCGGCCAGCTTGAGCAGGGAGCGCTTGTTCAGATCATTCATTGTCGGAAATCCTCAAAAGGACAGGTTGGCGGAAAACGAAACGCGATTATGAGCCGGGGTAGAACGGTTTCCCGATGGAAGCCGGCATGTTGGCGCGGATGAAGGCCGGGTTGCGCGAGATCAGCGCCAGCACCACGATGGGCGCGATGTACTGCAGCATGCTGAGGAACTGCGAGGGCACGTCGACGCCGCTGCTCTGCAAATGAAAGCCCAGCATCGACACGCCGCCGAAAAGATACGCACCCAGCAGCACGCGAACCGGCCGCCAGGTGGCGAAGGTGGTGAGCGCCAGCGCGATCCAGCCGCGGCCGGCCACCATGCCCTCGACCCACAGCGGCGTATACACGGTCGACAGATACGCGCCCGCGAGCCCGCACAGCGAGCCGCCCGCAATCACCGCCATGAAACGGATGCGCCGCACCGGGTAGCCCAGCGCATGCGCCGACTCGGGCGATTCGCCGACCGAGCGCAGCACCAGGCCGGCACGCGTGCGGTACAGGAACCAGATCAACGCCAGGGTCAGCACCACCGCGAAATACACCATCGGGTGATGGCGGAACAATGCGGGGCCAACGAGCGGAATGTCGCTCAACACGGGGATCGCGTACGACGTGCTTTCCGGCAGCTTGGCCTGCACGAAGTTGATGCCGGCAAAGGCAGAGAAGCCGACGCCGAACAGGCTCAGCGCCAGGCCCGTTGCGTACTGGTTGGTGTTGAGCCAGATCACCAGCACGCCGAAGAAGGCTGCGAGCAAGGCGCCCGCCGCCATGCCGGCCAGGAAGCCGAGCCAGGGGTTGTGCGTGGTGACGACCGTTGCGAAGCCGGCGATCGCTGCGCACAGCATCATTCCCTCGGCGCCGAGGTTGACGATGCCGGCCTTCTCGTTGATGAGCAGGCCCAGCGCCGCGATGGCGAGCACGGTGCCCGCGCTCAGCGTGGAGCCGAGCAGGAGTGCGTAGCTTTCCATGTTCAGTGGCTCCCTTCGGTGGCACGCGCGACGGGTGCGGTGATCGGCGTGCTCGCTTGCAGCGAGGCGGTGGTCATGGTGGCGGCCTTCGCGGCCGCCTTGCGCCGGATGCGGTACGCAATGAGCGTGTCGCAAGCCAGCAGCGTGAACAGCAGCAGCCCCTGGAACACACCGGTCAGCGACTTGGGCAGGCCCAGCCGCGACTGCGCAAGCTCGCCGCCGATATAGAACATGCTCATCAGGATGGCCGAGAAGATCATGCCCACCGGATGCAGCCGCCCGACGAAGGCCACGATGATGGCCGCGAAGCCGTAGCCCGCCGGCACATAGGGTGTGAGCTGGCCGAGCGGCCCGGCCACTTCGAGCGCACCTGCCAGGCCGGCCGCGCCGCCCGAAGTCAGCAGCGCAATCCACACCGCGCGCCGCGCCGAGAAGCCCGCATACCGCGAGGCCGCCGGTGCCAGCCCGCCGACCTGCTGCGCGAAACCGGCGCGCGTGCGGAACAGGAACACCCACAGCGCCCCCGCCCCCACCAGCGCGATGACCAGTCCGATGCTCACGCGCGAGCCCTTGAACAAGCGCGGAATCTGCGTGACTGCCTCGAAAGTCTTGGTCTGCGGGAAGTTGTAGCCGTTCGGGTCTTTCCATGGTCCATAGACCATGTAGCCCAGCAGCAGCGTGGCCACGTAGACCAGCATCAGGCTCACCAGGATTTCGTTGGCGTTGTACTTGTCGCGCAGGAACGCGACGATGCCCGCCCACACCATGCCGCCAAGGATGCCGGCCAGCAAAATAGCCACCACGATCCACTGCCCCGTGGTCTTGTCGGCCAGCAGCGCCACGCCGCCCGCCGCGATGGCACCGAACACGAACTGCCCTTCGGCGCCGATGTTCCACACGTTCGAGCGGAAGCACACGGCCAGCCCGAGCGCGATGATGAGCAGCGGCGTCGCCTTCACCATCAACTCGCCGATGGCGTAGCCGCTCTTGATGGGTTCGTAGAAGAACACCAGCAGGCCCTTGACCGGGTCCTTGCCGAGCGCGGCGAACAGCGCCACGCCGATCAGCACGGTGATCAGCAACGCCAGGATCGGTGAGGCATAGCTCCAGAAGCGCGACAGCTCCGGGCGGGGTTCGAGCTTAAGCATGGGCGGCCTCCGCCTTCTGGCCGACATTGTTGCCAGAGGTCTGCCACAGCCCGCTCATCCATTCGCCGATCTGCGGCAGCGTGGCAGCCGCGCGGTCGATTGAGGGCGACAGCCGCCCCTTGGCGATCACGTGCAGCCGGTCGCAGATGTTGAACAGCTCGTCGAGCTCCTCGCTGATGACCAGCACGGCGCAGCCGGCGTCACGCAGCGCAAGGATCTCCGCATGGATCAGCGCAGCCGCGCCCACGTCCACGCCCCAGGTCGGCTGCGAGACGATGAAGAGCTTCGGGTTGGCGTCGATCTCGCGCCCGACGATGAACTTCTGCAGGTTGCCGCCCGAGAGCGAACGCGCCGCTGCGCGCGGCCCGCCGGCCTTGACCTTGAAGCGCTCGATGATGGCCTTGGCCTGGCGCTCGAGCGCGCCGGTGCGGATCCACCCGCCCCGGCCCACCGCATCGCTACGCGTGAGCAGCAGGTTGTGTGCGAGCCCCAGCGTGGGCACCGCGCCGCGGCCCAGCCGCTCTTCGGGCACGAAGTGCAGGCCGAGCGCACGACGCGAGCGCGGGCGCAGCCGGCCGGCCGGCTTGTCGAACACCCGGACCATCGAGGCCTCGGCGCGCACGTCCTCGCCCGAGAGCGTGTAGAGCAGTTCGCGCTGGCCGTTGCCCGAGACGCCTGCAATACCGACGACCTCGCCCGCGCGAACCTCGAACGAGATGCCCTCGAGGTCCATGCCGAACTGGTCTTCGCGCGCCAGCGACAGCCCATCGACGCGCAGCGCCACTGCGCCCGCATGCACCGGCCGGTGCTGCAGCGGCGGCGGCTCGCTGCCGATCATCAGCCGCGACAGCGACTGCGTGCTCTCGTTCTGCGGATTGCACACCCCCGTCACCTTGCCGCCACGCAGCACGGTGCAGGCGCTGCACAGCTCCTGGATCTCGTGCAGCTTGTGGCTGATGTAGAGGATGCTGCAGCCCTCGGAGGCCAGCTTGTTCAGCACATGGAAGAGCTTGATGACCGCCTGCGGCGTGAGCACCGAGGTCGGCTCATCGAGGATCAGCAGCTTGGGGTTGGTGAGCAGCGCGCGAATGATCTCCACCCGCTGCATCTCGCCCACCGACAGCGTGTGCACCGGGCGCGAGGGGTCGATGTCGAGCCCGTACTCGCTCGCCTTGGCGGTGATGCTGCGCGCAACCTCGGCCAGTTGCAGCGACTTGTCGAGCCCCAGCCAGACGTTCTCGGCCACGGTGAGCGTGTCGAACAGGCTGAAGTGCTGAAACACCATGCTGATGCCCAGCGCCCTCGCCTGCTGCGGGTTGCGCAGGTTGACGACGTGGCCATCGAACATCACGGTGCCCTCGTCGGGCTTGACCGACCCGTAGATGATCTTCATCAGGGTCGACTTGCCGGCGCCGTTCTCGCCGAGCACGGCGTGGATTTCGCCGGGCTGCACGGCCAGGGAGATGTCGCTGTTCGCCACCACCGCGGGATACCGCTTTGTGATGTTCGCGAGCTGGAGTCTGGGGGTTGTCATGCCGGGTTTCGTGGATTTGTCTCGTTCAACTGCAACAAAGCGGGAACAGCTATCAGTTTAATAGCGTGCTCCCGCGACCATCGGCGCCCGACGGCGCTTCGCTCAGTTCATTGCATCAGTGTCCGCCGATATAGGCGAACTTGAACAGGAACACGGCGGCGATGACCCAGACCATCGCATGCACTTCCCGTGCCCGGCCGGTGCAGAGCTTCAGCACGGCGTACGTGATGAAGCCGAAGGCCAGGCCGTTGGCGATCGAGTAGGTGAAGGGCATCGTCAGCGCGGTCACCGCGGCGGGGATCACCTCGGTGGTGTCTTCCCAGTCGAGCTCGACCAGGTCGCGCAGCATCAGGCAGCCCACGAAGAGCAGCGCCGGCGCGGTGGCATAGGCCGGCACCGAGCCCGCCAGCGGCGAGATCATCAGGCAGGCCAGGAACAGCAGCGCCACCACCACGGCCGTGAGGCCGGTGCGGCCGCCCGCCTGCACGCCCGCCGCGCTTTCCACGTAGGCCGTGGTGCTCGACGTGCCGAGCAGCGAGCCGGCGAAGATCGCGCCGCTGTCGGCCAGCAGCGCCTTGTTCATGCGCTCCATCTTGCCCGGCACCAGCAGGCCGGCGCGTTTGGCCACGCCCATCAGCGTGCCGGTGGCGTCGAACATCTCGACCAGGAAGAACACCAGCACCACGTTCAGGATGCCGCCCTTGAGCGCGCCCAGGATGTCGAGCTGCATGAAGGTGGGCGCGATGGACGGCGGCGCATCGAACACGCCGTGGAACTTGTTGCCGCCGAAGAAGAACGACAGCACCGTCACCGTGACGATGCCGATCAGGATCGCGCCGCGCACCTTGAGCTTGTCGAGCGCCACGATGATGAGAAAGCCCAGCGTCGCCAGCACCACCGGCGCCGAGTGCAGGTCGCCCAGCGTGACGAAAGTGGCGGGCGATGCTGCCACCACGCCGGCGCTCTTCAGCGCGATGAGCGCCAGGAACATCCCGATGCCCACGGTGATCGCAGTTCGCAACGACTGCGGTATGCCCTGTATGAACAGCTCCCGCAACCCCGTGACCGTGACGATCAGGAACAGGCAGCCCGAGATGAACACCGCGCCCAGCGCAACCTGCCACGTGTAGCCCATGCCCAGCACCACCACGTAGGCGAAGTAGGCGTTCAGGCCCATGCCCGGCGCCATGGCAATCGGGTAGTTGGCGTACAGGCCCATGATGAGCGTGCCCAGCGCCGCAATGAGGCAGGTGGCGACGAAGACCGCGCCCTTCGGCATGCCCGCGTCCCCGAGGATCGACGGGTTCACGAAGATGATGTAGGCCATCGTCAGGAAGGTGGTGAGCCCCGCGATGACCTCGGTGCGCACGGTGGTGTTGTGCGCACTGAGCTTGAACATGCGTTCAAGCAGGCCCGAGCCGCTTGCGCTGCCCACAGCCGCACGCGGACGCGCGGACTCGACATGCCCCGGGATGCGGGGCTCGGCGCCTTTCGGCGCCTGTTCCAACGTACTCATTTCGCTTGTCTCCAGCTGTTGTAGTGGCGGTTTTCATCGTTCCCCCGCTCACGACGCCGGCGCGAACGGGGTTTTCTCAGGGATCCGGGGTTTCAGGGGCGGCGGGCGGGCGCAACGCAGCGCCAGGTATCGCGGAAGCCGGAGGCCGCAGCGAAGCCGCCACGTCCTTGATGCATTCGCGCAGCCAGCGCGCAGAGCTCGACGAATGGGTGCGCTCGTGCCAGAGCTGGTAGTACATGAGGCGCGGCAGCGCCACGGGGCAATCGAGAATCTTCAGCGGCAGCCGCGACGCAAAACGCTCGCAGTACTGGCGCCCGGTGGTCAGCACCAGCAGGCTCGACGCCACCATGTCCGGAATGAGGCTGAAGTGCGCGCAGCGCGCCGTGATGTTGCGCTGCCGACCCAGTTCGTCGAGCATCTGGTCGATGATGCCGCGCCCGCCCGGGTGCATGGGCGTGGGCGCGATGTGCTCTGCCGCAAGCCATGTCTCCAGGTCCCAGCCGCGGCGCACCGCCGGATGGTCCTTGTTGACCAGCGAGACCACCTCGTCGCCGAAGAGCCGCGCCATGTGCAGGTCTTCCGGCGGCTTGAGCCAGTTGCCGATCACCAGATCGACCTGGCCGAGTGCCAGGTGGCCGTGGTAGTCCGAGTCGGGCGAGAGCGCGTGGATCTCGATCTGGCACAGCGGTGCGTCGCGCTTGACCTGCGCCACCAGCATGGGCAGGAACAGCGGGTCCATGTAGTCGCTGGCCGCGATGCGGAAGGTGGTGGCCGCCGACTGCGGCTCGAAGCCCCGCGCATCCGAGAACAGCATCTCGGCCGCGCGAAGAATGCTCGCAGCCGGCTCGATCATGCGCAGCCCCGCGTCGGTGGGCACCATGCCCGAGCCCGAACGCACCAGGAGCGGATCGCCCGACAGCTCGCGCAGGCGCTTCAGCGCGGCCGAGACGGCCGGCTGGTACATGCCCAGGCGGATGGCTGCGCGCGAGACGCTGCGGTCGGTCAGCACGGTGTGAAGCACCCGGATCAAATGAAGATCGATCTTGTCGAAAAGCGCCTGGTCTCTCATGGCTGTTCACACCTTTCTTGTCTGTGCGAACAGTTATACAGCGCAGCATTTGGCGAAACCGGGTGTGGAAGTGAAGCTCGGACCGTGCGAGCACGGCCCGCTGTCATTCGGCCGATGCGGGTTCCACCGCCTGCACGGCGGTGATGGCTCGGAGGATCGACTCGCTGGTGGCCGGCGCCTTCAGCGGCGGATCGACCCTGTGCCCACCGACCGCCGACACCGCATCGCGGATCGCGAAGAACACCGAGAACGGCAGCAGCAGCGGCGGTTCTCCCACGGCCTTGCTGCGGTGAATGGAGTCTTCGAAATTCTGGCCTTCGAACAGGCGCACGTTGAACACGGGCGGGCAGTCGTTGGCGGTCGGAATCTTGTAGGTGCTGGGCGCGTGCGTGGTGAGCTTGCCGCTTTGCGGGTGCCACACCAGCTCTTCAGTGGTGAGCCAGCCCATGCCCTGGATGAAGGCACCTTCGACCTGGCCGATGTCCACCGCCGGATTCAGCGACTTGCCCGCGTCGTGCAGGATGTCGGCGCGCAGCAGCTTCCACTCGCCGGTGAGCGTGTCGACGATCACCTCGCTCACCGCCGCGCCGTAGGCGTAGTAGTAGAACGGGCGGCCCTGCATCTTGTCCTTGTCCCAGCTCAGGCCGGGCGTGGCGTAGAAGCCGTCGGACCACAGCTGCTTGCGGTCGAGATACGCCTCACCCACCACGGTGCTGAAAGCCAGCGTGCGGCCGTTGACCTCGACCTTGTCGTTGGCAAAGCGCACTTCACTGGCCTTGCCGCCATGGCGCTCGGACGCGCTCTCGGCCAGGCGCTCGCGAATCTGGCGGGCTGCGTCCTGCGCGGCCTTGCCATTCAGGTCGGCGCCGGTCGACGCGGCAGTGGCCGAGGTGTTGGCCACCTTGGTCGTGTCGGTCGCCGTGACGCGCACGCGCTCGAAGCTCACGCCCAGCTCGTGCGCCACCACCTGCGCCACCTTGGTGTTGAGGCCCTGCCCCATCTCGGTTCCGCCGTGGTTCACAAGGATCGAGCCGTCGGTGTACACGTGCACCAGCGCGCCGGCCTGGTTGAAGTGCTTCACGTTGAACGAGATGCCGAACTTCAGCGGTGCCAGCGCAAGGCCGCGCTTGAGTACCGTGCTCTTCTTGTTGAAGGCCGCGATGTCTTCGCGCCGCGCGCGGTAGTCGCTGCTGGCTTCCAGCTCGGCCACGAGTTCGTGGACGATGTTGTCGGTGACGGTCTGGCGATACGGCGTGACGTTGTTCTCCGCCTTGCCATAGAAGTTGACGCGCCGCACGTCGAGCGGGTCGCGCTTCAATTCGCGCGCCACCGAGTCCATGATGTTCTCGATGGCGATCGCGCCCTGCGGACCGCCGAAGCCGCGGAAGGCCGTGTTGCTCTGCGTGTTCGTCTTGCCCGAGAAGCCGTGCATGGCCACGTTGGGCAGCCAGTAGGCGTTGTCGAAGTGGCACAGCGCACGCGTCATCACCGGGCCCGACAGGTCGGCCGAGTGGCCGGCGCGCGAGACCATCGTGATCTCTGCGCCGAGGATGCGGCCTTCGTCGTCGTAGCCGACTTCGTACTCGTACCAGAAGCAGTGACGCCGGCCCGTGACCATGAAGTCGTCGTCGCGGTCGAGCCGCAGCTTCACGGGGCGCTGCAGCTGCCGCGCCGCGATGGCCGCCACGCAGGCGAACAGTGCCGACTGCGACTCCTTGCCGCCAAAGCCGCCGCCCATGCGCCGGCATTCCACATGCACTTCGTTCGACTGCAGGTGCATCGCATGCGCCACCAGGTGCTGCATCTCGCTCGGGTGCTGCGTGGAGCAATGGATGTGCAGCGCGCCGCCTTCCTTCGGAATGGCGTAGCTGATCTGGCCTTCGAGATAGAACTGTTCCTGCCCGCCCACGTCGAGCGTGGCCTTGTGGCGATGCGGCGCGTTGGCGATGGCGGTGCGCACTGCGGCCTCGTCGCCTTCGTTGGCGGCACCGCCGCTGCGCACGATGTGCATCGGCGGCACCACGTACTGGCCGCGTTCGTGCGCGGCCTGCGGCGTGAGCACGGGCGGCTGGGCCTCGATGGTCAGCGCGTCCTTGGCCTTCGCGGCGGCGCGGCGCGCGTCGGCGCGGGTTTCGGCGATCACGGCGAACACCGGCTGGCCAAGGTAGCGGATCTCGCCGCCGTCGTTCACGGGCAGCAGGATCGGGTCGTCGTGAATGATCGAGCCGCAGTCGTTGGTGCCCGGAATGTCGTCAGCCGTGATGACCGCGACCACGCCCGGCATGGCGCGAATGGCGTCGAGCGACAGCGCCGTGACGCGGCCATTCGCGGCCGGCGACAGGCCCAGCGCGCAATGCAGCGTGCCGGTGAGTTCGGGAATGTCGTCGATGTAAGTCGCTTCACCGGCCACGTGCAGGTGCGCCGATTCGTGAGGCCGACTGATGCCCACGCGCATGCCGCGCTCGTGCGCCAGCGCTTCAGCGCCCACGTCGATGCGGGCGGCGGTGTTGGTCAGGTAGTCGGCAAAGGCCTCGGAGGGCTGCAGCAGGCGGGCGTCGATGGGCTTGTTCATGGTCAGACTCCTGCGGCAGTGGCCGGGGTCGCGTGGGGCATCACGCTCCAGACGCTGGTTTCTTCCAGCGACAGGGCGTCTTCGGCGCGGGTTTCGAGCCAGAGGCGCTGAATGAGGTTCTGCGCCACCTGCAGCCGGTAGTCGGCCGATGCGCGCATGTCCGACAGCGGTTTGAAGTCTTGCGCCAGCGCGAGCCTGGCGGTGGCAACGCTGGCCTGCGTCCACGGCTTGCCGAGCAAAGCAGCCTCGGCATTCGCGGCGCGCTTGACGGTAGCGGCCATGCCGCCGAAGGCCAGGCGCACGGCCTTCACCGTGTCGCTGCCGGCTTCGAGCTCGATGGCGAAGCCCGCGCACAGCGCCGAGATGTCGCAGTCGAAGCGCTTGCTGATCTTGTAGGCGCGAATCTGGCGGCGCAGCGCGGCATGCGGAACGGCCAGCCCCTGGACGAATTCGCCGGGCTGCAGCTGGTTCTTCATGTAGTCCAGATAGAACTCGGGCAGCGGCATGCGGCGCACCACATCGCCGCGGCGCAGTTCGATCTGTGCGTCGAGCGCCATCAGCACCGGCGGCGAATCGCCGATGGGCGAACCGTTGGCCACGTTGCCGCCCATGGTGCCTGCGTGGCGGATCGGCGGCGAGGCGAAGCGCAGCCACACCTCGGCCAGGCTGGGCACGCGCTCGACCAGTGCGGCGAAGGCGGATTCGAGCGAGGCGCCCGCGCCGATGTAGAGCTCGCCACCTGCATTGTTCGGGCGGTCTTCGATCGTCTTCATTTCGGCCACGTCGCCCACGTAGATGATGTCGCCCAGGTCGCGGAACTGCTTGTTGACCCAGAGGCCGACGTCGGTCGAACCGGCCAGCAGCTGGGCGCGTGGCTTCTGTTCGCGCAGCGCGGCAAGCTGGGCCAGGGTCTTGGGGGCGTGGAAGTGGTCGATGCGGGCGCCGAGCGGGGCGGCGTAGTTCAGGTCCAGGCCGTCGTTCTGCAGGGCGGTGAGCGCTGCGACCACGGGCTGGGTGTCGAGGCGAACCGAAGGCAGGTCGAACATGCGCTGGCCGGCATCGAGGATCGGCCGGTAGCCGGTGCAGCGGCACAGGTTGCCGGAGAGGTCGTCGGCCAGCTGCTGGCGGGTGGGCTGCGTGCCTTCGGCCTGGTGGTGCTCGTAGGTGGCCCACAGCGACATCACGAAGCCGGGCGTGCAGAAGCCGCACTGGGAGCCGTGGCAGTCGACCATGGCCTGCTGGACCGGGTGCAGCGTGTGCACGGGGTGCTTCTTGGCGATGTTGCTGTCCTGTGCCTTGGCCTGGCACTGGGTCTGCGCCTTGAGGTCTTCGACCGTGAACAGGGCCTTGCCGTGCAGCGTGGGAAGAAACTGGATGCAGGCGTTGACCGTCTGCAGGTTCAGGCCGCCAACGGCGCCCGGGGCGTTCGGGTCGGTTGCGAGTTCGCCGATGACGACGGTGCAGGCGCCGCAGTCGCCTTCGTTGCAGCCTTCCTTGGTGCCGGTGCAACGGGCGTCCTCGCGCAGCCAGTCGAGCACGGAACGGGTCGGGTGGACGCCGGTGACGTCGACGATCTTTCCGCGATGGAAAAAGCGGATCGGGTGAATCTGGCTGCTACTGCTGCTGTCGGTGCTCATGCTTTTGGGCTCGTGGGGGACCCGTCGTGGGTCAGTCATGGACGTTAGCGGCTTGTTCGGCGTCGTGCATACGGAGGGGCCCATAACGCGTATGTGGGGGTCGGTATGCCACGTACGGGGAAACCCTTGCGCATGCGCTGCAATTACCGGGCCACACACCGGGCAGTGCCTTGGCCCGGGCGGTGGTCAGCCGTGCGCGATGGCCACCCACGCGGAGGCGATCAGCGTCGAGCCCGCCGCCGCGAGCAAGCCGCCGACCAGCCACTTCAGCGTACGCGGCCGCAGCTTGTTCGGCAACCGGTGGTGCACACGCGTCACCCCGTAGACCACAGGCATCGCGCACCCGGCGAGCAGCGCCGCATGCCACGAGAAATGCCCTGTCGGCACCACGATCACCAGCCGCACGAGCGAGTTGAACGCGAACATCAGCAGCAGCGCGCGGCGCACCAGCTCGCGGTCCAGCGGCTGGCGGTACATATGGAAGACGATGGGCGGCCCCGAACTCGAGAACAGCCCGCCCAGCACGCCCGACAACCCGCCGATGACGGCAAAGCTCGTGCGCCCCGACACCACCGGCAGCGGTTTGCCCTGCAGCACCAGCAGCACGGCGCAGCCCAGGATCGACACGCCCAGCAGCCCGCGCAGCCAGTTGACCGCCCCGCCGCTGAGCCATGTGAGCAGCATCAGGCCCACGATCACGCCTACCGTGCTGCCATTGAGCGCCGGCTTCATCAGCTGCCAGGGCACCACGCCGGGCCGGGCGCGGAAATACGTCCACGCATTGATCAGGCTCAGCACCGTGGCGGCGTTGGCGGTGTCGCTCACGCTGGCGATATGGAACACCGACACCAGCCCGAGCAGGATGAGGCTGAATGCAAAACCGGTCAGGTTCTGCGCATAGGTGGCGAGCGCCACGCAGGCCATGAAGACCAGCACGGGGCCGGCCTGGGAAAGAACTTCTTGCACCGGCTGCGTCTTCAGAGTGCGGGGGAAAGGGGAAGCAAAACGAACATTCGAAAGCAATCAGGGCAACGGGAGGCGCAGAGGCGGCGGCCACCCAAGAATAACCGCGCGCCAACTCACGAATTCACGGCTTCTCCGAGAAGAGCTCGACGATGACCTGCCTGAGCCACCGGTTCCCCGGATCGGCCTCGAAGCGCTTGCTCCAGTGCAGCGACACCGTGAAGTCGCGCAGCGGAAACGGCGGCTCGACGATGGCGTAGCCCCCCTCCTCAGCAAAGCCACGCGCAATGTTGCGCGGCATCACCACTGCCAGATCGGTAGCACGCACGATCGCCGGCAGCACCATGAAGTGCTCGGTAGTCAGCCGCAGCCGGTCTTCGAGGTTCAGCAGCTGCAGGATGCGCAGGGTGTCGGCATGCGTGCGCACTGCCACGTACTCGAGCTCTTGCAGGGCCTCGAGCAACGCCTGCCCGCTGCGCCGCCGCTTCACAAAGGGATGGTCCTTGCGCAACAGCACGATGTAGCGGTCCTTCAGCAGCTGGGTGCTCTGGGTGTCCTTCACGCGCGGCAGGAAGCCGAAGGCGAAATCGACCTTGCCGCCATCAAGGCCGGTGGCAATGTCGCCCGGCGCCAGCGGCATGGTCTCGACCCTCACCCCCGGCGACAACTCGCGCAGCCGCGCCATCAGCGCCGGCAGGAAGCGCCCTTCTCCGATGTCGCTCATGTGAATGCGGAAGGTCTTGCGCGACACCAGCGGTTCGAAGTGGTCGGACTCGTGCAGCGCCTCTTCCAGCACGCTCAGCGCCGCCTGCACGGCCACCGCCAGCCGGTCGGCGCGCGGCGTTGGCGCCACGCCGCCGGGGGCGCGGGTGAAGAGCGCATCGGCAAGCAGCAGCCGCAGGCGGCCCAGGCCATGGCTGGCCGCCGGCTGAGTGAGGCCCAGCGATTCGGCGGCGCGGCTCACGTTGCGCTCGCGGTAGACCGCGTCGAACAGCCGCAGCAGATTGAGGTCGAGCGTTTCCATATGCATGCCATTCATATTACTTAGCTCGATTATTTTATTGAACGCTGCAGCAGCGCCACGCACACTGGCGGGCGCTGTCCGGATCGCCCCCGCGACCGGACAGCCCCACGACAAGAAGGAGACAAGACATGGCCCCGATTCGTGCATTCGGCGCGTTCCGCGCGCATGCGGCGCTCGCCGCCCTTCTCTGCGCAGCCGTTACCGCATGGGCCCAGCAGCCGCCCACCGAAGAGCCGGGCTGGGCCAAGGGCAGGCCGAAGAACGAAGCCGCCACGCGCATGGCGCCGGTGCCCTCCTTCCCGATTCCGACCGCGGCCGACCAGTTGCCGACGGCCAAGTTCAAGCTGCCGCCCGGCTTCAAGGTCGAGACCTGGGCCTCGGGCGTGCTCGACGCGCGCGAGCTGCGCCAGGGCGCCAAGGGCACGGTGTTCGTGAGCACGCTCTTCGTGGGCAACAAGGTCTATGCAATTGCCGAGAAGGGCGACCACAAGCCCAAGACGATCATCGACAAGACCGAGTTCGCCACCGGCATCGAGTTCTACAAAGGAGCGCTCTACCTCGCGACCCACAAGCAGATCGTTCGCTACGACGGCATCGAGGACAAGCTGGACAACCCCGGCACGCCCGTGGTGCTCAACGACAAGCTGCCCGGCGGGCAGGACCACAGCTGGCGCTACCTGCGCATGCACGACGACAAGCTCTACTACGCGGTCGGCGCGCCCTGCAACCTGTGCGAGCCCGACGACGCGCACGCGCGCATCTTCCGCATGAACCCCGACGGCAGCGGCATCGAGACCGTGGCGCGCGGCGTGCGCAACACGGTGGGCTTCGACTTCGATCCCAAGACCGGCAACCTCTGGTTCACCGACAACGGCCGCGACTGGCTCAGCGAAGACCTGCCGAACGACGAGCTGAACGTGGTGACCAGGCCCGACCAGCACTTCGGCTACCCGTACTGCCACCAGGGCAACATCGCCGACTCCGAATTCGGCTGGGGCAAGAGCTGCAACGACTACGTGAAGCCCGCCGCGCTGCTCGGCCCGCACGCCGCCGCGCTGGGCCTCACCTTCTACAAGGGAAAGATGTTCCCGGCCAAATACCGCGGCGCCATGTTCATCGCACGCCACGGCCCGTGGAACCGCACCGTCAAGTACGCCGACATCGCGGTCGCCTGGCCCGACGGCAAGGGCGGCGCGAAGGTCGAGCCCTTCATGACCGGCTTCGTCGAGAACAACACCTACCTCGGCCGGCCGGTGGACTTCCTGGTGCTGAAGGACGGCTCGATGCTCGTGAGCGACGACCACGCCGGCGCGATCTACCGCATCAGCTACGGCGGCCGATGACACCAGCGGGCCTTCTCTTTCGACACGCGATGGCGGCAATGATCATGGCGGCGGCAGCATCGTCGGCCGGTGCACAGGGCACGCAGGCGGCAAAGGGCGGCTACGCCCAGCGCTACGCCGAGCTCTGCGCCTCATGCCACGGCGCCAATGGCCGCAGCGACATGGCAGGCACGCCGGTGCTCGCGGGGCAGCATTCGTTCTACGCGATCACGCAGCTGTATCTCTTCCGTGAAGGCCGGCGCGACAACCCCGCGATGACGGCGGTGGCGAAGACCATGAAGGACGAGGACCTGCGCGGCTTCTCCGATTTCATCGCCACCCTGCCTGCGGTGCCGCCCCCGCCGCCTGCCGCGCCGGCCGACGCGGCGCGCATGGCGCGCGGCCAGGCGCTGGCGCAGGAACATCGCTGCCTGCTCTGCCACGGCGCCGACCTGAGCGGCGGCCAGCAGGTGCCGCGCATCGCACAGCAGCACGAGGACTATCTGCAACTGTCCCTGCAAGGCTTCCGCACCGGCAAGCGCCCGGGCTACACGCAGGCCATGGGCGAAGCGGTGGGCCGCGTTCCGCCGGAAGACCTGGACACCCTCGCCTACTACGTGGCGCGCTTTCCCGGCGCGGCGCCCAAGCCGCCTCCCAAATAAACGCCCTCTTCCGGCGTGCAGCACCGGCGGATGCACGGTGCCGGCACTGCGCACCCCGAACCCTCCCCCCAACGAACATCGGAGCCGAATCTCTTGGAAGTCTCATTCAGCAAGGAAGTGGAAATGCTGCGTCTCGGCGCAGGCGACACCTTTCACGGCGAGGGCATCCTCGCGATCACCAAGGGCCTGCTGCAATCGGGCGTGGCCTACGTCGGAGGCTACCAGGGCGCGCCGGTGTCGCACCTGCTCGACGTGATGGTCCAGGGCAAGGCCTACATGGACGAGCTGGGCGTGCACGTGGAGGCCTGCTCCAACGAGGCCTCGGCCGCGGCGATGCTCGGCGCGTCCATTCACTACCCGCTGCGCGGCGCGGTCACGTGGAAGTCCATCGTCGGCACCAACGTGGCCGCCGATGCGCTGTCGAACCTGTCCTCGCCGGGCGTGACCGGCGGCGTGCTGATCGTGGTGGGCGAGGACTACGGCGAAGGCGCCAGCGTGATCCAGGAGCGCACGCATGCCTACGCGCTCAAGTCGAGCATGTGCCTGCTCGACCCGCGGCCCGATCTCGGCGTGATGGTGCGCATGGTGGAAGAAGGCTTCCGCCTCTCCGAAAGCTCGAACATGCCCTGCCTGATGGAGCTGCGCATCCGCACCTGCCACGTGCGCGGCAGCTTCGAATGCAAGGACAACATGGCGCCCGCCATTTCGACCCGCGCGCTGATGACGGAGCCGGCGGGCTTCGACTACATGCGGCTCGCACATCCACCCGTCACCTTCCGGCACGAGAAGCTCAAGGGCGACGAGCGCATTCCGGCCGCGCGGCGCTACATCGTCGAGCACGGCCTCAACGAGCTGATACCGGGCCAGCGCCACGCCGACCTTGGCATCGTTGTGCAGGGCGGGCTCTACAACGCGCTGATCCGCAGCCTGCAACAGCAGGGGCTGGCCGATGCCTTCGGCGAGACGGACATACCGATCCTCGTGCTCAACGTCACCTACCCGCTGGTACCTGAACAGGTCGCCGACTTCTGCGTAGGCAAGCGCGCGGTGCTTGTGGTGGAAGAAGGCCAGCCCGAGTACATCGAGCAGGACATCGCCACGCTGCTGCGCCGGCGCGACATCCAGACGCCGCTGCACGGCAAGGACATGCTGCCGTCGGCGGGCGAGTACGGCGTCGAGGTGCTGTCGGGCGGCATCGGAGCCTTTGCCGCGAAGTACATCGAGGCAAGCGAAGCCTCGTCTTCTGCGCAGGCCTGGCTGGCCGGCAACCGCGAGCGCCGCGAAGCCGTTGCGCGCAGCCTGAGCGCGCCGCTGCCCAACCGGCCGCCGAGCTTCTGCATCGGCTGCCCCGAGCGGCCTGTGTTCTCGGCGTTGAAGCTCGCGCAGCAGGAAACAGGGCCGGTGCACATCGCGGCCGACATCGGCTGCCACGCCTTCGGCACCTTCGAGCCCTTCTCGATGGGCCACTCCATCCTGGGCTACGGCATGAGCCTGGCGAGCCGCGCAGGCGTTGCGCCGATGATGAACCGCCGCACGCTGTCGATCATGGGCGACGGCGGCTTCTGGCACAACGGGCTGCTCACGGGCGTGCAGAGCGCGCTGTTCAACGGCGACGACGCGGTGCTGCTGATCTTCAAGAACGGCTACACCTCGGCCACCGGCACGCAGGACATCATCTCGACGCCCGACGACGAGATCAAGGAGCGCGCCGTCGACAAGCAGCAGAGCCTGGTCGACAAGAACCAGACCATCGAAGACACGCTCAAGGGCCTGGGCGTGAAGTGGATGCGCACCGTCACCACCTACGACGTGGAGCGCATGCGCAAGACGCTGACCGAGGCGCTCACCAGCGATTTCAACGGCCTGAAGGTGGTGATCGCCGAGGGCGAATGCCAGCTGGAGCGCCAGCGCCGCATCAAGCCGTGGATTGCCGGGTTGCTGAAGAAGGGCGAGCGCGTGGTGCGCGTGAAGTACGGCGTCGACGAAGACGTGTGCAACGGCGACCACGCCTGCATCCGCCTGTCGGGCTGCCCGACGCTCACGCTCAAGGACAACCCCGATCCGCTGAAGGTGGACCCAGTTGCCACCGTGATCGACGGCTGCGTGGGCTGCGGGCTGTGCGGCGCGAATGCGCATGCGGCCACGCTGTGCCCGAGCTTCTACCGGGCCGAGGTGGTGCAGAACCCGAAGTGGCATGAGCGACTGCTGCACGGGCTGCGCGGTGCGGTCGTTCGCGCGCTGCAACCGGCGTGAGGAGCGAAGGCATGGAACAGAACCGCCCTCTCACCCTGCTCGTTTGCGCCCTCGGCGGCGAAGGCGGCGGCGTGCTGACCGAATGGCTGGTCGACATCGCACGCCACGCCGGCTACGCGGCGCAGAGCACGTCGATTCCCGGCGTGGCACAGCGCACGGGCGCCACCACCTACTACCTCGAAGTGTTCCCGGCGCCGCTCGCGCAGCTCGGCGGCAAGCGCCCCGTGTTCAGCCTGAGCCCGGTGCCGGGCGCGCTCGACGCGATCGTCTCGTCGGAGCTGCTGGAAACCGCGCGGCAGATCGGCAACGGCATGAGCGCGCCGCTGCGCACGCTGGTCATCAGTTCGTCGGCGCGCATCTTCACGACGGCCGAGCGCATGGAGCCGGGCGACGGCCGCGCCGACGCGCAACGACTTCTCGACGTGGTGAAGGCCTTCAGCCGCGAGCACCATGTGTTCGACATGAACGCCATCGCGCGCGACAGCGGCACGGTGGTCAGCGCGGTGATGCTCGGCGCCATCGCGGGCAGCGGGCTGTTTCCGTTCCCACGCGAGGCCTACGAGCACGTTGTGCGCGGCGGCGACACGAGCGCGCCGGACAAGCTCGGCAAGATGGCCGCCGCCAGCCTGCGGGGCTTCGCGGCAGCCTTCGACGCGGTGAGCGCCCCGCGCGCACAAGCCGCCTTCGTCAGCAGCGTGCTGGCCGGCGACGCGAACGACGCACCACCGCCAGCCAGCGCCCTGCCCGGTGACCTCGCGCGGCGCTTTCCGCCGGCCGTGCACGATATGCTCACGCTCGGCCACGCCCGCGTGCTCGACTATCAGGACGCCGCCTACGCCGCGCTCTATGCCGAACGCCTGGGCCGCGTGCTGGACGCAGAGCGCGCCGCCGATCCGGCCGGTGCACATGGCTTTGCCATCACCCGCGAGGCCGCGCGCTGGCTCGCGCTGTGGATGGCCTTCGACGACATCGTGCGCGTGGCCGCGCTCAAGGGGCGCGCGAGCCGCGCACAGCGGGTGCGGCAGGAGGTGCGGGCCGGCGATGAAGACATCGTGAAGGTCTACGACCACTTCAAGCCAGGTGCCGCCGAGTTCGCGGCGCTGCTGCCTCCTTCGCTCTCGCGCCGCGTGACGGCATGGGACCGCGGCCGGCAGGCGCGCGGCCTCGCGCCGTGGGCGCTGCCGCTGAAGGTGGGCAGTCATTCGGTGTTCGGCATGGCCTCGCTGCGGCTGCTGGCCTCGCTGCGCTGGCTGCGCCGCCGCGGCAGCCGCTTCGCCGAAGAACAAGCGCTCATCGAACGCTGGCTCGCCGCCGTGGAAGCCGGCACGCGCGAAGCCTGGACGCTGGGCCACGAACTCGCGCTGTGCGGGCGGCTCATCAAGGGCTACGGCAGCACCAACGAACGCGGCAAGGACAACCTGCTGCACGTGACCGACCAGCTCGCCGCACAGCCCGGTGTGGCACCGGCCGAGCGCGCGCTGGCCGTGGCCGCCGCGCGCACGGCCGCACTGGCCGACGACGCGGGCAAGGCGCTCGATGCCGCACTGGTCGAACATGGCGCGCCCGCACGCCCCATCAAGGCCCAGCCCATCCGCTGGATGAAGCGCAAGCCGACCGGCGGCGCCTGAGACGGAAGGCGCCCACGATGACGCAGCTGCTCAACGTCGAGGACTACCGCCGCCGCGCACGGCGCGTGCTGCCGCGACTGGTGTTCGACTATGTCGACGGCGGCGCGGAAGACGAACGCTGCCTGCGGCGCAACCGCGATGCGCTCGAAGCATTGCCGCTGATTCCGGAGTGCCTGCGCGACACGCACGCGATGGACATCGGCATCGAACTCTTCGACCGACGCTGGCGTGCGCCTTTCGCGGTCGCGCCCATCGGGCTGGCCGGCCTCGTGCGCCCGCGCGCCGATGCCCTGCTGGCCAGCGCCGCGCAGGCCGCGCGCGTGCCCTTCATTCTCTCGACCGCATCGAACATCCGCATCGAGGACGTGCGCACTGCCGCCCCCGACGCCACGCTATGGATGCAGCTCTACGTGATGGGCGAGCGCGCCATCGCCGAGCGCATCGTTCGCCGCGCGCGCGCCGCCAACTTCGAGGCGCTGGTGCTCACGGTGGATGTGCCCGTCGGCGGCTTGCGCGAACGCGACCTGCGGCACGGCTTTCGCGTGCCGATGCGCCTCACGCCCGGCACGGTGTTCGACATGGCGCGGCACCCCGCATGGCTGCTGCGCCTGGCGCGCGGTGGCATGCCGCAGTTCGCGAATCTGCTGCCAGATGACGACGACGCACCGGTCTCAGCGCAGACGCAGGCCGCGCTGCTCTCGCGCACCATGGACCGCACGCTGACATGGGAAAGCCTCGCGTGGCTGCGCAAGCTCTGGGACGGCCCGCTGCTCGTGAAGGGCCTGCTCGGCGCGGAAGACGCGCGGCGCGCGGTGCGGCATGGCGCGGACGGCATCGTGGTCTCGAACCACGGCGGACGCCAGCTCGATGCGGCACCGGCCAGCATCGCAGCGCTGCCCGCCATCGCCGATGCGGTCGGCGGGCGCATCCCCGTGCTCATGGATGGAGGCATCCGGCGTGGAAGCGACGTTGTGAAGGCGCTGGCACTGGGCGCGCGTGCGGTCCTCGTCGGCCGCGCACCCGTCTACGGACTGGCCTGCGACGGCGAGCGAGGCGCACTGTCGGTGCTGCAACTGCTCGCGCAGGAAACCGAACGCACGATGACGCTGCTCGGCGCCGCGCATGCACGCGAGCTCGGGCCGCGCCATGTCGACCGGCCCACACCGCGTTCGCTCGACGAACAGAACGGCTCCCCACAACGACCTCCGGAAAGCACGCGCGGGAAACCCTCCATTTACCCCGCACGCGCGCCTGCCTAGGCTCACCGGACTCGACGATTTCACACGCTACCCATAACGAAGGAGACCATGCAAACCACGCACCGCCCCCGCCGCCTCGGCAAACCACGCCCGCAACGCGTCGCTCGCCGCATCCAGCCCCTTGCCCTGCTCGCAGCCTGCGCCGCGCTCGTCGCGGGCACGCCCGCCGTGCAGGCGCAGGACAAGCCCGTGCAGCTCAAGCTGTCGAGCTGGGTGCCCGCGCAGCACCCGCTCAACCCCGCGCTGCAGGCCTGGGCCGACGACATCAAGAAGGAATCGGGCGGCACCATCACCGCCATCCTGTTTCCGTCGGAACAGCTCGGCAAGGCCTTCGACCACTACGACATGGCGCGCGACGGCATCGCCGACTTCTCGTACGTGAACCCCGGCTACCAACCGGGGCGCTTCCCGGTGATGGCGGGCGCGTCGCTGCCCTTCCTGTTCGCCAACGGCAAGGAGGGCTCGGCTGCCATCGACGCCTGGTATCGCAACTACGCGGCCAAGGAAATGAAGGACGTGAAGTACTGCTTCGCGTTCGTGCATGACCCGGGCACCTTCCACTCGCGCAAGAAGATCACCGTGCCCACCGACGTCAAGGGCATGAAGGTGCGCCCGGCCACCAGCACCGTGGGCCAGCTCATCACGTCGCTGGGCGGCACCAACGTGCAGGCCTCGGCGCCCGAGTCGCGTGACATGCTGGAGCGCGGCGTGGCCGACGCCATCACCTTCCCGTGGGGATCGATCGGCCTGTTCGGCATCGACAAGGTGGTGAAGTACCACATGGACGCACCGCTCTACGTCACGCCCTTCGTGTGGGTGATGAACAAGGGCAAGTACGACGCCATGTCCACCGCGCAGAAGAAGGTGATCGACGACCACTGCACCAGCGAATGGGCGCAGAAGGTGGCCGGCCCGTGGGCCGACTTCGAGTTTGCGGGGCACGCCAAGATGGCGGCGCTGTCGGGGCATGAGATCTACAAGCTCACGCCCGAGCAGCTCGACGCATGGCGCAAGGCGGCAGCGCCTTCGGAGGCGCAGTGGGCCGAGAGCGTGAAGAAGGTGGGTGAAGACCCGAAGGCCATCATGGATGCACTGAAGGCCAGCCTCGTCAAATACAAATCGGCGCTCTGAGCGATGGCTACACGGTCCGCCAGCTATATGGACCGCGCGATCAACACGATCGAATGGCTCGCCGCCATCTTCGTGGGGATCGTCGCGCTCAACATCTTCGTGGCCGTGGTGCTGCGCAAGTTCTTCGACACCTCGATACCCGACGCATACGATTTCGGCCGCATGCTGCTGGGCATCCTGATCTTCTGGGGCATCGCGGCCACCAGCTACCGCGGCGGCCACATCACGGTCGACCTCGTGTGGACGGCGGCGGGCCCGCGCATGAAGCGCGTGATCGACGTGTTCGCCACGCTGGTGCTGTTGTTCGTGGTGGCGGTGCAGACCGCCATGCTGTTCGACAAGGTGCGCGGCACCTACGTCGACAACGTGCAGACCTACGACCTCAACATTCCGACCTGGCCCTTCTACGCGGTGGCCTGGGCCGGCGACGTGTGCGCGGTGCTGCTGATCGCCATCCGCACCTACAGGCTGATCTTCCACCCCGAGCAGCTCGAAGAAATCCACCCCGAACAGAAGGCTGATGAATGAGCCCCGATGCAGTTGCCATCCTGGGCTTCGTCGCCCTCTTCGTTTTGATGTTGTTGCGCGTGCCGGTCGGCATGGCGATGGGGCTGGTCGGCGTGGTGGGCTACAGCTACCTCGTCGGGCCCGGTCCCGCGCTGAAGCTGGTGGGCCAGACCTCCATGCGCACCGTGACCGACTACACCTTTGGCGTGATCCCCATGTTCATGCTGATGGGTGCGCTGGTATCGGTGTCGGGTGTGAGCCGTGAACTCTTCAAGGCTGCGAACTCGATGATCGGCCACCTGCGCGGCGGGCTCGGCGTGGCCACCGTGGTGGCGTGCGGCGGCTTCGCGGCGATCTGCGGCTCGTCGGTAGCCACGGCCGCCACGTTCTCAGCGGTGGCGTATCCGGAGATGCGGCGCTTCAACTATCCGCCGTCGTTTTCCACCGGCGTGATTGCCGCGGGCGGCACGCTGGGCGCGATCTTGCCGCCATCGACCGTGCTGGCGGTGTACGCCATCCTCACGCAGCAGGACATCGGCAAGCTCTTCATGGCGGGCATCGTGCCCGGCATCCTCGCGATGGCGATGTACGTGATGACCATCGCGATCATCGTGAAACTGCGGCCCGCCTGGCTGCCCGGCGGCGAGATCAAGCCGTGGTCGGAGCGCCTGAAGGATTTGAAGAACGTGTGGGCGCCGCTGGTGCTGTTCGTGTTCGTCATCGGCGGGCTCTACGGCGGCTTCTTCACGCCGACAGAGGCAGGCGGCGTGGGCGCGAGCGGCGCGTTCATCCTCGGGCTGGTGCGGCGCAAGCTCGACGGCCCGAAGATCCGCGAGGCACTGCTGTCGGCCACGCGCACGGCTGCGGCGGTGTTCACGGTGCTGATTGGCGCGCTGCTGTTCGGGTACTTCCTCACCATCACGCAAAGCCCGCAGAAGCTCACCGAATTTCTCACCGGCCTGGGCATCGGCCGCTACGGCGTGCTCGCGCTCATCATGCTGATGTACCTGGTGCTGGGCTGCCTGATGGATGCGATGGCGATGATCATCCTGACCGTGCCCATCATCTATCCGGTGATCGTGCACCTGGGCTTCGACCCCATCTGGTTCGGCGTGATCATCGTGATGACGGTGGAGCTGGGGCTCATCCATCCACCGGTGGGGATGAACGTGTTCGTCATCAAGAGCGTGGTGAAGGACGTGAGCTTCACCACCATCTTCAAGGGCGTGCTGCCGTTCATCGTGACCGACATCGTGCGGCTGGTGATCCTGATCGCCTTCCCCATCATTGCCTTGTGGCTGCCGACGAGAATGGGCTGATGAGCACCATCAACAAAGAAATCGTCTACACCGCACGCGTCGAATTCGGCGATTGCGACCCCGCCGGCATCGTCTGGTTTCCCAATTTCTTCCGCTGGATCGATGCGGCATCGCGGCACTTCTTTGCCGAGTGCGGCGTGCCGCGCTGGGAGGAAACAGCCAAGACGCTGGGCGTGATCGGCACGCCGCTGGTCGACACGCACACGCGCTTCGTGAAGGCCGCGAGCTATGGGGACACGCTGCAGATTGCGGTGCGCATCACCGAGTGGCGCGACAAGAGTTTCGTGCAGACCTACCGCGTGACGCGCGGCGAAGACCTGATCCTCGAATGCGAAGAGGTGCGGATCTTCGCCGCGAAACGCGAGGGCGGCGGCATCCGCGCGGTGCCGATTCCGCCGGACATTCGCGCACTCTGCGCGTAGCGCCGGCCAGCGCCGCCGGTTAATTCCTTGGACCTCATTCGCCGCGGCTTCGCGCTCCGTGAAGCCTTTCAGTACCCTTTCATTTCACACGCCTCGATACAAATAATCGCAGCCATTACAAGGCTGGAGGCGAGCCGTGAACCATGTCTACCGTGTCATCTTTGATCATCGGTCGGGGGAGTTCCGGGTCGCATCGGAACTGACGAAGCGCAGTGGCTCAGGAAGGACAAGAGGCAGCACCGGTGCTGTATGCCACAGCGTGCTCCCTGCCCTCGCGGTGCTGGCGGCGCTGCAGTTTCACAGCGGCGAAGCGGCGGCGGCATGCACACCCGCAGCCCCCATCGACAACGACACGGTGAGTTGCACCGGCGTGCCGATCACGCTGCCGCCGAACCCGAACAGTTTTCTCAGCAACGCGAACGGCCTCGCCGTGACGGTGCAGGCGGGCGGCATCATGAGCACGCTGCCCGGCGGCACCGCGATGGCCCTGAGCGGCAACAACATCACGCTCAACAACCTGGGCGCCATCGATGCGAATGCGGCGGGGTCCCTCGTGCTCGCGCGGGCCCTGACCATCGGCAACCTGATCGCGCCCACCAGCAGCAACGTCACGGTGAACAACTCGGGCTTGCTCGAAGGCACCTTCGACGGCACCTTCGGCCTGCTCGGCACGGCGGCAGTCATCGCCAACGCCGGAACCACGACGTTCAACAACAGCGGCTCGATCGGCGTGAGCGTGCTGGGCGCTTTCGATCCGGTCAACTCGATCGCGGTCGCCGTCTACGGCGGCGGCAACGTCAACTTCACGAACACCGGAACGATCACGGGCCGCGTAGCTTTCGAGAGCCCCACCACTGGCGGCAACACCTTCGTCAACGCGGGCACCATCAACGGCAGCGTCTCGCTGGGCACCACAGTCAGCAACGACACCTTCGTGGCGGTGACCGGGTCGTCGATCGGCAATCCACTGATACCGCTGCCTGCCGTGGCCATTCCCACGCTCACCCTCCCACCGGGCCTGCTCACATTCGCCGCCACGGGCACGGTCGATGCGGGCGTCGGCGGAAGCGACACGCTCGTGCTGCAGAACACCATCGCCGGGCCCGGCTCCGGCACGGGCGGCACCGGCAACATCTCGGGCCTGCAGTACCTCAACTTCGAGAACCTGACCGTCAACAGCGGCACGTGGACGCTCACCGGCGCGGTGGTGAGCGGCGCCACCACGCTCAACGGCGGCCTCTCGGTCTTCGACAACCCACTGGCCTTCGGCACCGGCGCGCTGACGGCCAACGGCGGCGCCATCGAGGCGTCGCTCCCGGGCCTGGCGCTGGCGCAGAACGTCAACCTGACAGGCGGCCTGATCGTGCAGGGCGCCAACGGCCTGACGCTCGGCGGCACGATCAGCGGCGCGGGCGGGCTGATCAAGAACGGGGCCGGCACCCTGACGCTGTCCGGCAGCAACAACTTCAGCGGCGGGCTGGCGCTCAATGCGGGCGGGCTCACGCTGGGCTCGGCCAGCTCGCTCGGCACCGGCCTGTTCCTGGTCGGTGGTCCGGCCACGCTGAACACCGCTTTCACGGGCACGCTCACCAACCCGGTGCAGCTCAATGGCGCCCTGTCGCTCAACGGCGCAGGCGCCCTGACTCTGGGCGGCAACATTGCCGGTGCCGGCAGCCTGACGCTCAATAGCGGCGCCCTGGCGCTGACGGGCAGCAACAACTACGGCGGCGGCACCGTGCTGCAGGCCGGCTCGATCGACCTCGGCAACAGTTCCGCGCTCGGCTCGGGCGCGCTGACCGTCAATGGCGCCGGTTCGCTGACCGGTGTGGCCGGCGTAACGATCGGCAACGCTGTCGTGCTCAACAACACACTGAACTTCGGCGCGGGTGGCGGAGGCGGTGCGCTGACGCTCAACGGCACGATCAGTGGCGCGGGCGGCATGAGCCTGGCCGGTGCGCCGGGACTCACGCTCAACGGCGCGAACAACTTCGCCGGCGGCTTCAACCTGGGCGGCGGCGCGCTCACCGTCGGCAACAACCTCGCGCTGGGCACGGGGGCGGTCACGGTCAGCGGTGCCGGCTCGCTCACGGCCGGCGCGGCCGTGAGCCTTGCCAACAACTTCAACCTCAATGCCGGCCTGACCATCGGCAGCGGCAGCGACCTGGCTCTCAACGGCGCCCTCGGCGGCCTCGGCGGCCTCATCAAGACCGGTGCCGCCAAGCTCTCGCTGGGCGGCGCGAGCACTTTCTCCGGCGGCGTGAACCTGCAGGCCGGCAGCCTGGGCATCGGCACGAACACGTCGCTGGGCCTGGGCGCGCTGACGGTCAACGGCGCCGCGACGCTCGATGCGAGTGCGAACGTGAGCGTGGGCAACGCGGTCGTTCTCAACGCGGGCCTGACAGTGGGCGGCGCCAACAACATCGCCCTCGGCGGGCTGGTGTCGGGCATCGGCGCGCTGGGCTACAACGGCACGGCGACGCTGGGCCTCAATGGCGCCAACGTCGGCCTTCTGGGCGGCGTCAACCTGGCCAGCGGCACGCTCAGCGTGGGCAACAACCTCGCGCTGGGCACAGGTGGGCTCGGTGTCAGCGGCAGCGCGAACCTGAACGCGGGCATACCCGGCATTACCCTGGGCAACAACGTCACGCTGAACGGCGGCGCCACGCTGGGCCTGGGTGGCGCGAATGCGCTCACGCTGGGCGGCGTCATCGGCGGTGCGGGCGCGCTCGCGGTCAACGGCACTGCCGCCGTCACGCTGGGGGGCGCCAACAACTTCGGCGGCGGCGTGACGCTGGCCGGCGGCCAGCTCGCGCTGGGCACCAGCACCTCGCTGGGCACCGGCACGCTCGGCGTGACGGGCAACGCCACGCTGTCGAGCACGGGCGGTGCACTCGCGCTGACCAACGCCGTCACGCTCGGAGCAGGCGCGGGGCTCACCGTGGGCGGTGCAGCAGACCTCACGCTCGACGGCACGGTGAGCGGTGCCGGCTCGCTCATCAAGAACGGCACCGGCACGCTGGCACTCAACAACGCCAACAATTTCGGCGGCGGCGTCACCCTGCAGGCGGGCACGCTCAGCGTCGGCAACAACACAGCCCTGGGTACCGGCGCGCTGACGGTGGCCAGCACCGCGATGCTCAGCGCCAGCACCGACGTGGCGCTGGCGAACGACGTCGTGCTCAACGACAACCTGGGTGTCGCGGGCGCCAGGAACATCACGCTCGGCGGCACGGTCAGCGGCGCCGGGGGAATCTCGATGGGCAGCACCGGCACGCTGGCGCTGAACAACGCCAACACCTACTCCGGGCCGACCGTGGTCGCCAGCGGCACGCTGCAGGTGGGCAACGCGACCGGCAGCGCCACCGGGAGCGGCGCGGTCACGATGCAGAACGGCTCCACGCTGTCGGGCAATGGCCGCATCGGTGGCGATGTCACGCTCAACAACACTGCCGTGCTGGCACCGGGCACCCCCGGCGCGATGGGCATGCTCACCATCGGCGGCAGCCTGTCGCTTGCCAACGGCAGCGTGTTCGACTACCAGTTCGGCACGCCCGGCGCCAACTTCGCCACGCCCGGCCAGAGCGACAGCGTGAGCGTGGGCGGCAACCTCCTCATCGCGGGCAACACCACCATCAACGTGACGGACACCGGCGGCTTCGGCCCCGGTGTGTACCGGCTCGTGGACTACGGCGGCGCGCTCACGGGCGGCGGCACGCTGACGCTGGGCGGTGTGCCCGGCGGCGCCACGGTGGTCCTGCAGAACCTCAGCGCCGACAAGCGCTTCACGCTCGTCAACAGCACGGGCATGACGCTGGACTTCTGGAATGCCAATGGCCTGGCCAGTCCGACGCAGTCGGGCGGCGGCACCGGCACTTGGTCGACCACTTCGCCGGTGTGGACCGATGCGGTAGGCAACATCTCGCTGCCGATGCAGCCGCAGCCGGGTTTCGCGATCTTCACCGGCGCGCCGGGCACCGTGACGGTGGACAACACCGGCGGCGCGGTACAGGCCACCGGCCTGCAGTTCGCGAGCAACGGCTACACGCTGACCGGCGACGCGCTGACGCTGCTGGGCGCAGGGGGCGGCGCGAAGGCAGAGATCCGCGTCGGCGACGGCGGCGCGGGCTCGGCCGGCTTCACCGCCACGCTGAACAACACGGTCGCGGGCACGGCCGGCATCGCCAAGACCGGCGACGGCACGCTGGTTCTCGGCGGCACCAACACCTACACCGGCGGCACCGCGGTGCAGGGCGGCACGCTGTCCGTTTCCGCCGATGTGAACCTCGGCGCGGCCGCCGGCAATGTGACGCTGGACGGCGGGCGCCTGCAGGTGACGGGCACCGCGTTCACCGGTACCGCGCGCAACCTGGACATCGACGCGGCGGGCGGCGGCATCGAGATCGTCGATCCGGGTCTGGACTTCACCGCCAGCGGCGCGCTCGGCGGCAGCGGCGGCCTGGTCAAGTCGGGCGCAGGCACGCTGACGCTCGCAGGCACCAGCACCCTCACGGGCGCCACCACCGTCGCGGCCGGCACGCTGCGCTTCGGCGCGCCGGACCTGCTGAATCCCACCGCGCCGATCGCACTGGCCAACACGGCGGGCGCAACGCTGGACCTGAACGGTTTCAACCAGACCATCGGCTCGCTGTCCGGCGGCGGCACGGCCGGCGGCGAACTCCAGCTCGGCAGCGCAACGCTCACGACCGGCGGCGACAACACCAGCACCACCTTCGGCGGCACGCTCAGCGGCAGCGGCGACCTGGTCAAGCAAGGCACGGGCACCTTCACGCTGACCGGCGCGAACAGCTATGCGGGCGGCACATCGCTCACACAGGGCCGCATCGACGTGGGCGCCAATGCGGCACTGGGCACGGGCGCGCTTGCGATGTCCGGCGGCACCACGCTCGGTCTTGCGGCCGATGGCCTGACGGTCGCCAACAACGTGACGCTCGCCGCCGGCGGCGGCGGCGCGGTGGTCGACACCGGTGCCTTCAACGGCACGCTCACGGGCGCCGTCAGCGGCGGCGGCGCGCTCGTCAAGGAGGGCAGCGGCACGCTGACGCTGGCCGGCACCGCTAACACCTACACCGGTGCAACGCAGGTGGACGCGGGCACGCTGCGCGCAGGCGCGGCCAATGCGTTGAGCCCTGCCTCCGCCACCAGCGTGTCCGCGGGTGCGACGCTCGACCTGGCCGGCTTCAGCCAGACGGTGGCCGCGCTGGCCAACAGCGGCACGGTCTCGCTGGCCGGCGCCGCGCCGGGCACCACGCTCACCGTCACTGGGCCCTACACGGGCAACAACGGCATCCTGCAACTGGGCGCGGTGCTCAATGCCACCGGCCCCTCGGACCGCCTGGTGCTCGACGGCGCCGGCGCGACCGCGAGCGGGCGCACCACGGTGCAGATCATCAACCTCGGCGGACTGGGCGCGCTGACGACGGGCAACGGCATCGAGGTGATCAGCGCCCTGAACGGCGCGACCACCACCGCACAGACCACCAGGGACGCCTTCTCGCTGGCCGGCGGCCACGTGGACGCTGGCGCCTACGAGTACCGGCTGTACCCGGCGGATGCCAGCGGCAGCGGCGAGAACTGGTACCTGCGCTCCACCACCGGCGGCCTTCCTGGAGCACCGGGCGGGCCGGGCGGGATCGGCGGGTTGCCTACCTACCGCATCGAAGTGCCGCTGTATGCCGCGCTGGCGCAACAGCTGCGCCAAGGCAACCTCGAGATGCTGGGCAACCTGCACCTGCGCGGCGGCGACGACACGCGGCTCGCCACCGACGGCGCCAGCGCTCGCGGTCGCCGCGCCTGGGGCCGCCTGATCAGCGCCGACATCGACGCGAGCCAGCGCGGCACTGCGAACGCGCAGAGCAAGGGTCGCCTCCACGGCTTCCAGGCCGGTACCGACCTGTGGGCCGACACCCGCTGGAACGTGGGCGTCTACGTCGGCCAGCTCGAAGGCAATATCCGCGTGAACGGCTTCGCGCGCGGCATCCAGGGGCTGGACGTGGGTTCCAACGACCTGCGCAGCCGCTACCTCGGCGCCTACGCCACCTGGCACGGCGACGAGGGCTGGTACGCCGATACCGTGCTGCAGGCCGGCCAGCACCGCTACAACGTGCAGCCGTTCGCGACCTTCGGCAGCTCGGGCAAGGGCAAGAGCCTGCTGGCCTCCATCGAGGTGGGCAAGGCCTTCGGCATCGGCAGCGGCTGGATCGTGGAACCGCAGCTGCAGCTCATTCACCAGCGCCTGCGCATGGACGACACGGGCATCTCCGGCGCCGCGGTGACACAGGACCCGCATGACGGCCTCATCGTGCGCGCAGGCGTGCGCATCAAGGGCGAGCTCGCCACCGGCGCCGGGACGCTGCAGCCATATGGGCGCATCAACGTGTTCCACGCCTCCGGCGGTGCCGACGTGACGCAGTTCCTGAACTTCGGCGGCGGCACGGCCATCCGCAGCGAAACGGGCTCGACCAGCACCGAAGTGGCCGGTGGCGTGACGCTCGCTCTCGGCGAGCGCGCCTCGCTCTACGGGGAGCTGGGCAAGCTGTGGGCCTCGGGCGGCACGGCGCGCTTGAAGAGCTCGATCAACGCGTCGCTGGGTGTGCGGGTGCGCTGGTAGCAAGCGCGGCCAGCCTCGTCAGCAGGCCATCGACGCCAAGATCGATCAGGTCGAAGACTTCGACAAAAGCCTGTTGCCCGCCATACCAGGGGTCGGGCACATCGCCTTCGACGCACTCGGCGAATTCGGTGAACAGGTGCACCTTGTGGGCCGTGCCTGCGGGCGCAAGCCGGCGCAGCGCGGCGCAGTGCTGGGCAGTCATGCCGATGATCAGGTCGAAACGTTCGAAGTCGGCCTTGCGGACCTGCCGCGCGGAATGGGCGTGCATCTCGATGCCGCGGCGTTTGGCCTCGGCCACGGAGCGTGGATCGGGCGGATTGCCGCTCTCTTCGTCGGAGACGGCTGCACTGTCGACTTCGACGTGGAAACCCACTGCGCGGGCCTTGTGCATCAACAGGACGTGGGCTGTGGGGGAGCGGCAGATGTTGCCGGTGCAAATAAACAGAATTGCCAGTTTCTTCATATGCGACAACGGCTGGATGATTTCGCGGGCTGATGGATGCGGTAGAGAGGCTACAATGCGACCTCGCTCAATGATCCTGAGCACTGCCTGGCCAGGCAAGCTGAATCTCACACCAGCGCGTCGAAGTCACTACGACGAGAAAAACAATAATGACTTCATGCAAAAGAATTTGCCGTAGCGTGGACCGCGTAAGAGTTCACGACCACATTCCCAAAGCCCGCTTCGAGCGGGCTTTTTCACGCCCGAGCGATCTGGTCTGATGGTCCTGCAGACCGTGAAAGGTGACAGCAGTCGGCATCGAGGCACTTCCCTGAGCGGTTTTATTCCTCCCTCGCCTCTACCAGCGCCGTCTGCTGTCGAAGCCAGTGTGCTCAAGCGAAGTGAATTCAGCATGAAGTCAGCGCGGGTGTTCTGTGAAGTGAGGGCGCGCAGTTTGCACGACCGTCTCAGGTGCCCGCACAAGCGGGACGTAACCGCAACAGTGAGGCGATAACTACCATGCTGGCATCGAGGGACATGGCCAAAAGGGTTGACGCTGTTCGTGCCGCAGTGCAACAATCCTGCATCTTCATTTCGGAGCCCCGTGCGTGGACAGTGCCAGTTGGATCAGTGACAAGACGCGTGCCTCGGCAGGCGTGACACACCCGGCTCTCTAGCGCAGGCTTCTCCCGCGCTGCGTGCCGGTGTGCACACAGCGTGGCCCTCTTGCCTCATCGGCAAGCGGTTCCCCTCCTCCCGATTCCCGTCGTTTCGTCGCTGACTTTTTCAGTCAGCTTGCGTGCGTCCGTGCACGAGGCCCTTCACTGCGAAGGAGCCTTGTCATGCGTCACTTTCATCTTCGTCGTCAGCCGCACGAACAGCAGCAGCGCGTTCGCCCGTCGGCGCACGCGCCTGTCCGCGACCCTGCGGCAGTTGACGCCGCGCCCGTCGTCGATGCCTCGCTCGACCAGGCCGCGGCGCTCTGGACAACGCGCCGAATCCGCAGCTTCCTGGTGCTCCAGCCCGCCTGCGCGCCTCGCCGCTGAGCCGCGCTCCGAGCCCTTCCTTCAACCTGCAAGCAACCCGGGAGCACACGATGGACCCAGCCTCTCATTTGCGCCGTAGCGCGCCCCCTTCGCTTCGATCGATTGCACCAACAACAACGCGGCCCGCCGCCGCGCTTCGCAAAGGGTTGCTCCTGGCTGATTGATGCCCGGAGGTTCTCCCTGGGCGGGCGGCGGCCGCCCCGAAGGAGAACCCCATGAAAAACGTCCTGAAGTCTTTCTTCGAAAGCTTCCTGCGCAGCCGCCACATGCTGCATCACTTCGAGCGCTGGCAGACGCTGCTGGGCTCGAAGCCCGTCGGCACCGGCTCCTCCGTCAGCATGCCGCCCGACATCGCGAAGGCACTGGGCGCCGCCTCGCGCACCGATGCCGGCGAGATGCTGCTCAAGCTCAACAGTTCGCCGCGCGGCCTCAGCGAAGGCCATGCGCAAGTGCTGCGCAAGCGCCTCGGCAGCAACGAGGTTCGCCACGAGCAGCCGCTGCCCTGGTGGCAGCACCTGTGGCAGTGCTACCGCAATCCGTTCAACCTGCTGCTGACGGTGCTGGCGCTGGTCTCCTATGTCACCGAGGACATGAAGGCCACGCTCGTGATCGGCAGCATGGTGGTGCTGTCGACGGTGCTGCGCTTCCTGCAGGAGTCGCGCTCCAACAAGGCGGCCGACCGGCTCAAGGCCATGGTGAGCAACACCTCCACCGTGCTGCGGCCCGCGCCGGGCTACAAGGCGGGTGCCGCTGGCGACGAGGGCTTCGACACCACGCACGCCGGTACGGTGCGCGTCGAAGTGCCGATGCGCGACCTGGTGCCGGGCGAGGTGATCGCGCTGTCGGCCGGCGACATGATCCCGGCCGATTGCCGACTGCTCACCGCCAAGGACCTGTTCATCAGCCAGTCCGCGCTGACGGGCGAGGCCATGCCGGTGGAAAAATTCGTCGTCGATCGCGGCGACCACGCGGCGGGCGTGCTCGAACGCGAGAACCTGCTCTTCATGGGCACCAACGTGATCAGCGGCACCGCCACCGCGCTCATCGTGCACACGGGCGATCGCACATTCTTCGGTGCGCTGGCGCAACGCGTGACAGCCACTGATCGCGGCACCAGCGCGTTCCAGGCGGGCATCAACCGCGTGAGCTGGGTGCTGATCCGTTTCATGCTGGTGATGGCGCCGCTGGTGCTGGTGATCAATGGCGTTGCCAAGGGCGACTGGTGGGAGGCGGCGCTGTTCGCGCTGTCTATCGCGGTCGGCCTCACGCCAGAGATGCTGCCGATGATCGTGACGGCCACGCTGGCGAAAGGCGCGGTCGTGATGTCGCGCCAGAAGGTGATCGTGAAGCGGCTCGAAGCCATCCACAACTTCGGCGCCATGGACGTGCTGTGCACCGACAAGACCGGCACCCTGACGCAGGATCGCATCGTGCTCGAGCGCCACACCAACGCCTGGGGCGAAGGCTCGGACCACGTGTTGCAGCTGGCCTACCTCAACAGCTTTCACCAGACGGGTCTGAAAAACCTGCTCGACAAAGCCGTGCTGAGCCATGCCGAGCTGCAACTCGAAACGCGTCTGCAGACGGCCTATCGCAAGATCGACGAAGTGCCCTTCGATTTCTCGCGCCGGCGCATGTCGGTGGTAGTGGCCAATGGCGGCAGCGAGCACCTGCTGATCTGCAAGGGTGCGCTGGAAGAGATTCTGTCGGTATGCACCTCGGTCGAGCGTGGCGCTGAAGTGCTGGCGCTCGATGCGGAGGTGTTGGCGCGCATCCATCGCGTGGCGTCGGAGCTCAATGCCCAGGGCCTGCGTGTGGTGGCCGTGGCCAGCCGTTCGCTGAAGACCGAGGCACGGAAGCCGGCCTACGGCGTGGCCGATGAGTCAGGGCTCACGCTGCTGGGCTACGTCGCCTTCCTGGACCCTCCGAAGGAATCCACCGCGCCCGCATTGCGCGCGCTGGCCGAGCACGGCGTGGCCGTGAAGGTGCTGACGGGCGACAACGAACTGGTCACGCGCAAGGTCTGCGCCGACGTGGGCCTGGAAGTCGGCCGCATCGTGCTCGGCCGAGAGATCGAGGACATGGCCGATGCCGACCTGCGCCTGGTGGTCGAAGCGCACCAGGTGTTCGCCAAGCTCACGCCTGCCCACAAGGAGCGCATCGTGCACGCGCTGCATGCCAATGGCCATGTGGTGGGCTTCATGGGCGACGGCATCAACGACGCGCCCGCGCTGCGCGCCGCGGACATCGGCATCTCGGTGGACGGCGCGGTGGACGTGGCCAAGGAGTCGGCCGACATCATCCTGCTGGAGAAGAGCCTGATGGTGCTGGAGCAAGGCGTGATCCAGGGGCGCCGCACTTTTGCGAACATGCTCAAGTACATCAAGCTCACTGCCAGTTCGAACTTCGGCAATGTGTTCTCGGTGCTGGTGGCGAGTGCGTTCCTTCCGTTCCTGCCGATGCTGCCGCTGCACCTGCTGGTGCAGAACCTGCTGTACGACGTGTCGCAGATCGCGATTCCGTTCGACAACGTGGACGAGGAGTTCCTCAAGAGCCCGCAGCGCTGGAACCCGGCGGACCTGGGGCGCTTCATGGTGTTCTTCGGCCCGCTGAGCTCGGTGTTCGACATCCTCACGTTCGCAGTGATGTGGTTCGTCTTCGCGGCCAACACGGTGGGCCACCAGACGCTGTTCCAGTCGGGATGGTTCGTCGAGGGCCTGCTGTCGCAGACGCTGATCGTGCATCTGATCCGCACGCGCAAGATTCCTTTCCTGCAAAGCCGCGCGGCATGGCCGCTGCTGATCATGGGTGCGGCGATTGCGGCGGTGGGCATCTGGCTGCCGATGGGGCCGCTGGCGCACTACTTCAAGCTGCAGGCGCTGCCGTTGATGTACTTCCCCTGGCTTGTCGCCATGCTGGTCGGCTATGCAGTGCTGACGCAGGCGGTGAAGGGGTGGTATGCGCGGCGGTATGGGTGGCAGTGAGATGAATGCTCGCCGATCAACTAGTGCCCCGAGCAACTCGCCAACAAGGTTTCATCCTGGCGACGTCAAATATGCCCTGGCTCCCGATGCGGGGCCTACCGACAAGAAAGAACCTTTCGATGCAAGCCATCCAGAACATCAACCTGCTCTCGCTGCTCGACACTTTCATCAGCGTCGCGGCCGCGTTCGTCCTCGGCTCGCTGATCGGCCTCGAGCGGCAGATACGGCAGCGCACCGCGGGCCTGCGCACCAACACGCTGGTGGCCGTGGGTGCGGCGGTGTTCGTCGATATGGCCAATCGGCTGCACGGCCAGGACGGGGCTGTGCACGTGGTGGCCTACGTGGTCTCGGGCATCGGGTTCCTGGGCGCGGGCGCGATCATGAAGGAAGGCGCCAACATCACGGGCCTGAACACGGCGGCCACGCTGTGGGGGTCGGCGGCGGTGGGCGCCTGCGCGGGTGCCGATCTGCTGGGCGAGGCGATGATCGCCGCGCTGTTCGTGCTGGCCAGCAACACGCTGCTGCGGCCGGTGGTCAATCGGATCAACCGCCGCCCGATCAGCGAAGAATCGAGCGAGGCGACCTATGCAGTGCGCGTGATCTGCTCGCGCGCGGCGCGGCCCGAGGTAATGGACCAGTTGCTGCTGCTCCTGGAAGCCGCGAACTACCCGGTGCGCGACGTCGACCAGCACGCCTTCGGGCCGGCCGACACGGAAATCGAAGCGACGCTGTACGCTACCGCAGTCGAGCCGCTGGAGCTCGACCAGGTGATTGCCGAGCTCGAAGCGCTCGACGGCGTACAGCAGGCGTTCTGGAACGCCTCCGCCGAAGACTAAGCGCCGATCAAACGCCGAGGATCGAAACGGCCTTGGTGTTCAGGTAGGCCTCGAGCGCTTCGGGGCCGCCTTCCGAACCGTAGCCCGAATCCTTCACACCGCCGAACGGCATTTCGGGCGACGGCGTGGCGGGCTGGTTGATCCACAGCATGCCCAGTTCAAGCTTCTGGCTCAGCAGGTGCGCGTTCTTGATCGACTTGGTGAAGGCATAGCCGGCCAGGCCGAAGGGCAGGCGGTTGGCTTCTGCAATCGCTTCTTCGAGCTTGTCGAAGCCGCGGATGGCGGCGATGGGGCCGAAGGGTTCGTTGTTGAACACGTCGGCGTCCAGCGGCACGTCGGTCAGCACGGTGGGGGCGAAAAAGTTGCCGGTGTCGCCCACGCGTTCGCCGCCGGCCGCCACGGTGGCGCCCTTCTTGCGCGCGTCTTCCAGCACATGGGCCATTGCGGTGAGGCGACGCGCGTTGGCCAGCGGGCCGATGGTCGTGCCTTCGGCGAGGCCATCGCCGAGCTTCAGGCCTTCGGTGTACTTGACCAGCGTGCGGGCGAATTCTTCGCGCAGGCTGTTGTGCACCAGGAAGCGGGTCGGCGAGATGCAGACCTGGCCCGCATTGCGGAACTTGGCCGCGCCCGCTGCCTTGACGGCCAGCGCCACGTCGGCGTCTTCGGCCACGATCACCGGAGCGTGACCGCCCAGTTCCATCGTCACGCGCTTCATGTGCGAACCGGCCAGCGCGGCAAGCTGCTTGCCGACCGGGGTCGAGCCGGTGAAGGTGACCTTGCGGATGATCGGGTGGGCGATCAGGTAGTTCGAGATTTCAGCGGGGTTGCCGAACACCAGGCCCACGGTGCCGGGCGGAATGCCTGCATCGACAAAAGCCTGCAGCAGCGCAGCGGGCGATGCCGGGGTTTCTTCAGGGGCCTTCACCAGGAACGAGCAGCCGGTGGCCAGTGCGGCGCCGAGCTTGCGCACGATCTGGTTGATCGGGAAGTTCCACGGCGTGAACGCGGCGACGGGGCCCAGCGGCTCCTTCAGCACGAGCTGCTGTGCGGCCAGGTTGCGCGAGGGCACGATGCGGCCGTAGACGCGGCGGCCTTCGTCGGCGAACCATTCGATGATGTCAGCGGCAGCCAGCGTTTCGCCCTTGGCTTCGGCCAGCGGCTTGCCCTGCTCTTGCGTCAGGAGCTTGGCGATTTCGGGGGCGCGTTCGCGGATGAGGCCGGCGGCGCGGCGCATGACGGCGGCGCGCTCGTTGGCAGGGGTATTGCGCCAGGTCTCGAAACCGCGTTGTGCGGCGGCCAGGGCGCGGTCGAGGTCGGCGATGCTGGCGTGAGCCACCTTGCCGATGGCCTTGCCGGTGGCGGGATTCACTACGTCCAGCGTCTTGCCGCCGGTGGCGTCGACCCATTCGTTGTCGATCAGCAGGCGGGTGTCGGTGTAGGTGGCGGTCATGGCGAACTTTCCTTCGGGGACTGGATGATGAAAAGAAGAATGGGGAATTCTGGAGGTGCTGTGCGGCTCTGCACCCGAAAGGATGCGCCGGCTTCAACGGCAGCCACAGGCCGCCGGGGGCATAGATTAACCCGAGTTCACAAACCTCGCCCGCCGGCGGTCACGGGCGAGGAACGGGGTCGTCATGCGCGCCGAACATAATCCCCGTCACACAAACACACAGAGGACGAGGGAAATCCATGCACGCAGCGCTGCGCAACAACCTGTTTTTCATCAAGGAACACGTCGGCATCTTCAAGGCCGCCAACAACTACGACATCTTCGACCCGAATTCGCAACAGAAAATTCTGGAGTGCCGTGAGCCGAACCTCGGCTTCTTCAGCAAGCTGCTGCGCTTCACCGACTACAAGCGCTTCACGCCATTCGACGTGGTGGTGTCGACGCCCGAAGGGCAGAAGGTGCTGTCGGTCAAGCGCGGCGTGTCCATCTTCCTTTCGAAGGTGCAGGTGCTCGACGGCAACGACCAGGTCGTCGGTTCGTTCAAGCAGAAGCTCTTTTCCATCGGCGGCAAGTTCGACGTGCTCGACGCACAGGAGCGGGTCGCCTGCACGCTCAAGGGCAAGTGGACCAGCTGGGATTTCCGCTTCGTACAGGGCAGCACCGAGTTCGCCGCCGTGTCCAAGAAATGGGCGGGGCTGGGCAAGGAGCTCTTCACCACCGCCGACAACTACATGCTGTCGATCGACCCGGGCGTGCCGGCCAACGATGCCCGCCGCCTGCTGATCGTGGCGGCGGTGATGTGCATCGACATGGTGCTGAAGGAGTAAAGCTCCTTACAGCACCAGCAGCGCGCGGAAGTCGTTGACGTTGGTGTGGGTCGGGCCGGTCACGAACAGATCGCCGATGGCGTCGAAGTAGCCATAGGCGTCATTGCGGTCGAGGTGGTCCGACAGCTTCTTCCCGGCAGCGGTGGCGCGCGCCAGCGTGTCGGGCGTGACGAAGGCGCCCGCGTTGTCTTCCACACCGTCGATGCCGTCGGTGTCGGCGGCCAGCGCCCACACCTGTGGCTGGCCCATGAGCGCACCGGCCAGCCCCATGCAGAACTCGCCGGCCCGCCCGCCGCGGCCTTTGGCCTGGCCCGGCTGGCGTGGGCGGATCGTCACCGTGGTCTCGCCGCCCGAAAGAATCACGCAGGGCCGCGCGAACGGCTCGCCGCGGTGCGCCACGGCGCGCGCCAGCGCAGCGTGCACCTTGCCGACTTCGCGCGATTCGCCTTCCATTTCGTCGCTGAGGATGTGCGCCTCGATGCCGGCCTCGCGCGCAGCCTTGGCCGCCGCTTCGAGCGACTGCTGCGGCGTGGCGATCATGTGCGTCTCGTGGCCCTTGAACACGGCGTCGTGCGGCTTGGGCGTTTCGAGTTCACCGCTTTCGAGTTGCGCGCGCACCGGCGCCGGCACTTCGATGCCATAGCGGTCGAGGATGGCGAGCGCATTGGCGCAGGTGGTGGCGTCGGGCACCGTCGGGCCGCTGGCGATGACGGCTGCGTCGTCGCCTGGCACGTCGCTGATCGTCAGCGTCACCACGCGGGCCGGCGCGCATGCCGCCGCCAGCCGGCCACCCTTGATGCGCGACAGGTGCTTGCGCACGCAGTTCATCTCGCCGATGCCTGCGCCGCTTTCGAGCAGTTGCTTGTTGATGCGCTGCTTGTCGGCCAACGTCAGGCCTTCAGCCGGCAACACCAGCAGCGACGAGCCACCACCCGAGATCAGGCACAGCACAAGGTCGTCGGCCGTGAGGCCCTGCGTCAGCGCGAGGATGCGCTCGGCGGCCTGCTGGCCTGCGGCGTCGGGCACGGGGTGTGCGGCCTCGACGATCTCGATGCGCTGCGGCACGCCTTCGGGCCGCGGCGGAATGTGGTCGTAACGCGTGACGACAAGCCCCGACAGCGGCGCATCGGCCGGCCACAGGGCCTCGAGCGCCTGCACCATCGAGCCGCCGGCCTTGCCTGCGCCCAGCACCAGCGTACGGCCCTTGGGCGGCGGCGGCAGATGGGCGCCCAGCGTGGACAGCGGCAGCGCGCGGTCCACCGCCACACGGTAGAGATGTTCGAGGAAGGCGCGCGGGGCTTCGCGCGGATCGGGAGCGGGGCCGAAGGCGGGGTTCGATGCGGTCATTGCTGCTTTGTCTCCAATCCGGCGATTGTGCTGCGGACCGTGACCCGCCCTCTTGCCGCCGGTCAACTTCTGTCTGTCTAGTTGGTCTTTGCGCCAGCCTGGAACCAGCGGCTGATGAGGGCCCGCTCTTCGTCGGTGATGCCCGTGGCGTTGTTCATCGGCATGATCTTCGTGACCACCACCTGCTGGTAGATCGCCTGTGAATGCGCGGCCACTTGCTCCGGCGAATCGACGCGCACGTTCTTCATCTGAACGGCCGCGCCGTGGCACATGAAGCAGCGCTGTTCGAGCACCTTCTGCACGTCCTTGAACGGCACGGCAGGCGCAGCGGCAGCCACCGCGGGCGCCGCCACGGGTTCAGGCTTCATCCAGACGATGGTCAGGCCCAGCACCACGATGCCGACCAGCGCATAGGGCAGCGGGTTGCCCGCATTGCCCAGCTTGAAGCGGTGCCGCACCACGAAGAACTGGCGAATGGCCGCACCGCCGAGCATGATCAGCAGCAGCACGATCCAGTTGTACTTGTGCGTGTACGTAAAGCTGTAGTGGTTGCTCAGCATCGCGAACAGCACCGGCAGCGTGAAGTAGGTGTTGTGCACGCTGCGCTGCTTGCCGCGCTGGCCGTGCACCGGGTCCACCGGCTTGCCTTCGCGCAGCGCCGCCACGTTCTTGCGCTGGCCGGGGATGATCCAGAAGAACACGTTGCCGCTCATGGTCGTGGCCATCATGGCGCCCACCAGCAAGAAGGCCGCGCGGCCCGCGAACCACTGGCAGGCCAGCCAGGTCGCGAAGGCGATGAAGATGGCGATCAGCACGCCGACGATGGTGTCGCCGTGCTTGCGCCGGCCGAAGATCTGGCAGATGCCGTCGTACACCATCCAGAACACCACGAAGAAGGCCAGCGCCACGGCAATGGCGGCGCCGGGCTGCCAGTCCATCTTCGACTTGTCGATGAGGTACGTGCTCGCGTTCCACAGGTACGACATGGTGAAGAGCGTGAAACCCGTGATCCAGGTCGAATAACTCTCCCAGTACGACCAGTGCAAGTGGTCCGGCAGCTTCTTGGGCGCCAGCGCGTACTTCTGCATGTTGTAGAAGCCGCCGCCGTGCACGGCCCATTGCTCGCCGCCCACGCCCTTGTCGAGCGATTCCTGGTCCTGCGGCTTCTCGAGGCTGTTGTCCAGCATCACGAAGTAGAAGGAGGCGCCGATCCAGGCGATGGCGGTGATGACGTGGACCCAGCGCAGCAGCAGGTTGGCCCAGTCGAGGTAATAACTTTCCATATGCTTCTCTCTCAACCCGATTGGCGCGTGGGGGCACCAAGGAGGGGTTTCAGCCTGCTCACCACCGCGGGCGCTGTAAGCAGAGAAAGTGCCGCGAACGCAGGCTCCATGAAAAAATGGGCCTCGCTCCGCTGCGGCTTGTTGTGGACCGAAAGTGTATACAGTTTTGGCAAGGGACGGGGCTGTTTTTTAGGGCGTGGCCGCCGGGAAAACCCTGTTCAACCCAGCGATTGCAACAACTGTGCCGCCACCGCCACGGCGATCACCTCGGGCTCCTTGCCCGTGATGCCGGGCACGCCGATCGGGCAGGTGATGCGGGCCAGTTCGTCGGCCGTGAAGCCCCGCGCCTCGAGCCGATGGCTGAAAGTGGCCCACTTGGTCTTGCTGCCGATCAGGCCGACATAGGGCAAGTCGTTGCGCTCGCGCAGGCGCTTCAGGCAGGCGATGACGATGTCCAGGTCTTCGGCATGGCTGAAGCTCATGATGAGCACGCGGCTGCCCGGCGCCAGCGCGGCCACGGCGTCCTGCACGGGTTCTGAATGTTCGGTGTCGATCTGTGCGGGCAATTCGTCGGGAAACACGCCGTCGCGGCTGTCGATCCAGCGCACCGCGAAGGGCAGCGCAGCCAGCAGCCTTGCCAGTGCGGCGCCCACGTGGCCGCCGCCGAACAGCGCCACGGGCTTGAGTTGCGCGACCAGTTCGCGCTGCAGCCTTGGCGCATCAGCGGCGGTGATGCGCTCGTACGACAGGAACATCACGCCGCCGCAGCATTGCCCCAGGCTCGGGCCCAGCGGGTATCGCTGGATGCCATCGAAGGGCTTGCGCGAGCCAGCCAGCATTTCGCGTGCTTCCTTCGTGGCCTGGAATTCGAGCTGCCCACCGCCGATGGTGGCCGTGAGCGCATCGGCCCACACCGCCATCCAGGTGCCGGCCTCGCGCGGCGCCGAGCCCTGCGTCGATTCGACGCGCACCAGCACCGCGTCTTCGTGGCGAAGACGTGCCAGCAGTTGATCGACCGCACCGCTCATCGTTGTCGATACCTTCGGTTGCCTGGCCCGTGAAGACTCACGGTATAAACCCGGCGATGAATCGCCAGCTTACGCCCCGCCGCCTTGCACTTGCTGCTTCCGTTCTTTCCGCCCTCTGGCTGGCCGGCTGCGGCAGCCCTGGTGCCGTGCCCGGCCAGTTGAGCAGCGCCTCTCCTTCCAGCGCATCCGGCCGGGTGCCTCGTGCATCGAACGCCGCCACGGCGCGCGACTACCGCCGCGATGCGGCGCGCCACATCTACGAGATCAACCGCTCGCGCATCTACGGCGGGCAATTGCCGCCGATGCTCTATGCGGTCGGTACGCTGCAGGTGAACCTGGATGCGGGTGGCAAGGTGGTGTCGATGCACTGGCTGCGCGCGCCCCAGCATGCGCCCGAAGTGATCGCCGAGATCGAGCGTGCCGTGCTGCAGGCCGCGCCCTTCCCCGCCGCCACGCGCCTCGGAGCGGTCACGTGGACCGACACCTGGCTGTGGGACAAGAGCGGGCGCTTCCAGCTCGACACCCTGACAGAAGGCCAGCAACAAGGCGACTGACCTCAGGAGCCCCGGTACGTGGAGTAGCTCCACGGACTGACGAGCAGGGGCACGTGATAGTGCTGGTCGGTGTGCGCCACGCCGAAGTCCAGCGACACCTTGTTCAGGAAGTTCGGCTCAGGCAGCTTGACGCCGCGAGCCTTGAAGTAACCCGCCACGTCGAACACCAGCCGGTAGGTGCCGGCCTTCAGCGAGTTGTTGTCGTACAGCGGGCCGTCGCTGCGGCCGTCCGAATTCAGCGTGAAGCGCTTCACCAGCGTCGCGGCGTCGCCGTCGGTGGTGAACAGCGCGACCTCCATGCCGGCTGCGGGACCGCCATGCATCGTGTCCAGTACGTGAGTGCTCAGGCCCATGGGGCGCTCCTTGAAATGGGTGCGGGAAATTCCGGTGGACAAAAGTGTATACAGTTACCGGCTTTGGGTCTATCATGAAAAACATGGAGTCCTCCACCACCCGTTCGATCGTCGATGCCCTCACGAAGGCCATCGTCGAGCACCGGCTTCAGCCCGGCACCAAGCTGGCCGAGCAGAAGCTGGCCGATCATTTCGGCGTCTCGCGCACGCTGGTGCGCCAGGCGCTGTTCCAGCTGTCGCAGAACAAGCTCATACGGCTCGAGCCCGCACGCGGCGCCTTCGTGGCCGCACCGGCCGTCGACGAGGCCAAGCAGGTGTTCGCCGTGCGCCGCATGCTCGAAGCCGAGATGACGCGCGAGTTCGTGCGCACCGTCACGCCCGCCAAGATCAAGGCGCTGAAGGAGCACGTTGCGCTCGAAAAATCAGCCGTGTCGGGCGAAGACATCTCGGGCCGCACCGAGCTGCTCGGCGACTTCCACGTGCGCATGGCCGAGCTCATGGGCAACCAGGTGCTGGCGCAGATCCTCGGCGAACTCATCTCGCGCTGCGCCCTCATCACGCTGATGTACCAGAGCGCCAGCGCGGCCGAGCACTCCAACGACGAGCACGCCGACATCGTGAAGGCGCTGGCCGCGCGCGACGAAGAGCGCGCCGTGCGCCTCATGACCGAACACCTGGAGCACGTCGAGGCCAATCTCACGTTCGACCGCAAGGTGCCCACCAACGACATCTCCCTCGCGCTGTCCTGATCCAAACCATGACCGTCTACGACACCACCCTGCCCTACCCGCGCGACCTCGTCGGCTACGGCCGCAACCCGCCCCACGCCCAATGGCCGGGCGGTGCGCGTGTCGCGGTGCAATTCGTCCTCAACTACGAAGAAGGCGGCGAGAACGCCACGCTGCACGGCGATGCGGGCTCCGAGCAGTTCCTCTCCGAGATGTTCAACCCGGCGAGCTTTCCCGACCGGCACATCAGCATGGAAGGCATCTACGAGTACGGCTCGCGTGCCGGCGTGTGGCGCATCCTGCGCGAGTTCGAAAAACGCGGCCTGCCGCTGACCGTGTTCGGCGTGGGCATGGCGCTTGAGCGCTGCCCCGAGCTGACCGCCGCCTTCAAGGAACTGGGACACGAGATCGCCTGCCACGGCTGGCGCTGGATCCACTACCAGAACCTCGACGAAGCCACCGAGCGCGAACACATGCGCCTGGGCATGGAAGCCATTGAAAAGCTCACCGGCGAACGCGCCCTGGGCTGGTACACCGGCCGCGACAGCCCGCGCACGCGCCGCCTCGTGGCCGACTACGGCGGCTTCGAATACGACAGCGACTACTACGGCGACGACCTGCCCTTCTGGATGAAGGTGCAAAAGACCGACGGCACCGTGGTGCCGCAGCTCATCGTGCCCTACACGCTCGATTGCAACGACATGCGCTTCGCGCTGCCGCAGGGCTATTCGCACGCCGACCCGTTCTTCCAGTACATGAAGGACACCTTCGACGCGCTGTATGCCGAAGGCGACCCGAACGGCGACAACAGCCCGAAGATGATGAGCATCGGCATGCACTGCCGCCTGCTCGGGCGGCCGGGCCGCATCACGGCACTGCAGCGTTTTCTCGATCACATCGCACAACACGACCGCGTGTGGGTCTGCCGGCGCATCGACATCGCGCGCCACTGGAAGCAGGCGCACCCCTTTGAAGCCGGAGCCGCATCATGAGCCTCACCATCGCCCAACTCAACGCCGCGGTGCCGGCCGCAGCCGTCGCGCTGCTCGACGGCATCTACGAGCACTCGCCCTGGATCGCTCAGCGCGCGCTGGCCGCTCGCCCGTTCCGCTCGCTCGCGCACCTCAAGCATGCGCTGGTGCAGGCGCTGGCCGCTTCGTCGGCCGACGAGCAGATCGGCCTGATCCGCGCCCACCCCGAACTCGCCGGCAAGGCCATGGTCAGCAAGACGCTGACGGCCGAATCGACCAACGAGCAGAGCAAGGCCGGCCTGACCGACTGCACGCCCGAGGAGTTCGCAAAGATCCAGCAGCTCAACGCCGACTACAACGCGAAGTTCGGCTTTCCGTTCATCCTCGCGGTGCGCGGCCCGCGCGGCACGGGGCTGGCCAAGCGCGAGATCATCGACACCTTCGCGCGCCGGCTCTACAACCACCCCGACTTCGAACTCGGCGAGGCGCTGCGCAACATCCATCGCATTGCGGAGATTCGCCTCGACGACAAGTTCGCTGCCGACGTCACGCTCGGCAACGATGTGTGGGACTGGCAGGAACAGCTCTCGGTGCACACCGACCCGGGCTATGCCGAGAAAGGCCAGCTCACCGTCACCTACCTGACCGATGCGCACCGCGCCTGCGCCGCGCAGATCAGCGCGCTGATGCGCGACGTGGGCTTCGACTCGGTGCACATCGACGCGGTCGGCAACGTGGTGGGCCGCTATGAAGGCTCGACGCCCGGCGCCAAGACCCTGCTCACAGGCTCGCACTACGACACCGTGCGCAACGGCGGCAAGTACGACGGCCGCCTGGGCATCTTCGTGCCGATGGCCTGCGTGCGCGAGCTCAAGCGTCAGAACAAGCGCCTGCCCTTCGCCTTCGAGGTGGTGGGCTTCGCCGAAGAGGAAGGCCAGCGCTACAAGGCGACCTTCCTGGGCTCGGGCGCGCTCATCGGCCACTTCGACCAGCGCTGGCTCGACCAGAAGGATGCCGACGGCATCACCATGCGCGAGGCCATGCAGCAGGCAGGCCTGAAGGAAGAAGACATCCCGAAGATCCAGCGCGACCCGGCGCGCTACCTCGGCTTCGTCGAAGTGCACATCGAGCAGGGCCCGGTGCTCACCGAGCTCGACCTGCCGCTGGGCATCGTCACCTCCATCAACGGCAGCGTGCGCTACGTGGGCGAAGTGATCGGCATGGCCAGCCACGCCGGCACCACGCCCATGGACCGCCGCCGCGACGCCGCGGCCGCCGTGGCCGAGCTGATTCTCTACACCGAGCAGCGCGCCGCCAAAGACGGTGACTCGGTCGGCACCGTCGGCATGCTCGAAGTGCCCAGCGGTTCCATCAACGTGGTGCCGGGCCGCTGCAAGTTCAGCCTCGACCTGCGCGCGCCCAACAACGCGCAGCGCGACGCGCTGGCCACCGACGTGGTCAACGCACTGAAGGACATCTGCGAGCGCCGCGGCGTGCGCTACGAGCTCGAAGAAACCATGCGCGCCTCCGCCGCGCCCAGCGCACCCGCCTGGCAGCAGCGCTGGGAAAAGGCCGTCGACGCGCTGGGCATTCCGCTCTTTCGCATGCCCAGCGGCGCCGGCCACGACGCGATGAAGCTGCACGAGGTGATGCCGCAGGCCATGCTGTTCGTGCGCGGCATCAACTCGGGCATCAGCCACAACCCGCTCGAATCGAGCACCAACGACGACATCCAGCTCGCTGTACAGGCCTTCCAGCTGCTTCTGGAAAACCTCACCGCCGAACAAGCCCACTGATTCACAGAAGAACAACCATGACCGACTACGCCAAGCTCGACGCCTGGATCGACGCCCACTTCGACGAGGAAGTGCAATTCCTGCAGCAACTCGTGCAGGTGCCCACAGACACGCCACCGGGCAACAACGCGCCGCACGCCGAGCGCACCGCCGAGCTGCTGAAAGACTTCGGCCTCGACGCCGAAAAACACGCCGTGCCCGCGCAGGAAGTGAAGGACTACGGCCTCGAATCGATCACCAACCTGATCGTGCGCCGCAAGTACGGCAACGAAGGCCGCACCGTGGCGCTGAACGCCCACGGCGACGTGGTGCCCCCCGGCGAAGGCTGGACGCACGACCCGTATGGCGGCGAGATCGCTGACGGCAGTCTCTACGGCCGTGCTGCAGCGGTCAGCAAGAGCGACTTCGCCAGCTTCACCTTCGCACTGCGCGCGCTCGAAGCAGTGGCCAAGCCGACCAAGGGCAGCGTCGAGCTGCACTTCACCTACGACGAAGAGTTCGGCGGCATCCTCGGCCCGGGCTGGCTGCTCGACAAGGGCCTGACCAAGCCCGACCTGATGATCGCGGCCGGCTTCAGCTACGAAGTGGTCACCGCGCACAACGGCTGCCTGCAGATGGAAGTGACGGTGCACGGCAAGATGGCCCACGCCGCCGTGCCGGCCACCGGCATCGACGCGCTGCAAGGCGCCGTGAAGATCCTCAACGCGCTGTATGCGCAGAACACGCTCTACCAGCAGGTCACGTCGAAGGTCGAGGGCATCACGCACCCGTATCTCAACGTCGGCCGCATCGAGGGCGGCACCAACACCAACGTGGTGCCCGGCAAGGTCGTGTTCAAGCTCGACCGCCGCATGATTCCCGAAGAGAACCCGGTCGAAGTCGAAGCCGCCATCCGCAAGGTGATTGCCGATGCCGCCGCCGAGAGCGCGGGCATCACGGTCGAGATCAAGCGCCTGCTGCTCGCCAATTCGATGAAGCCGCTGGCCGGCAACAAGCCGCTGGTCGATGCGATCCAGAAGCACGGCGGCGAACTGTTCGGCGAGCCCATCAAGGCCATGGGCACGCCGCTGTACACCGATGTGCGCCTGTACGTCGAAGCCGGCATTCCCGGCGTGATCTACGGCGCCGGCCCGCGCACGGTGCTCGAATCGCACGCCAAGCGCAGCGACGAGCGCGTGGTGCTCGAAGACCTGCGCCGCGCCACCAAGGTGATCGCGCGCACGCTCAGCGACTTGCTGGCCTGATCCTGATCCGGCTCAGATGACCTTGACGGCCGCGGGCGCCAGGCGCGCCGCGGCCCACGCCATCACATCGGGCAGCGGCGCGGGCCGCGCCAGGTGATAGCCCTGCACCAGCCGGCAACCTATCGCGTGCAGGGCATCGAGCTCGTCCTGCGTTTCCACGCCTTCGGCAACCACCTGGATGTTCAGCGAGCGGCCGAGCTGGACGATGGCGTCCACCAGCACCACGTTGCCCGGCGAGGACGACAGGTCGAGAATGAAACTGCGGTCGATCTTCACCTGGCGCACGTACTCGCTGCGCAGCGACGCCAGCGACGAATAACCCACGCCGAAGTCGTCGACCACGATTGCCACGCCCGCGGCCGACAGCGCGCTCAGCCGGCTGCGCGTGGCATGCGTGTCGAGCGCCACCTCTTCCGTGATCTCGATCTGCAGCCGGCGCGGTGCCACGCCGCGCGCCTTCAGCATGCCGAGCACGATGTCGTCGACCGCCAGCTGCGCCATCTCGCGCGGCGAGACATTGATGGCAACCGGCACGGCGGCCAGGCTGGAGCCTACGGCCTCCAGCTGGCGCATGCCCAGGCAGACCTCGTCGACCAGATGCCGCAGCAGCGGCTCGGCCACGCCGGTGCTCGCTGCCGCGTAGATCACCTCTTCAGGGGCAATGTGGCCGTGGCGCGGATGGTTCCAGCGCATCAATGCCTCGAGGCTGTGAACTTCCCGGCCGTCGCTGTTCATGATCGGCTGGTACCACACGCCGATGTCGCGCGCCTCGATGGCATGGAGCAGGTCGCGCTCCACGTCCCGGCGCGTGGCAAGCCGCTGGTTGAGCGCCTTGTCGAAGACCTGGTAGCGGTTGCGCCCGGTGCGCTTGGCCTCGTAGACGGCCTCGTCGGCAAAGCTGATCATGTCGGCAATCTCGGCCTCGCCCGAGACTGAGATGCCGATGCTCACGCCCAGGTGGCCGCCGTAGTGCGCAGTGGCGAATGAGATCGAACGGATCAGCGCCTGCGCAATCGCCGTGGGCGCCTGCCGCTCGTCCTGCAGGCTGTAGAGCACCGCGAACTCGTCGCCGCCCCAGCGGCCGAGCACGGCCTGCATGTCGGCGGTCTCCCGCTGCAGCCAGCGGGCCACGTCCTGCAGCACGCGGTCGCCGACCTTGTGGCCGAAGGCGTCGTTCACCGCCTTGAAGCCGTCGAGGTCCAGCAGCAGCAGGCCGTGCTGGCGGCCGCCGGGTGCGGCGATGTGCAGCGTCGCCGCCTCGGTGAAGCCTTCGCGGTTGAGCAGGCCCGTGAGCGAATCGTGCGAGGCCCGGAAGGCCAGCTGCTGCGTGGCGTCCAGCGACAGCGCGTGCACCAGCCGCAGCTGCGCGGCCATGGCTGTGGCTTCGTTGCGCAGGCGGCTTCCTTCGCGGAAGGTCCTGTCGCTGTGCAGCGCACCGCGCACCAGTGCCGCGAGGTACAGCAGCACCATCGCCGCCAGGCTCAGATTGTCGAAGCCGCCTGCATAAACAAGGCAACCGACCACCGACAGCAGCGCCGGCGTGATGAAGCTGATGGGCACGAGCGCATAGGCAATGCCATAGGTGACAGCCCCCGCGCAGATGCCGCACACCACCGTGAGATAGAACACCGCTTGCGGCGATGAGTAGCCGTCGCACAGAAACGGAATGAGGGCCCACACACAGCCCGACACCGCAGCCAGGACCGCAGCAATGCGCAGGTGCCATTCGACCGGGCGGCCGTCAGGCGAGGTCAGGACATCACTGCCGGGCTCGGCACCGGGCGAAGGCGCGAACGGCCAGCGGCAGATGTAGCTGCGCATCCCGTTCACCATGAGCGACAGCAGCAGCCAGCTCATTCCTTCGAACGCGCGGCCGGCATTGAGGGCGACCAGCGCCGCGGTGAAGCTCAGCACCACGCTGATCGGAATGGCCGAGAGAACGCTGCGGCGCACCGTCACGAGCTGGTCGGTGCGCACCATGCGCGACAGCACCCCATCGTCGATGGATGCGGTGGGCAGGGGGACGGGCGCGCTGGGGATCATGGAAGGGGCACAGTTTATAGAGGGCAAGCCCTCCGGCGGCCCGGTTGCTGGCGCGAAAACAACGAACTTTCGTTCTGCTTTCATCGAAGCGTCATCGCGCCATTCGAGACTCGGCGACTTCCTTCGACACGCGCACTTCAGGTGCGCGTCATTTTTTCAGACCGCCATGTTCATTCTTCCGATTGCCCTTCCGGCTCCCCTTCCGTTCCGCCGCACGCTGTTCTCCACCCTCGCCATCGGCACGCTCATGCTGGCCGGCTGCGGCGGCGGAGACTCCAGCGGCCCGGCTTTCTTCCCCGTGGCGCCCAGCACCCCGGCGGCCGTCGCGCCCGCTCCCGCTCCCGCGGCCGATCCAGGCCCGTCGGTGCCGCCAGGCCGCTGGACCGTGGGCGACCTGCACATCCACACGATCCAGTCGGACGACACGCAGCAGATTTCCACGCTCGACCAGGTGCTGGCCAAGGCCTTCGACCAGTTCGGGCTCGACTGGGCGGCGCTGTCCGACCACCTGCGCCTGTCCTCCTACGACAACAACGGCACCAAGCTGCCGGCGCAGATTCCGTTCTCGGAAGGCATGGCCAAGTACCAGGTGCCGCGCATCAAGGCGCTGCAGGCCGGCGGCAAATATGCCGACAAGACGATCTTCGCGTCCTTCGAATGGGACATGCCCTCGCACGACCACGGCAACGTCGGCATCCTGACCGACAACCCCATGTCGGATGCCGCGCTCAAGGCCGCGAGCCAGTTCGAATACCTCTTCACCAACCGGGCCGCCGCACTCTTCCCGGCCGGCGACGTCACCGCCTGGGGCCCGAAGGCCGGCGTCAACTACGACACGCACGCCGAGACGCTCGCCGCTATCGCCTGGCTCAAGAAGAACTACCCCGACACCAGCTACCTGCAGATCAACCATCCTTCGCGCAACCCCGGCAAGTACACGATCGCCCAGCTGCGCGAGATGAACGATCTCGCGCCGAACATCGTGTTCTCGCTCGAAGGCATGGTCGGCAACCAGATGGAGCCCGACCGCGGCGGCTACAACAGCGCCTACATTCCGGCCAACCTGCCCTCGCGCACCTACGGCGGCGTCGACTACCTCGTCGCCAAGCTCGGCGGCACCTGGGACGCGCTGCTGTCCGAAGGTCGCCACGTCTGGAACGTGGCCGACTCCGACTACCACTTCACCACCTCGCAAGGCCAGTACAGCAGCGGCTACGCGCCGGGCGAATACGCCAGGAACCACCTGTGGGGCGACGTCAAGGATCCGAAGTCGCTGCTCTCGGCCCTGCGCTCAGGCAAGCTCTTCGCTGTGAACGGCGGCCTGATCGACGCGCTCGACTTCAAGGTGCAAAGCGCCAAAGGTGCTGGTGAGATGGGTTCGGACGTGACGGCCAAGGCCGGTGAAGACCTGAAGATCACCATCCGCTTCAAGAGCCCCGAGCGCAACAACTTCGAATACCAGCTCGGCAGCGGCAACTTCGCCAACGTGAAGCCGGTGGTCGACCACATCGACCTGATCGGCGGCGACGTGACCGGGCCCGAGCTGGCAGGCACGCCGGGCTATGCGCGCGACACCAACCCGTCGACGCGCGTGCTCAAGCGCTTCACCCGCAACGACTGGAAGCTCGATGCCGACGGCTACTTCTCTGTGAGCTACACGGTGAAGGCCGGCAACAACCAGTACTTCCGCCTGCGAGGCACCAACCTTGGCACCGACGTGCCCAACGAAACCGCCGCCGGTGAGCCGCTGCCCGATGCGCAGACCACCGGCACCGACAACGTGGCGCGCTTCAATGCGATCAACGTGCGCAACTACAGCGACCTGTGGTTCTACTCGAACCCGGTGTTCGTGAAGGTCGCGGCGCTGTAGCGAGCGAGCCGGAGCCCGCCCGCATCGATCAGTTCTTCGCGGCGCGCGCCTCCGGCATCGCCGACGAGTGGTGATGCGCGATCAGCCACTGCCCGTTCACCCATTCGTAGACATAGGTGTAGCGGGCATGCACCGTGCCGCCATCCTTGAAGCGGAAGGTGTAGGTGCCGACGTCCTGCGCCACGTTGCAGCCGATCTTGACGATGCGCTTGTCGATCGTGCCTTGCGGCTCGCTCTTGAGGAACTTGACGAAGTAGTCGCGGATCTCCGCCGGGTTGGTGCGCGGCTGGTTCGACACGGTCGCCAGCAGCACGCCGTCGGGTGCGTAGTTGGCGACCACCTTGTCGGGGTCCAGCGTGCGCAGCGAGTTGTTCCAGCGGTCGAACAGCGCGCCGATCTGCGCTTCATTGGTCGGCGCGCAGGCAACGGCGCCCGAACCCTGGGCCAGCGCACCGGTGGCGAGAGTGAAAGAAAGAACGCCGAGGGCGGCACTGGTGACGAGACTTTTCTTCACGGAGATTCCTTGTTGTGAAAGTGTTGAAGCACCGGTGTCTGCCGGCGCTGCACCGCATTCGCGAGGCAGGAATCAAGTCTCTGGCGCAGAGATGAACACGACCCGTGCCGGGCCATGAACGCAGGTTGAAGCGCAGATGAACAACGGATGAACGCGCGCCCGGGCGTCCAGTTGTTCAGGCCTCCTGCGCGTCGAGCCGGTAGCCGAAGCCGCGCACGGTCTTGAGCAGCGCGAGCGGGTGGCCCTCGTCGATCTTGGCCCTGAGGCGGCGCACGTAGACGTCGACCACATTGGTCAGCGGATCCTCGTTGGTGCCCCACACGTTCGAGAGGATGCGCTCGCGGCTGTAGACGCGGCCGGGCGCGCTCATCAGCAGCTCCAGGAAGGCCAGCTCCTTCGCCGTCAGCGCAATCGGCTGTCCGGCCCGCGTGACCTGCATGCGTTCGCGGTCCAGCACGAGGTCGGCCACCTGCAGGCTGCTCGCTTTCACGCGCTGTTCGCGTCCGCGCCGCAGCAGCGCCTCGATGCGCGCGAGCAGCTCCTCGAAGGCAAAGGGCTTGGTCAGATAGTCGTCCGCGCCCAGCCGCAGGCCGTTGACTTTGTCCTCCAGCGAGCTCATGGCCGTGAGCATCAGCACCGGCACATGATGGCCTTCGGCGCGCATCGTCTGGCAGAGCTCCAGGCCGCTGATGCCGGGCAGCATCAGGTCGAGGATGAGCAGCGCCGGCTCACCGCCGCGCGCCAATGCCAGGCCCTCGGTGCCGGTGCGCGCCAGCTGCACGCCATAGCCTTCGGCGCGCAGGCCGCGCTGCAGAAAGTCGGCCACGCGCGGATCGTCTTCGACCACGAGGATGTTGTTCATGCGGCCTCCGGCGTTGTGGGGCTGGCTGCGCCATCAAAGCGCGGCAGCCGGATGCGAACCGTCGTGCCCACGAACGGTTCGCTGTCTATGTCGATGCGGCCTTCGTGCGCGACAACGATGGCCTGCGCGATCGACAGGCCGATGCCGGTGCCGTCGACCCGATGAGCCCGCGCGCGCTGGCCGCGCGTGAAGCGCTGGAACACCGTGGGCAGCTCGTCGGCGTCGATGCCGATGCCCTTGTCGCGCACCGCGATCTCCGCGCATCCGTCGACTTCACGCCAGCCGATGCGGACCTCGCCGCCCGAGCGCGAATAGCGCACCGCGTTGTCGAGCACGATCACCAAGGCCTGGCGCAGCCGGTCGGCATCGGCATGCACGTAGAGCAGCCCTGGCTGTGCGTCGTGCGAGGCATCGAGGCGAACCCCAACGCCGTGCAGCGCACCCAGCGCCTCGGCCTGCTCGGTGGCATCGCCGACCAGCAGGCCGAGGTCCACCTGGTCCTGCCGCATGACGAGCTGATCGGCCTCGGCGCGCGCGATCAGCATCAGGTCGTCGATCACCCGCGCGAGCTGCTCCACGCCGCCGACGATGCGCGACAGCGTTTCCTTGTATTCGGCCAGTGGCTTGTCGGTGCCGCGCAGCGCAATCTCGGCCTCGCCGCGGATGGCGGTGGCCGGCGTGCGCAGCTCGTGGCTCAGGTCGGCAAACAACTGGCGGCGGCGCTGGTCGATGTTCTGCAGCGTGACGTGCGCGGTCTGCAACTCGGCCGTGCGCGCATCCACTGCTTCTTCGAGCTTGTGCCGCGCAGCTTCGGCATCGCTTCGGCGCTGCTGCAGTTCGGCGGCCATGGCGTTGAAGTTCTCGGCCACCTGGCCGAATTCGTCACCCGAGCCGACTGCCATGCGATGGTCCATCTGGCCCGCCTGCAAGGCCTGCGTGCCGGTCAGCAGGCTGGCGATGGGTGCCTGCAGCCGCCGGTTCAGGCGAATGGCGAGCAGCACCGCCGCTGCCAGGGTCAACACAGCGAGGCCGATGGCCTGCAGGCGCAGCACCTCGATGGCGTGCTCGGTGGCCAGGCGCGCGGCCGGCACCGCCTGCTTCTGGCGCTCGATTGCGCCGTTGACGAGTTCGCGCAGGTCGCGCCCGCGCGTCACGTCGAACACCTGGTTGATCTGCTGCCACACCGATGAAAACTCCGCTCCCGGCTGCAGTGGCGTGAGCTGCAGCAGGCGATCCTGGACCGCGGCGATGTTGGCATCGAGCAGGTCGATGCTGGCCGCCAGCTGGGTCACCGCTTCGGGCACCTGTGTGCCCCGCGCCGAGGTCACGGTGGTCCACCAGGCCAGGTCGCGCTGTGTCAGGTCCCGCAGGCTGGCTGCGCTGGAGCGCATGCCGGCCAGCCAGCGGTCGCGCGACTCGATGGGTGCGTCGCCATTCATCAGCCGCTGCGAGGCCCAGACCCGCAGCCGCTGCTTGTTGGCGGACAGCTCCAGCAGGTCGGACTGGATGTCGCTCGCCAGCCGGCTGTGCTGCGCATAAAAGGTGACGCGCTCGGAGCCCAGGTAGATGAAGGCTGCCTGCACGCAGACCAGCGCAACGAGCGCTGCAAAGGCCAGCGAGAGCCGCGAGCGGAATTTGATGGAAGGCATCGATCGGTGCGAGGCGGATACCTGCTTGGAAGGGTGCGAAGAATAGCCCATGCCCGTTGGACGGCCAGACATCCATCACTTCTGTTGAAGCTCGATTGACCCGAGCATCGATGTTTGCGATGCTCCAGGCGTGATAAACGAACTCAAGACCTTCATTGCGGTGTGCAAGCTCGGCACCTTCGCGGCAGCCGGCGACCGCATCGGCCTCACACAATCGGCAGTGAGCAGCCAGATGAAACGGCTCGAAGAGGCCCTGGGCTTCGAGCTCTTCGACCGGACGGGCCGATCGGCCACCTTGAACGTCGCGGGCCAGACGACCTTGCCGCGGGCGGAAGAAATCTGCGCCCTGTTCGCCAAGCTCGGCGAACTTCCTCACGACGACGCCACCCGGGGGATCCTTCGCATCGGCTCGATTGCCTCGGCGCAGCCTACGCTGCTCGCGCGTGCGCTCGAGCAGCTGCGCAAATCATTCCCCCTTGTGCGCGTCCATGTGTCGCCCGGCGTCTCGATGCGCCTGATGGACGACCTGGACGCCGGCAAGATCGATGCGGCCGTGATCATCCGCCCGCCCTTCGGAATGCCTCCCGACCTGACGTGGCAGGCATTGGTGCAGGAGCCCTTTGTGCTGGTCGTGCCCAAGGCCGTTCCCGCAACGAAGAACTGGCGGGCGCTGATCCAGGAACAGCCGTTCCTTCGCTACGACAGGGCTTCGTTCGGAGGGCGGATGGTCGAGGCGTTTCTGCGCCGGGAAGGCCTTGCGGTCAACGACGCCATCGAGATCGACGAGATTCCCGGATTGATCCATCTGGCCTCCAGGGGGCTGGGCGTGGCGCTTGTCCCGCTGGTCGAGGCGCATCTTCCGATGCCTGCGGGGGTGCGCATCGTCTCGCTGGGCGAGTTCACTTTCCATCGCGAAATCGGCTTGCTTCATCGCAAGCCCCGGGCCAGTCCGCCCGTGGTGGCGCACTTCGCCCAATGCCTGCGCGATGCGGTCGACGCGACGGCACCGACTCGCCGACGTTCGGCGTAGTGCCGACTTGACCGGCTCGGCCCCTCAATCGCCCGGTATGTGGGGCGGATTCAGCACCACGGGCTTCGCCGACTTCTTGCGCATGCGGATGTTGAGCATTTCCACGCTCAGCGAGAAAGCCATTGCGAAGTACACATACCCCTTGGGCACGTGATGCTCGAAGCCTTCGGCGACCAGCACGACACCCACCACCACCAGGAAGGACAGCGCCAGCATCTTGATGGTGGGATGGTTGGAGACGAAGCGGCCGATCGGCCCGGCGAACAGCATCATGAGCAGCACCGAGGCGATCACCGCCGCGATCATGACGCGCACGTCGTCCACCATGCCGACCGCGGTGATGATCGAATCGAGCGAGAACACCAGGTCGATAAGCATGATCTGCAGGATCACCGAGGCGAAGGTCGCCTTGGCCGTGCTCTGCTTGTGCTCGTGTTCGCCTTCCAGCGACTGGTGAACCTCGCTCGTGCTCTTCCAGATCAGGAACAGCCCACCCAGTATCAGGATCAGGTCGCGGCCCGAGATCTCCTGGCCGAACACCACGAAGAGCGGCTTCACCAGCCCGACGATCCATGCCAGCACCAGCAGCAGGCCGATGCGCATGAACATGGCCATGAAAAGGCCGATGCGCCGTGCGAATTCGCGCTGGGCCAGCGGCAGCTTGTCGACCAGGATCGAGATGAAGATGATGTTGTCGATCCCGAGGACCAGCTCAAGCGCGGTCAGGGTGGCGAAGGCGATCCAGACCTGGGGATCGGAGAGAAGTTGGAGCATGGGCGAGACTCTGTTGCGTCAACGCGCGGTCGGCGACCGCGGCGGGCGAGCGCATCTTAAAGGCGCGCACGCACAGGGCGCCAGCGCCCCCGCGACCCATGGGCCATTGCCCGTTCAGCGGGCGAAAAGCGAGCTCAGGTCCGCGAACGACTTCATCTCGATGGCGTTCCCGGAGGGGTCCAGGAAGAACATCGTCGCCTGCTCGCCGGGCTCGCCCTTGAACCGGATATAGGGCTCGATGACGAACTTGGTCTGGCGGGCGATGAGTTTGTCGGCCATGGCCTGCCATTGGTCCATGGGAACGATCGCGCCGAAGTGACGCACCGGCACGTCGTGACCGTCGACCGAACTGCTCTGGTGGTGGCCGCATTCGTCTGGCGCCAGGTGCGCCACGATCTGATGGCCGTAGAAATCGAAGTCGACCCATTCGGGCGCGCTGCGGCCTTCGGGGCATCCCAGCAGGTCGCCGTAGAAGGCGCGCGCTTCGGCGATGTCGCGCACCGGAAACGCGAGATGAAAGGGGATGCGGGTGGTTGTGTTGCTCATGGTTCTTGCCATCGAAAGTGGGGGATGGACGGGACTCTAAGCAGCGCGTCTCACAACTGAAAGCGATATATTTTTTCTCTGAGCCACACGGATTTCGATCAGTCAATGAGATCGAGAGCGACAGAAACGGCCGGCTCCCCCGATGCAATCCGCGCGACCGTCGGGATGTGAAAACCTCATGGCGACGGGCTGAGCGAGGGCGCCTGGTCCGACCTGCAGTTTGTCGGCCAACCTGCGCCGGTCCAGTTCACCGTGCAATTCGCGCCACGGTCAACCACCTGGCATAGGCCTTCTGTCCTTTCGGCGCCCGTTACCGAATAGGCTCCATCTCGCTCGCTGATAACCGCTTCAGCCTGCTCCTTCGTGAAGCCAAATGCACCGGGAGCTCCATTCGCGACGCGAGCCGTCAAGTTGCACGCGAGCAAAGTAATGGAGTGCAGGGCCACGCCAGCGCTCAGACGCCCCGACACCTTGGAGATTTTCAGCACGTCGCGGCTCGAAGGGAAATCCAGCGCCACGTCGGTGCGGCCTGTACGGCGCACTGTCGAGTTCGCCGCGTTGGAGAACACCCGGATGAACCCCAGAGCCTCATCGTCCTGCATGACCCTGATGATCGGGGGATCCTTTCTCGGCATCACGACTTCTCCCGGGTTTTCGCTCTGCTGCTTGCGCAACCACGTCCAGCCGCTCACCGGCGACGTGTTGAAGGCGTAGGCGATCTTCACGTCCTCACTCATGTATGCGGCCAGTTGCGCCATGCTGCCCCCCAAGGAATGCCCGGCTGTGTAGATCTCGACATTCGGGGCGTCTTTCTTCAATTTTCTGACGATCTCTTTCAATCCGATCCGGACCTGCACGAACTGCTGTGGTTCGAGATTCAGCGCCATCGCCAGATTCGCTTCCCAATCGGGCAACAACTGGCCGCTGTAGTTCTCCGTACCGCGAAAGACAATGAACGCTTGTGCGATCGGCCCGTGGGGCAGGCGATAAACGAAGGTCTCGTAGTACAGGCCTCCCACGGCTTTGCAGCCGACCCCCGAGTGCTCCCATGACTCCCATTTGCCGGCACCGGCGGACGGGACCCTCTTCAGCCGCTCCAGCGGATGCAGATCCGGCCTGTAGGCGCAGTCGCCCCGGCTTGCCTCAGGCGCATACCGTCGGTAGACCACTTTGCTCAGCACTGCAGGCCACGCCATCTGGCCGAGCACTTCGGCCGCGGAGGTTGCCTGGGCCACTTCCTGGGGCGTCCACGGCTTGCGTATTGCAACGGCGGACGGCGAACTGCCTATCGTCGGTTTCTGAATCCTATCGACCCTCGCTCCCTCGAGCGAGCGGCTGGCAGCGGAGATCACCGCGCTGTAGCAGTCGGACGCGTCGGTATCCCGGTAGCGATGGTCCAGAACGTGCCGCTTTTCCGGTGAGGAGCCATTGCGGCACTCTTCCACCTCACGCCTCATCTCCTCGGCCATCTCGGCGCGGTACAGCTTCGCCTCGCGGTTGACGGAATAGAGACCACAGCCTCCCAACGCGGCACAGCAAAGCAGCACCGCCATGCACCGGGCGGCACGCCCCCAGTTTTCTCTTTGCATCTCCACCTCCAAATGTTTGCCGCAGCATAGCGGCGCGCTACGCACGCCTCGGGGTTCACCCCGCAACGTCTACAGCGCATCAGGGAATCTACGGATATATGATTCCCCGAATGGTCTTGATTGAGTGCATTTTTTGTATACAAATAACGCATCCGAAAAGCAGGCACTCAATCCACCCCACTCGCACGAGGAAAGACCATGAGCACAGTCGTCAGCCAGGCCCCCGCGGGGGCAAGCGAAGCCGGCCTTGCGCCGCACGCGGAATCGAACGCCCTCATCAAGCCCGGCTACCACCCGCGCCTGACCAACGAAGACCTCGCTCCGCTGAAGAAGCAGACCTGGGGCCAATACAACATCTTTGCCTTCTGGATGTCCGACGTGCACAGCGTGGGCGGCTACATCACGGCCGGCAGCCTGTTCGCGCTGGGCCTGTCGAGTTGGCAGGTGCTGGTGTCGCTGCTGGTGGGCATCGTGATCGTGCAGTTCTTCTGCAACCTGGTGGCCAAGCCCAGCCAGGTGACGGGTGTGCCCTACCCCGTGGTGTGCCGCGCGCCCTTCGGCGTGCTGGGCGCGAACATTCCGGCCATCATCCGCGGGCTGATCGCGGTGGCCTGGTACGGCGTGCAGACGTATCTCGCGTCGGCGGCGTTCATGGTGCTGGCGCTGCACATGGCCCCGGGCCTCGCGCCGTATGCCGATGTCGCGCAGTACGGCTTCGTCGGTCTCTCGGCGCTTGGCTGGGTCGCGTTCATGGTCATGTGGGTGCTGCAGGCCTTCGTGTTCTGGCGCGGCATGGACGCCATCCGCAAGTTCATCGACTGGGCCGGCCCGGCGGTGTACGTGGTGATGGCCGTGCTCTGCGGCTGGCTGGTGTGGAAGGCCGGTTGGAGCAACATCGACCTGAACCTGGGCGGCATCAAGTTCCAGGGCTGGGACGCGCTGCCGGTGATGCTCTCGGCCATTGCGCTGGTGGTGAGCTACTTCAGCGGCCCGATGCTCAACTTCGGCGATTTCTCGCGCTACGGCAAGAGCTTCGACGCGGTGAAGAAGGGCAACTTCTGGGGCCTGCCGGTGAACTTCGTGTTCTTCTCGCTGCTGACCGTCATCACCACCGCCGCCACGCTGCCCGTGTTTGGTGAACTCATCACCGATCCGGTGCACACCGTGGGCAAGATCGACAGCACCACCGCCGTGGTGCTGGGCGCGCTGACCTTCATGATCGCCACCATCGGCATCAACATCGTGGCCAACTTCGTCTCGCCAGCCTTCGACTTCTCGAACGTGGCGCCGCAGCACATCAGCTGGCGCACGGGCGGCATGATCGCCGCGGTGGGCTCGGTGTTTCTTACGCCGTGGAACCTCTACAACAGCCCCGAGGTCATTCACTACACACTGGACGTACTGGGTTCGTTCATCGGCCCGCTGTTCGGCATCCTGATTGCCGACTACTACATCGTGCGCAAGCAGCGCATCGACGTGGACGCGCTCTACACGATGAGCCCCAAGGGCGAATACTGGTACAGCGGCGGCTACAACCCGAAGGCGATCCAGGCGCTGGTGCCGTCGGCCCTCGTACCGATCCTGTGCGTGATGGTGCCTGCGCTGCGCGGTGGCGCCAACTATGCTTGGTTCATCGGCATGGGCCTGGGCTTCGTCCTCTATGCCCTGCTGAACCGCAACAGCAAGACTTGAACTGAAAGAGAAAGAAAGGGACCGCGCCGTGCGCATCAAGATCATCAATCCCAACACCACCTGGAGCATGACCGAGAAGATCGGCGCCTGCGCCCGCGCGGTGGCGCATGCCGGCACCGAGATCGTGGCCGTGAGCCCGGCCATGGGGCCGGTCTCCATCGAAAGCCACTACGACGAGGCGCTGGCCGTGCCGGGCTTGCTGCAGGAGATCGCTTCGGGCGAGCGCGACGGCATCGACGGCTACGTGATCGCCTGCTTCGGCGACCCGGGCCTGAAGGCCGCGCGCGAGCTGGCACGCGGCCCGGTGGTGGGCATCGCCGAGGCGGCGATGCACCTGGCCAGCATGATCGGCAGCCGTTTCAGCGTGGTGACCACGCTGGGCCGCACCATGGGCCAGGCCTGGCACCTGGCCGAGATCTACGGCATGGAGCGCTTCTGCGCCAACGTGCGCGCCTGCGAACTGCCCGTGCTCGAACTGGAAGAGCCGGGCTCGGGCGCGCGGGAACGCATCGTCGACGAATGCCGGCGCGCGCTCGAAGAAGACGGCTCCGACTGCATCGTGCTCGGTTGCGCCGGCATGACCGACCTGTGCGCGCACATCGAGCAGGTGCTCGGCGTGCCCGTGATCGACGGCGTGGCCGCGGGCACCAAGCTGATCGAATCGCTCGTTGCCCTGAAGCTGCGCACCAGCAAGCGCGGCGAATTGGCAAAGCCCCTGCCCAAGCCCATCATTGGTGCGCTCGAGGGCTTCACTCTCCCGCGCTAGGCCACAATCCGCGCATGCCCCGCGCCAGTTCCAAACCCTCCGCTTCCCCTGCCACCGCCGTTCCGGACGAGAACGGCGTGGCTGCAGCCGACAAGAACAGCTCCATCGAAAGCATCGCCAACGACATCGCCACCGCGATCGTCGAGAAGCGCCTGCCGCCCGGCACCTGGCTGCGCGAAGAAGCGCTGGGTCGGGTGTATTCGGTAAGCCGCACCAAGGTGCGCGCCGCATTGCTGATGCTGTCGAAGGACAAGCTCATCGAGATGATTCCCGACAAGGGCGCCTTCGTCTGCCAGCCCTCGGTGGAAGAGGCCCGCGAGGTGTTCGCGGTGCGCCGCATCCTCGAAAGCGAAGTGGTGCGCCTGTTCATCGCCGCCGCGCGGCCGCGCGACTACCAGGTGCTGGAGCAGCACATCAAGTTCGAGCGCACCGCACTGCGCCAGACCACCACCACGGGCACTGTGCGCGAGAAGCTGCTGGGCGACTTCCACGTGGCGCTGGCCGAGGCCACCGGCAACCGCACGCTCGCCGAGCTGGTGCGTGAACTGGTCGCACGCAGCTCGCTGATTGCGATGCTCTACCACTCGTCGAACGACCCGCATTGCTCGTCGGACGAGCACGCCGATTTCTTGCGCCTGTGCCGCAAGGGCGATGTGGAGGCCGCGGTGACGAGCATGATCGACCACCTGGAGCGCATCGAGTCCAGCCTCGAACTCGGCACCGACAAGCCCGACCGCCAGCTCGACCTGGTCAAGGCGCTGCTCGCCTGACCCCACGGCCGGCAGGGCCGGTGCGGCTGTCACACAACCGCGTCATGCTGTAGCCCGAATGGCTTACGCGTTTTTCCCGTGCGCAAGCGCCGCCGACGAACAACTTCCACAGCATGCCCCGGCAAACCCGGCCCAACGCCACCCCTGCCTCGCCTCCTGCGATCTCGCCCTTCTTCCAGCCCATCGTGGATCTGCGCAAGGGCACGGTCTTCGGCCATGAAGCCCTCATTCGCGGACCGACCGGCACCCCGCTCCACAGCCCGCAGGCGCTGCTTGCACTTGCCGCGGCCGAGTCGCGGCTGACCGAGTTCGAGCTGCTGTGCGTGGAAGTCATCCTCGCCCAGTGGGGCCGCCTGCCCGATGCGGGCCGGCTGTTCGTGAACATGAGCGCCGACGCGCTGGTCGCGGCCATGGGCGGCGCGGGCACGGCGTGCTGGCTCGAACGCATGCTCGCGCACCACAACGTCAGTGCCCGCGACGTGACAGTGGAGCTCACCGAGCAGCGGGCCACCGGCAGCCCCGAGGCGCTTGGGCGTGCGGTCGAGGCGCTGCATGCGCTGGGCGCACGTGTTGCGCTCGACGACTTCGGCGAAGGCCATTCCAACCTGCGGCGCTGGAAAGACCTGCAGCCAGACTTCGTGAAGATCGACAAGCTGCTGACCCAGGGCATCGCCAGCAGCCCGCAGAGCGTGGCGCTGGTGCGCGCCATCGTCGGCTTCGGCAACGCGCTGGGCACCGAGCTCATTGCCGAGGGCGTGGAAGACGCGAAGGACCTGCATGTGCTGCGCGACCTCGGCATTGCCCATGGCCAGGGCTACCTGTTCGGCCGGCCGGCGCCGGCGTTGCAGCCGGCGCTGCCCGAGCCCATGGCGGCCACCATCCGCGACACCCGCATCGCCGTGATGCCGCACGCGTCGCAACCGTCGCAGCCCAACGTGCTGCGCAGCCTGTCGGTCATCCAGGCGCCTGCGCTCAGCCCGCAGACGCCGATCGACGAGGTCTCCGCAATCTTCCAGAAGCACCCCGAGCTGCATGCGCTCGCCGTGGTCGACAAGGGCACCCCCGTCTCGCTGATCAACCGGCAGTCGTTCATGAACGACTACGCGCGGATGTACTTCCGCGAGGTCCATGGCCGCCGCCCCTGCCTGGCCTACGGCAGCAGCACCCCGCGCATCGTGGAGCGTGAGGAGAACGTCGAGAGCCTGCTCGGCATCCTGATGTCTGAAGACCAGCGCTACCTGAGCGAAGGTTTCATCGTCACGGAGAAGAAGCGCTACGTTGGCCTGGGCACGGGCGACCAGCTCGTGCGCGCCGTGACCGAGGCGCGCATCGAGGCCGCGCGGCACGCCAATCCGCTGACCTCGTTGCCGGGCAACATACCCATCAACATCCACATTGCGCGCCTGCTGGACAGCGGCGCCGACTTTGCTGCCTGCTATGCCGACCTGAACAACTTCAAGGTGTTCAACGACCACTACGGCTACTGGCGCGGCGACGAAATGATTTTGCTGCTCGCGCGACTGGCAACGCAGCACGCAGACGCCCATCGCGACTTCGTCGGTCACATCGGCGGCGACGACTTCCTGGTGCTGTTCCAGAGCCCCGATTGGCACCGGCGCTGCACCGCGCTGATCGACGACTTCAACCGGCAGGCGCCCGGCCTCTACGACGAAGCGGAAAGACAGTCCGGTGGCATCGAAGGCGAGGACCGGCATGGCGTGGTCCGGTTCACGCCCTTCTCCACGCTGTCCATCGGCGCGGTGCGCATTCCGCCGGGAATGTTCAGCCATGCCGAGGATGTGGCGAGCGAAGCGGCCATTGCGAAGCACGATGCCAAGCAGGCGGCCTCGGGCCTCACTGTGCGCGAGGCCCGGCCGCGCGCATAGCGCAGGGATTCATGCGTCGATGGTCCCGGCGGCCGGCGACAGTCTTGCGGCCTTGACCACCCGGCGAGGCCCCTGCGCGGATGCGGGTTTTCCAGAGTCTGGATTGTTGCATAAGTTGTATACAGTTTGGCGTACACAACGGGGTGTGCGCATGCCAAGCCGTGTCGCCCACCTTCCTTCTCGCCGCAGCAGGAGCCCAACGATGACGGCCGACAGTTCTCTCTCAACAGTCCATCCCGTGGACCAGCGCCTGCCTTCGGGCAAGCTCGCGGCCCTCGGCCTGCAGCACGTGCTGGTGATGTATGCGGGCGCCGTCGCGGTGCCGCTGATCGTCGGGCGCGCGCTCAAGCTCACGCCCGACGAGGTCGCGCTGCTGATCTCGGCCGACCTCTTCTGCTGCGGCATCGCCACGCTGATCCAGGCGCTGGGCGCCACGCAGTTCTTCGGCATCAAGCTGCCGGTGATGATGGGCGTGACTTTCGCGTCGGTCGCGCCGATGGTCGCCATCGCCAATGCCAACCCCGGCCAGAACGGCGCGCAGCTGCTGTTCGGCGCCATCATCGGCGCGGGTGTGGTGTCGATACTGATCGCGCCGCTGGTGAGCCGAATGCTGCGCTTCTTTCCGCCAGTGGTCACCGGCACCATCATCGCGGTCATCGGCATCAGCCTGATGCGCGTAGGCATCAACTGGATCTTCGGCAACCCCGTGGGCCCGACGGCGCCCGCGCTGGTCGACCCGGTCTACGCGAAGTGGCTGGCCGAAGTGACCTCGCCCGGCAGCTCCATTCCCGCCGTGCCCAAGGGCTTCGCGATCATGCCCACCGTTCCCAACCCCAAGTACGCAGACCTGTCGGGCTTCGGCGTGGCCGCGCTGGTGCTGGTGTCGATCCTGCTGATCGTCAAGTACGCCAAGGGCTTCATCGCCAACATCTCGGTGCTGCTCGGCATCGTGATCGGCGCCGTGGTGGCCTCGATCACCGGGCTCATGACCTACGAGAAGGTGGGCAAGGCCGCGTGGGTCGACATCGTGCTGCCCTTTCACTTCGGCATGCCGCAGTTCGACCCGATCCTGATCTTGACGATGACCCTCATCATGATCGTGGTGATGATCGAATCGACCGGCATGTTCCTCGCGCTCGGTGAAATGACCGACCGCAAGATCAGCCAGAAGGACCTGGCCCGCGGCCTGCGCACCGACGGCCTGGGCACGCTGATCGGCGGCATCTTCAACACCTTTCCGTACACCAGCTTCTCGCAGAACGTGGGCCTCGTGGCCGTCACCGGCATCAAGAGCCGCTATGTGTGCGTGGCCGGCGGCGCGATCCTGATCGTGCTGGGCCTGCTGCCGAAGATGGCCGCGCTGGTCGAGTCGCTGCCCACGGTGGTGCTCGGCGGTGCGGGCCTCGTGATGTTCGGCATGGTCGCGGCCACCGGCATCCGCATTTTGTCGGGCGTGGACTTCAAGACCAATCGCCACAACGCGATGATCGTCGCGGTGTCGATCGGCGTCGGCATGATTCCGCTGATCGCGCCCAACTTCAAGCAGTGGATGCCGCATGCCATTCACTCGCTGATCGAGTCGGGCATCTTGCTAGCGTCGATTGCGGCTGTGCTGCTGAACCTGTTCCTCAATGGTGCAAAGCACGACGAGCAGGCCGTGATTGCTGCGGCCAAGCAGGCCGAAGCCCACTGAGCCTTTGCTAGATCATCGCCAGCGGCCCCTTGCGCCGCGGCGGTGGATGCAGCTGGTCGAGTTCTTCGAGAGTTGCCGCATCGAGCTTCGACTCCGCTGCCGCCAGGTTCTCCTTCAGGTGCGCGCTGCGCACCGCCTTCGGAATCGCCGCCACGCCGGGCCGCGCGATCACCGCAGCCAGCGCCAGTTGCGCGGCCGTCACGCCGAGCCGCTCGGCCAGTTCAGCCAGCCCATCGTCTTCGGCCAGCGCGCCCTGGTCGATCGGGCTGTAGGCCATCAGCGGCATGCCATGTTCGCGCAGCCAGGGCAGCAGGCTGAACTCCGGGCCGCGCTCGCCGAGCGACAAGTAAACCTGATTGGCCGCGCACTCCGGGCCATCGCCCACGGCCTGCGCCAGCTCTTCCATATCGTCGGTGTCGAAGTTGCTCACGCCCCAGTGGGCTATGCGCCCGTCTGCCACCAGCGAATGCATTGCCGCGACCGTCTCGCTCAGCGGATGGCTGCCGCGCCAGTGCAGCAGGTAGAGATCGACGGCGTCGAGCCCCAGCCGCTTCAGGCTGCGCTCGCAGGCATCGCGCGTGCCGCGCCTGCTGGCGTTGTGCGGGTAGACCTTGCTGACGACGAAGAGCTCTTCACGCCGCACGTCGCCCGCACGCAAGGCCTCGCCGATGGCCTGGCCCAGGACGGTTTCGGCGCCGCCTTCGCCGTACATCTCGGCGGTGTCGATGAGGCGGTAGCCGAGCGCGATGGCCTCGCGCACCGCCTTCACTTCGGCCGCGCGATGCCCCGCGTTTTCGCCCATGCGCCAGGTGCCGAGACCGAGGACCGGCATCTCGCCGCCGGTGGGGAGTTGGAGTGTTCGCATCGGGCCATGGTACGGGGGACGCAAGGCCCTGTCAGCCCGTCGACAACGGAAGCCACACGGTCGCGAGCAGGCCGCTCCCGTCTTCACCGGCTGCCAGTTCGATCCGGCCGCCATGCTTGTTCAGCACCGAACGAACGATCGCCAACCCCAGTCCGCTGCCCGACTGCGTCTGGTCCGGGTTGCGAAAGAAGCGGTCGAACACGCGCTCGCGCAGCTCCGGCGGAATGCCCGGCCCCTGGTCCGTCACGCGCAGCACGGCCTTCGACGATTCCGGTTCGCACGCAACGCGCACGGTGACAATGCCGCCATCCGGGCTGTACTTGATGGCGTTCTCCACGAGATTGCTCACCATCGAGATCAGGCTCTCGCGCTCTCCGAACACCGGCACCGCGCCTTCGGACACGAAGTCCAGCCCGATGCCGCGCACGCGTGCAAGGTCTTCCACGAACGGGATGCGCTCCTGCACCAGCGCATCGAACGCGAGCCGCATGGGCACCGCGTCCTGCGGCATCTCGTCGCTGCGCATCAACTGCTGCAACTGGCCCACCAGCCGCGCGGCGCGGTCGTTGCTGCGCAGCAGGTTGATCATGAGTTCGCGCTGGCCCGCGTCGGCGGTCTGTTCCTTCAGCGCTTCGACATTCACGCGCATCGCATCGAGCGGCGTGCGAAGTTCATTCGCTGCATCGGCGATCAGCACGCGCTCGCGCGATGCCCGGTCGCGCACGCTGCGCAGCAGGCCATTGATGCTGCGCACCAGCGGCTGCAGCTCCTTGTGCCGCGGTTCGAAGCTCAGCGGCGTCAGGTCGGCCGGGCCACGCTCGGCAGTCTCTTGCGTTACCTGCCGCCAGGGCCGCAGCGCGAACAGCACCGACAGCCACGCCGGAAAGACGAGAAACGGCAGGCTGATGGCCAGCGGCAGCAGGTAGTAGCTGCGGTGGTCGACGGTGAAGCTGAAACGCAGGACTTTCGGCTCGGCCAGCAGCACGCGGGTGTCGAGCCCCGGCGAAGTCATCATGCGCGCGCGCCACATGCGCTCGCCGACGCGCACGTTCTCCACCCGGCCCGGCACTGCCGTGTGCATGACCGGCGCGGCAGCTGTGGAGTTGAAGATGAGCCGCCCCCGCTGCCACACCTGCATGACGGGCGCCTTGTCCGTCTCCGAACTGAAGTCACCCGAGGTTTCGAGCAGCGCCATGTCGAAGGCCTTCAGGGCCTCCTGCTGACGGGCAGGGTCGGCCGCGAGGTTCTGCGCAATCGTGATGACGCTATCGAAGATCTTGTCGTAGCGCACCAGATCCGTCACGCGGTTGGAGTCGTACAGGAACAGCGCCAGGATGGCGCCCCACAGCAGCACGACCACTGCGATCTGCGCCAGCAGCAGGCGCCGCAGCAGCGAGGGCTGCAACCACCGCTTCCAGCGCCGGGCAAGCGCCGTCATGGCGACAGGCAAAAGATTCATGGTCCTCCAGGCGGCGGTCTCTGCGGAGCGCATCGCAAGCGCGTGGAGTATCCGGCACGCCCGCGCCGAGGGCTTCAGAAAACCTTCATGAACCGGTTGTCGGAGCCGGCAAGCGGTCGGTCGCGGATGCTTGTCGCCTTCTAATTTTCTGAAGTCAAAGTCAATTCAATGACAAGAAATTCTCGTAATCCCCTGTGAAGGCATTCCGCTTTGCCTTCTGATTTTGTCAATGCCATTTGAGTGCCAACCCCCTCTTCAGGCCCGGTTCTCGCTTCTAGAATTTTTTGGCAAGCCCTGCGTCACGAGCGCTGGTGCACCGAACGAAACGAACTTGGAACAGGTTGAGTCAATGCAGAAAAAGCACAGGATTGCCGTCATTCCCGGAGACGGCATCGGCGTCGAGGTCATGCCCGAAGGGTTGCGCGTACTCGATGCGGTCGGTCGCCGCTTCGGCATCGATTTCTCGTACGACCACTTCGACTGGGGCTCCGACCACTATGTGCGCACCGGCCTGATGATGCCGGCCGACTGGGCCGACAAGATCCAGGGCCACGACGCGATCTATTTCGGTGCGGTGGGTGCGCCCGACAAGGTGCCCGATCACATCGCCGTGTGGGGCCTGCTCATCAAGATCCGCCGTGACTTTGACCAGTACGTCAACCTGCGCCCCGTGCGCCTGATGCCCGGCGTGCCTGGCCCGCTGGCGCACCGCAAGCCCGGTGACATCGACTTTCTGGTGGTGCGCGAGAACACCGAGGGCGAGTACACCTCGGTGGGTGGGCGCCTGTTCGAAGGCACGCCGCGCGAGATGGCGATCCAGGAGGCAGTGTTCACCCGCACCGGCGTGGACCGCATCATCGACTACGCGTTCCAGCTCGCCAATCGCCGCAAGCGCAAGAATCTGGTGGCCGCCACCAAGTCGAACGGCATCTCGATCACCATGCCCTACTGGGACGAGCGCCTGGCCGAGATCGCCACGCGCTACCCCGACGTGGCGACGAGCAAGTACCACATCGACATCCTGTGCGCGCATTTCGTGCAGCACCCCGACTGGTTCGACGTGGTGGTGGCTTCCAACCTGTTCGGAGACATCCTCTCCGACCTGGGCCCGGCCTGCACCGGCACCATCGGCATCGCGCCCTCGGCCAACCTGAACCCCGAACGCAAATTCCCCTCACTGTTCGAACCGGTGCACGGTTCGGCGCCCGACATCGCGGGCAAGGGCATCGCCAATCCGATCGGCCAGATCTGGTCGGCCGCGCTGATGCTCGACCATCTGGGCAACAACGACCCCGTGTACGCAGAGGCTTCGGCTGCGGTGATCTCGGCCATCGAGACTGTGCTGAGCGAAGGTCCGCGCACTCGCGACATGGGCGGCACTGCTTCGACTGTGGACGTCGGCCGCGCGATTGCTAGCTGCATCTCGGCATGAAATCTCGCTCTTGTTCAAGGCGCGCTCATGTGCGAATGGCACCGGGTGCTCCCCGCAGCGAAATAAAGGAGGAGCCGAAGGCGGGGGACATTCGCGGAGGGGAGTATCCGGTGTCATTCGCACACACCCTGGACAAGAACACCCAACGACACAACGCAGAGCGGAGTCACTGAAATGGGCCTGTTCCTGCTGAAACGCACACTGACGCTCATCGGCACCCTGGTGGGCGCATCCATCATCGTGTTCCTGGTACTGGAGATCCTTCCGGGCAATGCAGCGCAGATGCTGATGGGACCGGATGCCTCTCCTGAAGCCGTCGCAGCGCTGGCCACCAAGCTGGGCCTCGACTTGCCGGCGTGGACACGCTACTGGCACTGGATCGGCGGCCTGCTCACCGGCAACCTCGGCGACAGCTACGCCTACAGCTCGCCGGTGCTCGACCTGATCCTGGAACGCCTCGCGCTCACCGTGCCGCTCGCCATGCTGGCGATGGCCCTCACCGTCGTGATCGCGCTGCTCGTCGGCGTTACGGCCGCTGCGCGCCACAACAAGCTCGGCGACGTCGGCCTGATGGGCATGGCCCAGGTCGGCATCGCGATCCCGAA
>NZ_FOII01000022.1:0-82777 GCF_900111625.1 Variovorax sp. OV084 | reverse complement strand
GCCGGAATCCGGCAGGTCAAGCCCGGAGCGACTCTGGGCGATGTTGGCCATGCCATCCAGTCGGTTGCCCACCGGGAGCAATTCAGCGTGGTGCGCGAATACTGCGGGCACGGCATCGGCCAGATCTACCACGATGAGCCGCAGGTGCTGCACTATGGGCAGCGCGGGGGAGGGCTCAGGCTGGAGCCGGGGATGGTTTTCACCATCGAACCGATGCTCAACGCGGGCAAGCGCGAAACCAGACAGTTGCCCGACGGATGGACAGTCGTGACAAAGGACCGGTCTCTGTCCGCCCAGTGGGAACACATGGTGGCTGTAACTTCCGAAGGCTATGAGGTGCTTACGCCCTGGCCTGGAGGCACAGGCGCCTACGCGCCGGTTTGATGCTGAGCCTGCTGCGCAGATCTTGAAGACCCGGTTCTCGTCAGCCAGCGGCCGAAGTGGAAACAGCCCAGCTACTCTCTCGGCGCACGCCTCTCGAAGTATTGATGCCGGTTGATCGGGCCCTCGTCAATCACGAGATGCTCATCTCAAGCGGCGTCGTCTGAAACGCCAACTGCCGCCAGCGATCACCCTCCTGGGCCCAGACCTGCATCACGCGCGAGTCGATGCGCACGGTGCCGCTGCCGTCCTTGCGCACGGCCACAAGCAACTGCCGACCCGTCATGAGGGCTGTGCTGCCCAGTACCTGGACCTTCAGTTCCGAGCGGTCGATCTGCCTGTAGTCGACATGTGTGCCGCCCGAGCGGAAGTAGCTCTCGTAGCTGTCGGTCTGGCCCTTGGCGTGAACGTGAACAAGGCCTGGATGAAGAATCTCGCGCAGGCGCGCGAAGTCTGCGCGCTTCATGGCGTTGCATCGCTGTGCTTCGAGATCGAGCAACAGGCGTTCAGTGTCGCGGGACGGGGAAGAGGTGGCTTCGCTCATGTTGCGCTCCGGGCAGTGGGAGTTTTCGGATTCGCTCGAATTGGAGGCTGGATGCCGATGTCCCGGGAAGCTCGTTGCATAAGGACCCCGGCGTCCTCGACGCTGCATGCCACGCCATAGACCAGGTGATCCGGCCTCACCAGTGCGGCCTCGCATCCATGGCGTTCGAACCATGCGGCCAGAATGCCGTCGGCTTCGGCCAGCTTCACCACGCCCGGCGCCGTCGTCGCGGCATCGATGCACAGCAGCTGCGCGCCGAGGCTCGCCGCCGATGTCTTCAACGCCCGAAGCTCCGCCGGATCGGGCGCACGGCGCAGCACCAGCAGAAAGCCGGGCTGCAGCAGGTCGTCCATCATTTGCGGCGCAACGCCGGGCTCGATGCATCCCATGGCCTGAGGAAAGGGCGTGCCCGCGGGCAACTCGTCGCGTTCGATCAGTCCGTGGTGCACGCCGGGCAGCAGGCTCTGGCGCAGTTGCATCCGCACCTGTCCGCCTTGCTGTGCGCGCAGGCGAAGGTCGCGTTCGGCGGCGCGCACCGGGTCGCGTTCGCAGATGATCTGGCCCAGCCGCTTGACGGTCGCCGTCACGTCCTCCACCTGGGGTCCACGCTCGTCGCCATAGCTGTCCAGCAGGCTTTCGGGGGCGCGCTCCTCGAGCACCCATTGAAGCTTCCAGGCGAGATTGACGGCATCGCGCAAGCCCTGGCACATGCCCTGGGCCAGGAAGGGAGGCATCTGGTGCGCGCTGTCGCCCGCCAGCAGCACACGGCCGTTGCGCCATCGCTCGAGCACCACCGCATGAAAGCGGTAGGCCGCCGCGCGCCAGATGCGTGCGTCAGCGGGCGTGAGCCAGGGGGCGAGCAGCTGCCAGATGGCTTCGTGCGGCATCTCGCCTTGCTCGGCCTCGTCGGCAAGCAGCAGGAACTCCCAGCGCCGGTGGGTGCCCGGACCCACGACGTAGGTGCAAGGCCGTGACGGGTGGCAGTACTGGACGTTGGTGGCGGGCAGCCGGTCGAGCTTGTCTTCGTCGACATGCATGTCGACCACGATCCAGGGCTCGTCGAAGTCGAGGCTCTTGAGCGTCAGGCCCATCTGCTTGCGCGTGGGGCTGGTGCCGCCGTCGCAGCCCACGACATAGCGCGCGCTCAGTTGCGCCTGCGTGCCGTCGGGCCCGCGAACGTCGAGCTGTGCGTGGGTCTGCGACTGGCTCAGCTGCAGCACCTCGTGCCCGAGATGGATCGACACGCCGGGGAGCTTGCCGACCGCCTGGCGCAGCGAGGCCTCCAGTGCCGGCTGGTTGAAGGTGTACGACGGCGCCCACGCGAGCGGGTAGGGCGACGGCCCCATGTCGAAGTGCTGGATGGGTTCGCCGTCGCTGCCCTGGTAGATCGTCGGGCGGTAGGGCGTCATGTGCGGCGCCAGCGTGCCGGCGATGCCGATCTCCTGGAACACGCGCAGTGCTTCGTGGTCGAGCGCGAAGGCGCGCGGCAGCGGGTAGATCTGCTGCGACTTGTCGAAGACCGCGACGCGCAAGCCGCGTTGGCCGAGCAGCGCGGCGAGCGTTGCGCCGACGGGGCCGAAGCCGATGATCGCCACGTCGACGGGTTCCGGATTCTGGTGGAGCATGGCTTTGTTTGAATGCATGAATCAAGGATTGTGCATAAAACATGATTTCACGCACAAAGGGTTATCACTGATGACGCTATGCCGCGTGGTCGAAAAGAATGCACAAAACACGATTTGTGCATCTAGACATCAATCAGCCAGGAGACACCATGACGACGATGAAAGCCGCCCGACTGCACCAGGTCGGCGCCCCGATGGAGGTCGAGCAACTTCCGATTCCCCAGCCCGCCGCCAACGATGTGCAGGTGCGGGTGCGTGCATGCGGCATCGTGCCCAACCTCGGCAACATCCTGGCTAACTGGACGACCTGGTTTCCGGAGCTGCCGCTGCCGCCGCTGCCCGCGGTCTTCGGGCTCGACCCGGCCGGCGAGGTAACGGCGGTCGGCTCCCACGTGCACACGTGGAAGCCGGGCGACCGCGTCTACGTGAACCCGAGCCTCTACTGCGGCGGCTGTCGCGCCTGCCGCAACGGCGACCTCATCAACTGCACGCACTACGCGTTCAGCGGCTACTTCGGCTTCTCGCAGAACTCGCTCAAGCTCTACAAGAACTATCCGTTCGGCGGCCTGTGCGAATACATGATCGCCCCGCAGTACGCGCTGGTGAAGCTGCCGGACAACGTGAGCTTCAACCAGGCGGCACGCTTCGGCTACCTCGGCACCATGTACTCCGCGATGCGCAAGGCGCAGGTCGGCCCCGGCAGGAGCGTGCTGATCAACGGCATCAGCGGCACGCTCGGCATCGGCGGCGCGCTCTTCGGCCTGGCCATGGGCGCCACGCGCATTCTGGGTACCGGGCGCAACCGGGAACTGCTGGAGCGCGTGAAGGCGCTGGCACCCGATCGCATCGAGGTCTTTTCCAATGCCGACGGCGAGGCCATCGACGCATGGGCCAAGGCCCGCACGGAAGGACTGGGCGTGGACACCTTCATCGACGCGCTGGGCCCCGGCGCGCCGCACGAGACTTTCCAGCAGGGCGTGCGCGCCCTCAAGCGCGGTGGCCGGGCCTACAACATCGGCGCCATCGCAGGCATGGTGGGCATGGACCTGCACACCATGATGGACGAGCAGCAGAGCATCGAGGGCTCGGCCTGGTTCACTGCCGGCGAGGGGCAGGACATGGCCGACATGGCGCAGGCCGGCACGCTCGATCTCTCGGTGTTCGAGCATGTGTGCTATCCGCTGGACCGCATCAACGAAGCGATCTCGGGCATTGCGAGCCGCAACGGCGGCTTCAGCAATTTCGTCATCAATCCCTGAAAGCGCGCCATGAAGATCCGACGGGTAGTGGCGGGCACGGGTGCCGATGGCAAGGCGAAGTTTCTTTCGGATGGCGCGGCGCCGCGCAGCGCCCTGTTCACGACCGTGCCCGGCTTTGCTGCGGCGCTGCTGTGGGCCACCGATGCTTCAGACAGCGTGGGCACCGGTGCCGTGGGCGACCGCACGGGCGAGGCGGGCTTCGTGCCTGAGAGCGGCGGCACCCGGCTCATGATGGTCACGTTCCCGCCCGACGCGGTGATGATGCGCGCCGACTTCGACGGTGCCGCCTTCGGCGCCGAGTTCGGCCGCCTGGTTCCCGGCCTGGCCGAGACCTTCGAGCCCGACCACCCCGGCATGCACACCACCGACAGCATCGACTACGACATCGTGCTCGAAGGCGAGATCACGCTCGAGCTGGACGACGGCGCGCAGGTGCTGCTGCGCCGGCACGAGGTGGCCGTGCAGCACGGCAACCGGCATGCATGGCGCAACCTCGGCGACAAGCCCGCGACCATGCTGTTCGTGCTCGTGGGCGCGAAGCGGGCGGGAGGCCGGGGATGAAAGACCATGCATAAAATTAATTCCATGCACAAACAAGAAACCTCCACCGCCTACGAGCCGCCGCTGGTCGAGCAGGCCTTCACCCGCTTGCGGCAAGACGTCCTGGCCGGCACGTTCGAAGCCGGCGCCAAGCTCAAGCTCGACGAACTCCAGTCCGCCTACGGCTATTCGAGCAGCCCGCTGCGCGAGGCGCTCAGCCGGCTGGCGCAGGAAGGGCTGATTCGCGCCGACGAGCGCCGCGGCTTCCGCGTGGCGCCGATCTCCGAAGACGATCTGGCCGACATCACGCGCATGCGCGTCATGCTCGACGTGCCTGCGCTGCGGGAAGCCATTGCCCATGGCGACGACGCCTGGGAGGCAGACATCCTTGCTGCGTACCACCGCCTGGAGAAGGTCGAGTCCCGCCTGAGCGACGGACCCGTCATTCTCGACAACGACTGGTCGCAGCTGCACCGTGCCTTTCATCTTGCGCTGGTGGCCGCGTGCCCATCCGTGCGCCAGCGCGTCTGGGGTGCGAGCCTGTTCGACCAGGCGGAGCGCTACCGGCGTTTTTCCGCCCGCCACCGGAAGACCGCGCGCCGCAAGTCGAACGAGCACAAGAAGATCATGGACGCCACCTTGCGCCGCGACGCCGATACGGCCTGCGCCTTGCTCGAAGAGCACATCCTGAGCACGCAACGCAACGTGCTGGCCGCGCTCAAGGCAGCGCAGGCCGCGCAATCGTAGGGCCACCGGCCCCTTCACAGGAGACAGCATGCTCAAGGTCGCCCGACCCATGCCTTCGCATTTCGGAATCTTCGTCACCGACCTGGACCGGATGGTGGCCTTCTACACCGAGACCTTCGACCTCACGATCACCGATCGCGGCGAAGGCCGCACCTTCAGGAACCAGCTGGTGTTCACCAGCGCCAGTCCGGACCAGCATCACCAGCTGGTGCTGGCCTCGGGCCGGCCGGCCGAGGCGAAGTTCAGCACCGTGATGCAGATCTCCTTCGTGGTGCCGAGCATCCAGTACCTGCGCGATATTTCCGCGCGCGCCGAGGCCCGAGGCGCCACCAGCATCCGCGGCCTGAATCACGGCAATGCGCTCTCGGTCTACATGCTCGACCCGGAGGGCAACACGGTGGAGATCTACGTCGACACGCCGTTCTACGTGGCGCAGCCGCACGGCGATCCGCTCGATCTTTCGAAGGACGACGAGACGCTCATGCGCGAGACCGAGGAGGCGTGCCGCAAGGACCCCACCTTCATGCCGCTTGCGCAATGGCAGGCGCAGTTCGAGTCGCGTTCGCCCGCTGCGCCTGCCGCCTGACGCATTCCGTCTTTTCCGCACACCCCTTTCAACCGGAGTTCCCATGAAGCTTTTGTCATTTGTCCATCAAGGCCGCGAAACCTGGGGCGCCGTCGTCGGTGACGGCGTTGTCGATCTCGGCAAGGCGCGGCCCCGGCATGCGGGCCTGGCCGACTACATCGCCTCGGGCGAGTACCTGCAGGCGGCGCAGCACGTCGAAGGCCTGCCGGTGGCGGCGAAGCTGGCCGACATCACCTTCCTGCCGGTGATCCCGCGCTCCGAGAAGATCGTGTGCGCCGTGCGCAACTACATGGACCATCACCAGGAGGTGCTGGCCGCCGGCATGCATCGCGAACTGTCGGAGCAGCCGCCGATCTTCCTGCGCGTGTGGCGTTCGCAGTGCGCGCACAACCAGCCGATAGTGCGGCCGCACGTGTCGGAATCGCTGGACTGGGAAGGCGAGCTCGCCGTCATCATCGGCAAGGGCGGGCGCAACATTGCGGAGGCCGACGCCTTCGACCATGTGGCGGGCTACTCTTGCTACAACGACGGCAGCATTCGCGAGTGGCAGTTCCACGCCAAGCAGATCGCCTCGGGCAAGAACTTCGAGTCGACCGGCGGCTTCGGTCCCTGGATGGTGACGGCCGACGAGATCGCGCCCGGCCGCGAGCTCAAGCTCGAGACCCGGCTCAACGGCGAAGTCGTGCAGAGCAGCCACACGGGCCACATGATCTTCAGCATTCCGAAGCTCATCAGCTATGCCTCGACGATCTTCACGCTCACACCCGGCGACGTGATCGCCACCGGCACGCCGGCAGGCGTGGGCTGGAGCAAGAAGCCGCCGCGCTTCATGAAGCCGGGCGACGTGTGCGAGGTCGAGATCGAAGGCATCGGTGTGCTGCGCAACCCGATCGTGCAGCAGGACTGAAGCCCTTCGCCCGGGCCTCGGCACGATAAGCCGCAGCCTTCCTACAAGAACCATTCGGAGACAAATTCATGCGGCGCAGACGATTGCTCGTCGCCGCAGGCCTTGCCATGGCCTGCGCGGCACCCCTTGACGGCATGGCCCAGGGCTATCCGGACAAGCCGATCAAGGTCTACCAGGGCTTTGCGGCCGGCGGCAACGCCGACACCATTGCGCGCGTGGTCGGCGCGGAGATGACCAAGGGGCTGGCGCAGCCCTTCGTGATCGAGGCACAGGCCGGGGCAGGGGGCACCATCGCCGCGGCAACGGTGGCGCGTGCCAAGCCCGACGGGTACACGCTGCTGCTGGCCACGGGCGGCCATGCCGTGGCCGGCGCCCTCTACAACAAGCTCGGCTACCAGACGGTGTCGGACTTCCAGATGATCTCCACGATCACCTACTTTCCGTTCCTGCTGGTGGTGCGGGCCGATTCGCCGTACCGCGGGCTTGCCGAAGTGCTGGCCGCGGCACGTGCAGACGCGCGCAGCGTGTCGTACGGGTCCGCGGGCATCGGCTCCACGCACCACCTTGCCGGCGAGCTGCTGGTAAAGACCGCCAAGGCCGAGATGCTGCACATCCCCTATCGCGGAGATGCGGCCGCGGTCACGGCGCTGCTCGGCGGCGAGGTGCCGATGATCATCGCGCCGCCCACGGCCGTCATGGCCAACATCAAGGCAGGGAAGCTGCGGGCGCTGGCCACCACCGGTGCGCAACGATGGAGCCAGATGCCGGAGCTGCCGACCGTGGCCGAGCAAGGCGTGCCAGGCTACGACGTGCGCTCCTGGGCCGGCTTCATGGCGCCAGCCGGTACTCCGCGCCCGATCGTCGATCGCCTGCAGGCCGAGACGCTCAAGGCCCTGCAGGCGCTGGGCGTGCGTGCGCGGCTGGAAGAGATGGGCGGCGAAGCGCGCGGCAGCACACCGGAAGAAATGACCACGATGGTGGCCGCCGAGCTGAAGCGGTGGACCGCCGTCGTGAACGACGCACACATTCCCAAGCAATGAGGTCAATTCCATGTCACTGATCGAGATCCGCAAGCGCAGTCTTTCCATCGAAACGATCTACCACGAGGGCGGTCCGCCGGCCGCGACGCCGCTCAGGCTGGCGGCTGCCTGCGCGGTCATCCACAACCCCTACGCGGGACGGTACGAGCCGGACCTGATGCCCTTCATGGCCGAGCTGCGCTCGCTCGGCACGTTGCTTGCCACTGAGTTGGTCGAGGTGCTCGGGCAGGACAAGATCGAGGTCTACAGCAAGGCCGCGATCGTCGGCGTGAACGGAGAGCTGGAGCACGGCGCGGTCTGGCACGAGGCCGGGGGATGGGCCATGCGCAGCATCCTGGGCGAGCCGAAGGCGATCGTCCCCTCGGCCAAGGCGGTGGCCGCCACCGGCTACCGGCTCATGGTGCCGCTGCACTACATCCATGCCGCGTACGTGCGCAGCCACTACAACTCGATGGAGGTGGGCATCCAGGACGCACCGCGCCCGAACGAGATCCTGTTCGCGCTGGTGATGGGCACGGGAGGGCGGGTGCATGCACGCCTGGGCGGGCTCACCAAGGAGCAGGTGGCCGTGCACGACGGGCAGCGGTGATGCACACCATGAAGGCGATCCAGCTCGAGGCCCCCGGCGGCCCGGAGGTTCTGCAACTGGTGGAGCTTCCTCTGCCGCAGCCGCAGGCGGGCGAAGTGCGCGTCAAGGCGATGGCCATCGGCGCCGGCGGCCCCGACGTGCTGATCCGCAACGGCACCTACAAGTGGATGCCGCCCATGCCGGCGATTCCCGGCAACGAGATGGCCGGCGTGGTCGATGCGGTCGGACCCGGCGTCACGGCCCTGCAGGTCGGCCAGCGCGTGTTCGTGAGCGCGCGGGAACTGAAGCAGCGCGGCGGCTGCTACGCCGAAGCCATCTGCGTGCCCGAGGCCGCGCCATTCGTTCTCCCCGATGCGATCCGCTTCGAGGATGCCGTCAGTCTTGGAAACTTCCAGCTCGCACTGGCCATGCTGTCGAGCAATGGCAACTCGCCTGCGACCTCCATCCTGATTCCCGGCGCGGCGGGTGGCGTGGCCACGGCACTGGTGCAGGTGGCGCGCGATCGCGGCCTGCATGTGATCGGGACGGCCTCGACACCGCAGAAGAAGGACTTCGCGCTGGCCAATGGCGCGCACGAAGTCGTCGAGAGCGATCCTCAGGGACTGACCGAGAAGGTCATGCAGCTTACCGGCGGGCGCGGCGTCGACCTGGCCTTCGACCATCTCGGAGGCGCGCACTTCATCGCCTGCCTGCGCGCCCTGGCGCCGTTCGGAATGGCGGTTTCCTACAACATCGTCACCGGCCCGCCGGCGGGTGACGTGTTCGAGGAGCTTCGCAAGCTGCTGGGCAAGAGCCTGGCGGTACGCACTTTTTCGATTCACTCCATCGACGCCGATGCCGCTCAACGGCGCGGGCTGATGGAGTCGGCCATTGCCCTCATGGCCGCGGGCCGCGTGCGTGCGCCCAAGGCTGCGCTTTTTGCGCTTGAAGACGCGCGCCGCGTGCACGAGTTGCTCGACAGCGGAGGCATGCTGGGCAAGAGCGTGTTGCTCCCTGCGGCAATACGGGGGCGCTGATTCTGGGCAGACTGTTCCTGCGATGGAAGAGCACGACCGAGGTTCATCAATCGCTGGAAGGCGCGCATGAGCACGCCGTCGCGGTGTGTGTGGCGCAGCGAGTTTCGGCGCCCCTGTGCGGTGTGCGGCCCGCCTCGATCTGCGTCAGATCCAGCAGGCCCGACAACAGCCGATCGGCGTCGAGATCGGCGCGATTAGCCGGGAGGGTTCAAGGAACTCAGGTATCGCTCCATTTGCGAAGCAGGTTGTGATACGTGCCCACCAGCGTGCGGCGCGCCGATTCGTCGGCGCCGCTCTGGTTGAGGCGCTGGATCGCGTTGTCCATGTCGAACAGCAATGCGCGGTCGCCTGCGTCGCGCACGAGGCTCTGCACCCAGAAGAAACACGCGAGCCGCACGCCGCGCGTGATGGGCGTCACCTGGTGCAGGCTGGTGGCGGGGTAGAGCACCATGTCGCCGGCCGCGAGCTTCACGGTCTGCATGCCGTGCGTGTCTTCCATCTGCAGTTCGCCGCCGTCGTAGCTGTCGGCGTCCGACAGGAAGAGCGTGGCCGACAGGTCGGTGCGCAGCTTGCGGCCGGTGCGCGGGTCGATGCGCACGCCGCCGTCCACGTGCAGGCCGAAGCGCATGCCTTCGCTGTAGCGGTTGAACATCGGCGGGTACAGCAGGTTGGGCAGCGCCGCGCTGATGAAGGTCGGATGGCGTTCGAGCGCGCTCGCCACGATGGCCTGGCATTCGTGCGCCACCGCCGAGCCTTCGTCGATCTGCTGGTTGAACTTGACCGGCGCGCCCTGGTGTCCCGCGGTGACGCGGCCGTCGACCCAGGCGTCGCCGGCCGCATCGAGGCGCGCGCGAACTGCCGCGAGCGCTTCGCGGTCGAGGACGCCGGGAATGCAGACCAGCATGTTGTGTCGAATGCTCCTGGGGAAACTCAGAGCCGGTAGGTGAGCGACAGCGTGGCGGCGCGGCCTGAGCCCGGCACCGCACGGCCGCCGTCCGATGGGATCAGCGCGTCGTAGTAATGGCGGTTGGCCAGGTTGAACAGGTTCAGCCGGATGTCGTACTTGGGCTGATGGTAAGCCACCATCGCGTCGAGTCGCGCATATCCGCCGACCTGCACGAGGTCGGTGTTGTTGGCGAAGCGCCTGGCGCTGTAGGTGGTGCCGCCGCCGATCTCCCACTCGGGCGTGATCGCGTAGGTGGCCCACAGGCTGGCCGCGTCCTTCGGCGTGTTGGCGGGCACCTTGCCGAGCGTGCCGGGCGCGATGCCGTCGATGATGGTCGCGTCCAGGTGCGTGTAGGCGCCGAACAGCTGCAGCTTGTCGGTCACGCGGCCCGCGACGCCGGCACGTGCGCCGTTCACGCGTATCGTGCCGGTCGCGCTGTAGGTGCCGTCGCTGTTCTGCGAGCGTGCATTGGTCTGCGTGATCTGGAACGCGGCGGCTGTCAGCGAGAGGTTGCCGTCGTTCAAGTCCCACTTGCCGCCGACTTCATAGGCCTTGTTCTTTTGCGGTGGCAGCGGCTGCGTGCTGCCCGTGGTGGCCACCAGCTGTTCGAGCGAGGGGTTGAACGAGGTGCTGTACGACACGTAGTACGACTGCTCGGGCGTCGGCTGCCAGATGGCGCCAGCGCGCACGCTGGTGAAGTCGACGGTCTGGCTTTCGGAGGCGAGCGTGGTCGCGGTCGGAATGCTGTTGTAGATGCTCGCGCGGTAGTGGTCTTGCCGCACGCCGGCCACCAGCTTCCACTGCGGGCTCAGCTCGATGGTGTCGTTCACGTAGCCCGCGACGGTCGTCGCGCTGGCGGTGGCCAGGTTGCCCGGCAGCGAGGGCGCGGTGCTCGGCGTGTTGCCCTGGTAAGGCGCGAGCAGCGGCGAGCAGGTGGCATAGCCACTGGTGCCGCCAGCCGGGTTCAGCGCCACGCCCGCGCAGGTGCCGTTGCGGTAGTAAGCCTGGTTGTCGTAGGTGTCGTGGCCCAGCTCCAGGCCCGCGAGCAGCGTGTGCTTGACCGAGCCGGTGGTGAACTTGGTGTTGAGCTCGGTGAGGTTGAACAGCGACTTGTCGTGGATCGTGCGGTCATGGCTTTGCTGGCGCACCCACAGGCTGCTCAGCGGCAGCGACGAGAACGCGGCGGCCGGCACGGCCGTGGTGCCGGTGGAGAAGGGCGTGAACACGCCCTTGGCCGACAGCGTGCCGATGCTCTGCGGCGCGGTCTCGCGCGCATCGGTGGTCACGTCGTTGTACTGCGTCTGGTTGCGGATCGAGGTGTCGGGCGTGAGCTTGTGCTGCACCACCGCGCTGAAGGCCTGGATGTCGGAGATCGTGCGGTCGTCGCTGAAGCCGTAGGCCGTGTCGCGGTCGACCTTCACGGGGTGGCCGTTGAGCGGCGGCACGCCGTAGTCGGGCTGGTCGCGGTTGTGCTGCACCAGCGCCGAGAGCGTGACCTGCGTCGGCGTGTTGATGCCGAACTTCAGCGAGGCGTCGAGGCCGAAGTCTTTCAGCTTGGTCTGCTCGCGCGTACTGGCGTCGCCCTGCTGGCCCATGGCCGCGATGCGGAAGGCCGAGGTGTCGGACAGCGGGCGGTTGATGTCGATGGTCGAGCGCACGAGCCCCGTGGTGCTCGCCGACACCGAGACCTCGCCCGCTGCCGCGAGCGACGGCTTCTTCGTGACCTGGTTGATCACGCCGCCGGTGGAGCCGCGGCCGAACAGCATCGACGACGGGCCCATCAGCACCTCGACCGATTCGAGCGCGAAGGTGTCGCGGTAGTACTGGGCGCGGTCACGCGCGCCGTCCAGGTAGATGTCGGTGCGCGCCGAGAAGCCGTTGAGGTTGATGTTGGTGCCGATCTGCCCGCCCTCGGCACCGCCGATGGTCAGGCCCGGCACGTTGCGCAGTGCGCTTGCGAGCGAGGTCGCGCCCTGGGACTGCATTACGGCCTGGTTGATGACGGTGACGGATTGCGGCGCATCGCGCAGGTCGGCCGGCAGGCGGTTGAGCGAAGACGGGTTGGCGCCGAAGCCGGTCTTGTCCTGTGCGCCCTGAACCTGCACTTCGCGCAGCGTGGCGGGGACGGAGGTGCCGGGGGCAGGCGCAGGCGCAGCGGAGGGCGAGGAAGCCGCGGGCTGCGCGGCTTGCTGGGCGAATGCGGTGGGGAGGGACGAAGCGCACAGGCCGATCAGGGCGAGTGCGATGGGCGTGCGGTGACGCATCGGGCGAGTGGAGCGGGTCATCGTGAGTGCCTTGGAGACGATGCAAACGAAAGCAGCATCGGCCGGCATTCTGGCTGCGAATGACTCTTGTTTGAAGTATTCCTCGCCGGGTGTTTGGCTGAGGAGACAGCCTCCTGTCTTTACGTGCGAGGTCAGGTGGAAGGCAGGTTTCTTCAGTAGGCCTGCCGCTTGCGCTGACTTACTTCCAGGGCGTAGGCGCCGGAATCTCGCACACCGGCTCCACGTCGATGCTCTTGAAGTCCGCCGGCGAGACGATTTCCAGGTACTCCATGTCGGGCGAATAGTCGAACAGGAAGTGCCGGATGCCCGGGCGCTGGTGCACCACGTCGCCGGCCTCGACCAGCGTTTCCTTGTCTTCGTACATGAAGCGGGCCCAGCCCTTGACCATGATCACGATCTGGAAGTCCGCCTCGTGGCGGTGCCAGCCGGTGCCCGTTTCCGGTGCCATGTTGGCCTTGACCAGATGCGCGATCACCTTGCCGTTGGTGGCCTCGGCGATGCCAAGGTCGCGATAGAGAAAAAAATCACGCAAACCACCCGATACGAACTCTGTGTCGCCGGGCTTCACGTGGGAGAACTGGGTGGCGGTACGGTCCAGCATGGGGCGCTCCTTCGCAGGTGGTTGTGTGGTGCGGTGCAGCACGCATAAAGCGTTCCCGGGCCGTAGCGGCTGCGCGCGATTCAGCGGCTGGCAAAACCGTCGGTCGCGCGCAGCAGCCGGTCGAGGATGCCGGGCTCCGAGTAGGCATGCCCTGCGCCCTCGATCAGATGGAACTCGGCTTCGGCCCAGGCCTTGTGCAGCGCCCATGCGTAGCGCGCGGGGCAGGGCATGTCGTAGCGGCCGTGCACGATCACCCCGGGAATGCCGTGCAGCCGGTGCGCGTCGCGCAGCAACTGGCCTTCTTCGAGCCACGCGTCGTGCACGAAGTAGTGGTTTTCCAGCCGTGCGAAGGCCAGCGCGAAATGATCTTCGCCATGCGCTTCGGCAATCGCCGGGCTCGGCAGCAGGGTGATGGTCTCGGCTTCCCACACGCTCCAGGCGCGCGCCGCCTCGATGCGTGCCACCGGGTCGTCGCCGGTGAGCCGCTTGCGGTAGGCGGCGATCATGTCGCCGCGCTCGGCCTCGGGAATGGGAGCCTGGAACTTCTCCCACTTGTCGGGGAACATCTCCGACACGCCGAACTGGTAGTACCACCGGAGTTCTGCCCGGGTCACGGTGTAGATGCCGCGCAGCACCAGTTCGCTTACGCGTTCGGGATGCTTCTGGGCGTAGGCGAGGGCGAGCGTCGACCCCCACGAGCCGCCGAATACCAGCCACTTGTCGACACCGGCGCGCTCGCGCAGGCGCTCGATGTCGGCGACCAGATGCCATGTCGTGTTGGCCTCCAGGCCTGCGTGCGGCAGCGAGCGGCCGCAGCCGCGCTGGTCGAACAGCATCAGGTCGTAGCGTGCCGGGTCGAACAGCCGCCGGTGTTCGGGCGAGATGCCGCCGCCAGGGCCGCCATGCAGGAACACTGCGGGCTTGGCGCCGGGCGTGCCCGCGCGCTCGTAGTAGATCTGGTGGCCGTCGCCCACGTCGAGCATGCCGCTTTCGTACGGTTCGATCGGGGGATATGGTTGGCGCAGTTCGGTCATTGGAGGGGCCTTTGCCTGTCGATGATTCAGGATGAATGGTCGCACGAAGGGGCTTTGGGGAAGCGCCGCTTGACGGGCCTGCAGGCCTTCCAGATACTCAACCGCATGGTTCACTCAGCCGCTCATCCGGACACCGACGCCCTCGACGCAGTCTTCGCCGCGCTCTCCGATTCCACGCGGCGCGCCGTGCTCGAAGCCCTGGGCGAGCGCAGCCTCAGCGTGACCGAGCTGGCCGGGCCGCACGACATGTCCCTCACCGGCTTCATGAAGCACCTGCGCGTGCTCGAAGACGCGGGCCTGATCTCTCGCACGAAAGAGGGCCGCATCGTGCGCTGCGAGCTGTCGCCCCGGCCCATGCAGGAGGCCGCCGTGTGGTTGTCCCGCTACGAGAAGTTCTGGACCGGGCGCCTCGATGCACTGGCGCGCTTTCTCTATCACCAGGAGGAGACCGAATGGCGAACCCTTCCACCGGCGACGCAGAGCGCCCCTCGCTCAGCCTCAGGCGGCACTACCGCGTCTCGCCCGACAAAGTCTGGCGCGCGTGGACCGACCCGCAAGCGCTGAAGCTCTGGTTCGGGCCCGAGGAGATCGTTTCGGTACCCATCGCCGAGGTCGACCTGCGCGTGGGCGGGCGCTTTCGCGTGGCCATGCTGGCCAACGACGGCGAGACGCACGACGTGAGCGGCACGTATCTCGAAGTGGTTCCGAACCGCAAGCTGGTCTTCAGCTGGGCCTGGCGCAGCACGCCGGAGCGCGAGTCGCGCGTCACCCTGAGCATCGAGCCCGATGCCGAGGGCTGCGAGCTGGTGCTGCTGCACGAGCAGTTCTTCGACGAAGCCGCGCGCGATGCCCACAACCACGGCTGGAGCGGAGCGCTCGTCAAGCTGGAGGGCTGGCTAAGCCTTGCTGCCTGAAAGAATGAAGAACACACCAGCTCCGGCCCGCGCCACGGTGCGCGAATGGACCGGCCTGGCGGTCATCGCGCTGCCATGCATGCTCTATTCGATGGACCTCACAGTGCTGAACCTTGCGATCCCGTCGATCAGCGAAGACCTCAAGCCCACGGCTTCGCAGTTGCTGTGGATCGTCGACATCTACGGCTTCTTCGTGGCCGGCCTGCTGGTCACCATGGGCACGCTGGGCGACCGCATTGGCCGGCGGCGGCTGCTGCTGATCGGCGCGGGGGCGTTCGGCATTGCCTCTGTGCTGGCGGCGTTCTCGACCAGCGCCAACATGCTCATCGCCACCCGGGCGCTGCTCGGGGTGGCGGGCGCGACGCTGGCGCCGTCCACACTCTCGCTGATCCGCAACATGTTCCTCGATCCGGGGCAGCGCACCATCGCCATTGGCGTGTGGATTTCGAGCTACTCGGCTGGCGCCGTCATTGGCCCGGTGCTGGGCGGCGTGCTGCTGCAGTTCTTTCCGTGGGGCTCGGTGTTCCTGATCGGCGTGCCGGTGATGGTGCTGCTGCTGCTGCTCGGACCCTTGCTGCTGCCCGAGTACCGCGACCCCGACGCGGCCCGGCTCGACCTGGCCAGCGTGGCGCTGTCGCTGGGCGCGGTGCTGCCGGTGATCTACGGTGTCAAGCAGATCGCGGAGCACGGCATGCATGCGATACCGGTGCTGTCGATCGTGCTCGGGCTGGTGCTCGGAGCGCTGTTCGTGCGCCGGCAGAAGCGGCTGGCCGACCCGATGATCGACCTGCGGTTGTTCAGCCTGCCGGCCTTCAGCGTTTCGCTCGGCTCCTACATGCTGGCCTGCTTCGTGATGTTCGGCATCTTTCTGTACAACGCCCAGTACCTGCAGCTGGTGCTCGGCTTGTCGCCGTTGCATGCGGGCCTGTGGAGCATGCCGGGCGCGGGCGCCTTCATCGTCGGCTCGATGGTCGTGCCGGCACTGGTGCGGCGCATGCGACCGGCCTTCGTGATGGGCGGCGGGCTGGCGGTGGCGGCGCTGGGTTTCGGCATGCTGGCCGTGTTGCCCGCGCAGGACGGGCTGGCCTGGATGGTGAGCAGCGCGGTCATCTCCTCGCTCGGGTTGGCGCCGGTGTTCACGCTGGCGACCGACCTGGTGGTGGGCAGCGCGCCACCGGAGCGTGCGGGCGTGGCCTCGGCGATCTCCGAAACCAGCTCGGAATTCGGCGGTGCGCTGGGCATTGCGATCCTCGGCAGCATCGGCGCGGCCATCTACCGCAACACCATGGCCGATGCCGTGCCGATGGGCCTTGCGGGTCCGGCCGAGGTGGAAGCCGCCCGCAGCACGCTGGGCGGCGCGGTCGTGCTGGCCGGGCAGCTTGGCGGGAGCGCGGGCGCCGAACTGCTCGAGGCGGGCCGCGAGGCCTTGCTGCATGGCCTGCGCCTCACGGCCGGCATCTGCGCGGCGGTGTTGCTGTTCGTAGGCGGGTTGGTGGCCGTGCGGCTGCGTGGGGCGGGAGGGGCGGTAGCACCCGAAACCCCGGGTGCCGCCGCATTGCCGGAGCGTTGACGAAACCCCATACTGGGGCTTCCACGACGCGATCACCGGAGCCTTCCATGAGCAACGAACTGCGCAAGAAGCTGCATGACCTGGCCGAACTCTGCGAAAACGCCCCCGACCCGCAGACCAAGGCCATCATCGAGGCGATCCGGCTCCAGACTGCGGTGCTGAACGAACGGCTGTTCTCCATCGAGCTGCAGGTGGGCGCGCTGACCAAGCGCCTGGAAAACACGACCGACTGAGGGGCGGCCGCTTTGTAGGGATAATCCCCGCCATGAGCGGCAACACCTTCGGAACACTCTTCGCGGTCACCAATTTCGGCGAGTCGCATGGCCCGGCCATCGGCTGCGTCATCGACGGCTGCCCCCCGGGCATGGAACTCAGCGAGGCCGACATCCAGGGCGACCTCGATCGCCGGCGCCCCGGCACCAGCCGCCACGTCACCCAGCGCAACGAGCCCGACGCGGTGCAGATCCTGTCGGGCGTGTACGAGGGCAAGACCACCGGCACCCCCATCGCGCTGCTGATCCAGAACACCGACCAGCGCAGCAAGGACTACGGGCAGATCGCCCAGCAGTTCCGCCCCGGCCACGCCGACTTCACCTACTGGAAGAAATACGGCATTCGCGACCCGCGCGGCGGCGGGCGCTCCTCGGCACGGCTGACCGCACCCATGGTCGCGGCCGGCGCGGTCGCCAAGAAGTGGCTGGCTGAGAAGCATGGCATGGTGTTTCGCGGCTGCATGACGCAGATCGGCGAAATCGCCATTCCGTTCGAGAGCTGGGAGCACGTGCCCAACAACCCCTTCTTCGCCCCCATCGCCGACGTGAGCGCGCTGGAAAACTACATGGACCGCCTGCGCAAGGCCGGCGATTCGTGCGGCGCGCGCATCCGCGTGACTGCCACCAACGTGCCGATCGGCCTCGGCGAGCCGCTGTTCGACAAGCTCGATGCCGAGATCGCCTACGCGATGATGGGCATCAACGCGGTGAAGGCGGTCGAGATCGGCGCCGGCTGGGACAGCGTCACCCAGCGCGGCACTACGCACGGCGACTCGATCACGCCCACTGGCTTCGTCACGAACAACGCCGGCGGCATCCTCGGCGGCATCAGCTCGGGGCAAGACCTCGAGGTGAGCATCGCGATCAAACCCACCAGCTCGATCATCAGCCCGCGCCAGTCCATCGACATCAACAACAACCCCGTCGAAGTCATCACCAAGGGCCGCCACGACCCGTGCGTCGGCATTCGCGCGACGCCCATCGCTGAAGCCATGCTGGCGCTGGTGGTCATGGAGCACGTGCTGCGCAACCGCGCGCAGTGCGGCGACGTGCAAACGCAAGCCGGCAAGACCGAGGCAGCGTCGCCGCAGGCGTCCTTCCTGTAGTGTCCGCCCCGCCACCAGTGGCCGCAGCACGCGGCCACATGCTGGCATTCGCTGGTCTGTCGGCCAGCTATTTCGCGCACATCGGGTTCTTCAACCCGTACCTGCCCCTGTGGCTCAAAGATTTGGGGCTGCCGATCTTCACCATCAGCCTGCTGGCTTCGGTGCAGTCGATCACGCGGGTGTTCGCGCCCTATGCCTGGGGCGCGCTCAGCGACCACACGGGGCAGCGCGTCAAGCTGCTGCGCTTCAGTGCGGCGGTGGCGCTGCTCAGCTCCTTCGGGCTGTGGTGGCACGGCGGCGCGTGGTGGCTCGCGCTGGTGCTGCTCGTGATGTTCACCCACACCAGCTCGATGATGTCGCTCACCGAGGCCGCGATGGCGCAATTGGTGGCCGGCGACTGGGGGCGCTATGGGCGCATCCGGCTGTGCGGATCGGCCGGTTTTCTGCTCACGGTGTTCGTGGCAGGCGAGTGGTTCGAGCGCTTCGGCATGAAGCACTTTCCGGCCTGGGCCGCGGGCACGCTGGCCATCGTGCTGATCGCGACCATGAAGCTGCCCGACGTGCGCGAGCCGCCCGCGGCGCACGACGCAGTGAAGGAGCCCATCGGGCCGGTGCTTCGCAATCCGGCGGTGCGGTGGTTCTTCGCGGCGCTGTTCTTCCAGGTGATGTCGCACTTCTCGGTGTACGCCTTCTTCTCGCTGTACCTCGATTCGATCGGCTACGGCAAGAGCACCATCGGCCTGCTGTGGGCGCTGTCGGTGGTGGCGGAAATCGTGTGGTTTTTCTTGCAGGGCCGGCTCATCGGCCTGATGCCGATGCCGCGCTGGATGCTGGTGTGCGGCATCGCGGCCGTCGCCCGGCTGGGGCTGACAGCGGGGCTGGGCGGCTGGATTGCGGCGCTCATCGTGGCGCAGTGGTTGCATGCGCTGAGCTTCGCGGCGCACCACACGACCTGCATCGCAGTGGTGTCGCGCCGCTTCCCCGGCCACCTGCGCGGGCGAGGGCAGGCGCTGTTCACGGTGATCGGCTATGGCTTCGGCGGCGTGCTGGGCGTGTTGCTTGGCGGTGCGGTCGCGCAGGCTTTCGGGTATCGCACGATGTTCACGGCGGCGGCGCTGCTGGCTGTGCTTGGCAGCCTTTGTGCGTGGCGTGTGGTGAGGCTGGATCGGATGGAGCGCGCGGCCAGTAAGAAGTAGGGCCTGACGGGGAAACAATGTGTCATGGGCCTTGCATGCGCATGTCACCGCAGCTTTCTACGCTGCGAGCTTCGCAATTTCTCCTCCTTTTCCATGTCCGTTTCCGACGACCCGCGCGGCGCCCGCACGCCGCGCATTGCTTCGCCCGCCGAATCGAATGATTCCGAACAGAACAACAACAGCAACACGCCGCCGCGCCGCCAGATGCTCAAGCTCGGCGCATCGCTGCTGACCGTTGGCGGCAGCAGCGCCTTGCTCGCGGCCTGCGGCGGTGGTAGCGGCGGTTCACCCGCCTTGGGCCCGCTGCCGGCGCCTGCACCCGCCCCGGCATCGGCGCCGCCGCCCGCTCCGCCGGCTGTCGCAGCCAAGATCTCAAGCTTCGCGCTCGCTGTGATGCCCGACACACAGTTCTATGCACGCTATGCCACTGCCGACGAGAGCGACCAATATGACAAGCGCTTCGGCAGCGCACCCTTCGCCGCCCAGACGAAGTGGATCGCCGCCAATGCCAAGGCGCTGAACATTCCCTTCACCATCCACCTTGGCGACGTGGTCGACCAGGTCGGCAAGCCCGATCAGTGGAAGGTGGCCGATGCCGCGATGAAGGTGCTCGAAGACGCGAAGCTGCCCTACAGCGTGCTCGCCGGCAACCATGACGTGATGAAAGACATCGACTACAGCATCGACCCCGTCGGCGGCACCGATGCCAGCCGTACTCCCGCCAACGAGCCCTACATCCAGTGGTTCGGCGCGGAGCGTGCGAAGCAGCAGGCCACCTTCGGCGCGCGCGACGCCAGCGGCTTCCACGAGTACCACGTGTTCGAGGCGCAAGGCCAGAAGTTCATGGTGCTGTCGCTGTCATGGCGTATCTCCGACGCAGGCATCGCCTGGGCCCGCCAGGTGATTGCGAAGAACCCGACGTTGCCCGTCATCCTGGTGAACCACCAGTTGCTCAACATCGCGCCCGACGGCACCAGCCCGCTCGAGACCGACTACGGCAAGATGCTCTGGGAGAAGCTGATCCGCGACAACGACCAGATCTTCATGACGCTCAACGGCCATCACCATGGCGCCGCGCATCTCACGAAGACCAACGACTTCGGCCGCAAGGTCGAGGAGATGGTGGTCGACTACCAGATGGCCTACCAGGGCGGCAACGGCCTGATGCGCCTGTACGAGTTCGACCTGACCAACAAGAAGATCAAGGTGCTGTCGTTCTCGCCGTGGGTGCCGCAGAAGCCGGCCGCCACGCTCAACAGCTTCGACCAGGCCGTGCTCACCACGCCCAACGAGGCCTTCGTCATCGACATGGATTTTGCGCTGCGCTTCGCGGGCTTCAACAAGAGCTTCGGCACCGGCAGCGCCACCATCGAGAGCTCGCTGGTGGACAAGGCTCGCGCGATGATCCTCGCCAACTACAAGGAGCCCGCGACGGTCACACAACGGCCCGCCACGAACTCGGATGACTATCCCAAGGTGGCGAATACGCTGGCGCACTGGCGCTTCTTTGGCGGCACGGCGAATCAGCCGGTGCCGGTGGACACCAAGATCGACGACGTCACCGGCAATAACCCTCTGTACCGAGACAAGCTGAACCAACTCGGGGTCGCAGGAGCAGTGGAGGGAGACATCGTATGGAGCGATGACCGCCACTATCTCTCGGCCGCGCCTGGCTCGGTGCGTTTCCTGAACACCATGAGGGACAAGAATGGTGCGCCGCCGCGCATGAGCTATTTCCTGACCAAGGATGCCGCTCCGATCAACGCGCAGACACTGGAGAACGGCTACACCATCGAAGCCTTCGTCAAGCTCGACAAGAGTTGGACCGCCGACAACAATCAATGGATGAACGTCATGACGCGCGATGGCCGCCGTGGCGAACTCTCCGGCTATTCGGGCGGCGACCCCGAATCACCGCCGATGTTGTTTGCTATTTCCAGCCTGCGCGAGGTGCAGTGGGAAGTGGTGCCGAGTCCGATTGGCGCGGGTAAGCCCAAGACCAACTGGTCGGGTGAGGTCATTGCTGATCGCTGGGTGCACATCGCAATCGTGAACGACCCTGTGTCGCACGACACCACGATGTACGTCGAAGGAGCGCCGGTCCTGCGCAACGTCTCGGCCAATCCAGGGCTGGCCACGCTCTCGGCCGCATCGCCATGGGTCGTAGGCGGTGGCTCATGGTGGGATCGCAAACTCGCAGATGGCTCGTGGGGGTTCAAGCGTGTCGACGGCTTCTTCGGCAACATCGGCGAAGTCCGCGTGGTGGCAGCGGCGCTGGCCCCGGCGCAGTGGCTCACGGCACGCAAGCCGGCCTGAGCCCCCTTGGCACGGAAAGGCCGGCTTACTGCTTCTTGCCGGCCTTTCCCGCCTTCGCTGCTGTCTTCGCGGGACCCTTGCCGTTCCCCTTCTCTAAGATCGCAAAGTACTCCGAAGCCAGTTTGCGCAACGACCGCCCGATGTTCGGGTAGTCGTATTCATCGAGGTTGGCCGGCGATACGCGCCCTGACGCGCTTTTGCCGCCAAAGCCCCGGCCCGGCAGTGGCTTCGTCACGCATAGCCAAGGGCGAGCATCGGAAATAGCGCAATTCGGGCTCGCTTTTCAGTCTTCCGACCAGTGCTCACTCATCACGGGCCGAGCCTTCTCCGGCATGGCAATTGATTCGGACCAGTAATTCATCACGCATTGCCCCTCCGCGTGACTTCCTGCACTGGCAGTGGCAGGGGGCGAACTTTATGCTGATTTAATTGGCCATCTATTTTTCGCATCGATTCTTACGATAAATCAACATTTAAAATAATTGTCAAAATGTGCAGCGGGAGGTGGGCATGAAGCTCATTGCTAAAACAATATTCTTATTTTATAAGTCTTTATTAATTAATTGGGGCTACAGGGCTGACGGGGCGTTGCAATGACGCGCCGAGTAACGATCCAGACGCCCGCAGGCGAAGCGTTGCAATTCCGCCAGCTGGTAGGCCGCGAAGCGCTGAGCCAGCTGTACGCCTTCGACATCGAGTTGCTGGGCAACAGCAACAACATCGACCCCAAGACCCTGCTGGGCAAGGCCACCACCGTGTCGGTGGAAACCGAAGGCGGCGTGCGCTACCTGGGCGGCATTGCCACCCGCTTCGGGCTGGAGCAGGAGGATGCGCGGCACTCCTTCTACCGGATGCGCCTGCGGCCCTGGCTGTGGCTGGCCACGCGGCGCAGCGACTTTCGCATCTTCCAGGGCAAGAGCGTGCCCGACATCGTGGTGGAAGTGCTCGGCAGCTACGGCTACCCCATCGAGAAGAAGCTCACGCGCGGCGACTACCGGCAGTGGGACTACTGCGTGCAGTACCACGAGAGCGACTTCGACTTCATCTCTCGCCTGTGCGAGCTCGAAGGCATCTACTACCACTTCAGGCACGAAGCGTCGCAGCACGTGCTCGTGTTCGCCGATGACATCGCCCACTCGCACAGCCCGCTGCCCGGCGGGGAAGAAGTGCGCTACCACCCGCTGGAGAAGTCCGGCATGGGCCAGCGCGAGCGCATCTATGCGTGGGAGATCGCGGAAGAAGTGCGCTCGGGCCACCACTACAACGACGACTACGACTTCCAGAAGCCCAAGGCCGAGCTGTCGCACCTGCGCCAGATGTCGCCCGGGCACGACCACGACGCCTACGAACAGTACGAATGGCCCGGCGGCTTCGTGCAGCACGGCGACGGCGAGACTTACGCGCGCATCCGCAACGAAGAACAGCTGAGCCAGCGCAGCCGCGTCACCGGCCGCGCCAACCTGCGCGAACTCGCCACCGGCCACACCCTGCGCCTGACCGGCCACCCCAAGGCCGACCAGAACCAGCAGTACCTGCTCGTGGGCGTGAGCTACCACCTGCAGGAGAACCTGCAGGCCAGCGAGGGCGCGGAAGGCACCGAAGGCTCCGTGCAGCGCTTCGCCTTCGACGCGCAGCCCACCAGCTACGCCTGGCGCCCGCAGCGCACCACAGCCAAGCCGCGCACCCGCGGGCCGCAAACGGCCATGGTGGTGGGCCCGCAGGGCGAGCAGATCTGGACCGACCAGTACGGACGCATCAAGGTGCAGTTCCAGTGGGACCGCATCGGGCAGGAGAACGAACACTCCAGCTGCTGGGTGCGCGTGTCCACCGCGTGGGCAGGCGCCACCTTCGGCATGACCTCCGTGCCGCGCATCGGCATGGAGGTGATCGTCGACTTTCTGAACGGCGACCCCGACTACCCGATCGTCACCGGCTGCGTGCACAACGCCGACACCATGCCGGCGTGGCAGCTGCCCGAGCAGAAGCACCTGTCGGGCATCAGGAGCCGCGAGTTGGGCGGCGGGCGCAGCAACCACATCGTGCTGGACGACACGCAGGGCAAGATCCAGGCGCAGTTGCGCAGTGATCACCAGGCCAGCCAACTGAGCGTGGGGCACATCGGGCGCATCGAGGACACGGCGGGGCGCAAGGATGCCCGGGGGCAGGGCTTCGAGTTGCGTACCGACGGGCATGGGGTGATGCGTGCGGGCAAGGGGCTGCTGGTCACCACCGAAGCGCGCCCGAATGCGCAGGCGCACATCACCGACATGAGCGAGACGGTGGGCCGTCTCACTCAGGCGCGCGATCTGCACGAAGGTTTGAGCGAAGTGGCGCAAGGTGCACAGGCCCACGAGGCCGGCGACCAGGACGAGGTCACCACGAGCCTCAAGGAGCAGAACGATGCCATCAAGGGACAGGGCGGCAATCGCGAGCAGGGCGACTTTCCCGAGTTCCAGGAATCGCACCTGACATTGGCCAGCGCCAAGGGCCTGCAAACCGTGGCGCAGGGCTCGACCCACATCGTGAGCAACGAGCACAGCGCGCTCACCAGCGGTGGCCATACGAGCGTGAGCGCGGGCAAGAGCCTGCTGGTGAGCGTGCAGAGCGCGATCCGCATGTTCGCCTCCAAGGCCGGCATGCGGCTCGTGGCGGCCGGTGCCGACATCGACATCAAGGCGCTGAAGGACAGCGTCAACGTGCTGGCCAAGCTCAACATCACGCAGACCGCCAACAAGATCACCATCCACGCAAAGGAAGAGGTGGTGATCAACGGCGGCTCGAGCTACAGCCGCTGGAGTTCGGGCGGGATCGAGCATGGCACTTCCGGCATCTGGCGCGAGCATGCATCGGTACACAGCCTCGTCGGGCCCGCCAACGAGGGCAAGCCTGCGCTGCCCAATCCGCCGCAGGTGCCGAAGGGGCAGCTCGACCTGTACCACCAGTACATCAAGCCGACTGGCGAAAAGCGCCAGGGCGTGGCGCAGGGCGACTTCACCGTGGTCGATTCGGAAGGCGGCACGCACGCCGGCACCTTCGACCGCAACGGGTTCGCGACCGTCTCGGGCCTGCCCATCGGCACTGCCAAGGTCACATTCGGCAAGGACCCCCGCGACCCGTGGGAGGAGGGGAGCTATTTCGGCACGCCCAAGGACTGGAAGGCAAAGGGTGCGACGGGCGCAGGCGCCGAGGGGGGCGGCGGCGCTGTATCGGGGCTTTCGGGCTTGACCAGCGGCTTTGCGGGCATGGCCGGTTCGGCAGGCGGTGCCGCGGGCGCGCTCGCCGGTGTCGCGGGTATGGGCAGCAAGGCCGCGAGCACGCTGGGCCAGGTAACCCAGGCGGCCGGTGTCGCGCAGCAGGCTGTGGGTGCAGCGCAGGCCATCCAGCGAGGGGGCGCCAAGGCGTTGCTCGGCCAGGCGAGCCAGGCAGCAACCGGCATGGCGATCCAGGCGGCCGGCGCCAAGCTGGGGCCGATGGGTGCGCCGATCACCGGCGTGATGAGCGGCATGGCTTCGGGGGGCATGAAGCCGGGCGTTGCAACAGCTGCCGCCAACCCTGCACTGACAGGCCGAACACCCGGCTTCATGGGCTGACCCGCCGCGGCGCGCCGCACTCCACCAACCCAACGCACAAGCTCGAAGAGAACAAGAAAAAATGGCAGGACCGGAAGCAGCGCCGACGCCGCAGGCGACGGAGCGCGAACCCCAGACGGCGGTTGCGCCACTGAACACCATCGTTACGGAAGACATCGCCGCCGCGAGCAAGGCGGTGGACGACTGGTTGCGCTCGTTCAGCGGCGGCTACGTGACGCTGGAGCGCCTGACGATGGTGCTCGGCAGCATTCCGATCGTCGGCAACATCATGGCGTTGGTGGATGTGTTCCTGGACATCATCAACATCGTCGAGAAGAAGGCCAAGGACGGGATCGACGCATTCCTGAACTGGGTCAGCCTGGGCATCAACCTGATCGGGTTGATCCCGTTGCCGATGAACATGGCGGCCGCGCGCATGAGCCTGCGCCCCACGCTGCATCTGGTGAGGCAGGAGCTGAAGGCAGCCGCCTCGAACCTGGGCGAAGCCATCGTCACCACGCTGGTAGGACACCTGAACGCGACCATCGTCGGCGAGCTGGAGGTCTTCATCGATGGCGCTATCGCCAAGCTTGGAGACATGTTGCAAGGCTGCACAAAGCTGGGCGACAGCATCGTGGACAACCTGGTCGACATCCTGCAGCGGGTGCTGGGCCAGAAGGACATGTTCACGGTCAGTACGCCTGTCGTGGCGGAAACCAGCGTGCACGACCCGAAGACTCAGAGCACGTGGAACCGGTTGTGGGGCAGCGCCGTCAAGTACACGAAGCAGTCGGCCAACTACGCCGCCAAGGTTGCTGCCAACCGCTTGCCCGAGAGCGTGGCGGGGCAGGTCAATGGCGTGATCGGGAGCCTGCTGGACTTCAAGAAGACCTTTAGAAACCAGCTCGTGCGCCTGGCCGACAAGGAAGCACAAGCCAGCATCATGTGGCTGCTGCACAAGCTGCTGGCCGCCATCCAGCGCAAGAAGGGGCAGCGCGGCGCGATTGTTTCGCCGAATGCCGGCGCGGTGGCCCAGAAGGACAAGCCGGGCGACCAGCTCGGGCACATCGGCAAGCAGGCGGATGGCCAGAAAGACGCAGGCTGCAAGAATTGCCCGGCGCCTGTCGCGCTCGGCAAGTCGATCAGCCTCGTCACTGGCTGCGAGAGCTTCACCCACACAGACTTCGTGCTCGCCGCGCCGTTGCCGATCGAATGGGCACGCACGTACCGCAGCCAGCTCGATGCCTACGACCGAGGCATCCTGGGCGCGCGCTGGCTCACGCCCTACAGCACGCGCGTGGACCTGATGACACCAGCCAGGGGTGAGCGCAAGGGTCAACCGAGTCTGGTTTATCACGCAGCCGACGGCCGCAGCCACGCATACCCCTTGCTGGCCGTGGGCCAGGTCTATCGCGATCCCATCGAAGAGATGACCGTCTCGCGTCTGAGCGAGTCGTTGCTGACGCTGGACTTCGGCAAGCCACTGCCTTTGGGTGAGCAGGGCAACTGGCGTGAGATCTACGAGCTTGTGGAAGGCCGGTCGCACTATCGGCTTGTGACGCTGCAAGCCAGGGACGGCGCCTCCATCGGCCTGCGCTATGACCATGTGATCTCGGACACGGGCGAGCAGGTGCTGAGCGACATCATCAGCAGGCAAGGCGAAGCCATCATGGCGCACGTGGGCACGCAGCCCGATGCGCGCACGGGCCTGATCAAGTCTCTGTGGGAGTTGAAGGACGGCCAGGTCGTGCGCCAGCTTGCCGCCTACACGCACGATGCAGAACGCGATCTCGTGTCCGCGAAGGACGAGAACGGCGCCAGCTGGAGCTACAGCTACAGCCATCACCTCGTGACCCGCTATACCGATCGCACCGGCCGCGGCATGAACCTCGAATACAACGGCACTGGCGCCGATGCCAAGGCGGTGCGCGAGTGGTCCGACGATGGCAGCTTTGCACTGAAGTTCGAGTGGGACAAGAACATCCGCCTGACCTACGTGACCGATGCCCTGGGCGGCGAGACATGGTTCTACTACGACATCCTGGGTTACACCTACCGCATCATCCATCCCGACAAGCTGCAGGAATGGTTCTTCCGCGATGACGCCAAGAACGTCACCCGTCATGTACACACAGACGGCAGCACCGACGACTACACCTACGACGTCGTCGGCAACCTGCAAATGCACACACGGGCCGATGGCAGCCGTGTTCATTTCGAATACGACCGGCTGAATCGCCTGACGGGCTTGCGCGACGCCGAAGGCAGCATCTGGAAGCGCGACTACGACGCGCAGGGCCATCTCACCGAAGAGATCGACCCGTTGGGTCACAAGACCGAGTACGCCTACGACAAGGCCGGCCGGCCGGCGTGCATCACCGATGCCAAGGGTGGTTCGAAACAGCTGACGTACACACCGGCCGGCCAGCTCGCCAGCTACACCGACTGCTCGGGAAAGACCAGCCGGTGGGAGTATGACAGTCGCGGGCGGCTGACCAAAACCATCGATGCGGCAGGGCAGGCCACCCGATATCGCTACACCCCGGAAGGCGAAGCTGCTTCAAGGAGCGATGGCAATCATCCGGGCCAACTCGAAGAAGTCTCCCTGCCCGACCAGACCCGCGAGCACTTCACGCATGACGCCGAAGGTCGCTTGCTCGCTCACACCGATGCGTTGGGTCGTCGTACCCGCTATAGCTACAACCGCGCCGGGCTCGTGGCCGGACGCACTGATGCCGCGGGCCAGACGCTGCAATACCACTGGGATCTGCTGGGGCGCCTGACCGAACTGCGCAACGAAAACGGCAGCCGCTACAACTTCAGCTACGACCCGGCGGGGAGACTACTGGAGGAAACCGGCTTCGACAGGCAACGCAGGCAGTACCTCTACGAGGAATCCACCGGCGCGCTGGTGCAAGTCGTCGAGGCGCAGGCGCACACGACAGGGTTTCGTTTCGATCCGATGGGGCGCCTCGTCGAGCGCAATGCGGGCGAGGGGCAGGTCGAGACCTTTGCCTTCGATCTCAACGGCATGTTGATCGAAGCAGTCAATTCCGACGCAAAGTTGCAGTGGTTCTACGATCCCGCCGGGAACCTGACGCGCGAGCACCAGCACCATCTGGCCAGTTCGCAGACGGCAGTCTGGCAGCACCGCTACGACGAACTCAACCAGCGCATTGCGACCATTCGCCCCGACGGCCATGTCACGCAATGGCTGACCTACGGTTCGGGCCACGTGCATGGCTTGCTTGTTGATGGACAGGACATCCTGGGCTTCGAACGCGACGATCTTCATCGGGAGATCGGCCGAACGCAGGGCAATGGCCTGAGCCAGCGGCTGAGGTACGACCCTGCCGGCAGGTTGCTGGAGCAGCAGATATCGCATGCGAAGCCGGACAGCGCCGGCGCACTGAGCCTTCGCCGGAGCTATGGCTACGACAAGGCCGGTCAGCTGACCGCCATCGGGGACAGCCGGCGCGGCAATCTGAACTACAGGTATGACCCCGTGGGCCGCCTGCTCGAAGCCAACAGCCGCCTGGGCCGCGAGACCTTTGCATTCGACCCGGCCGGCAACATCGCCGACGCCGCACGTGGCGATGCGCCGCAAGGCCTGCGCGCAGTCAGCAAGCTGTTGGACAACCTGCTGAAGGAATACGCGGGCACCACCTACCGCTACGACAAGCGCGGAAACCTGATCGAGCGTGTCAGGAACGGGAAGAAAACGGTCTTCGAGTGGAACGGCTTCAACCGCATGACCGCGGCCACAAGCGAAGAGGGCTCCACCACCTTCAGCTATGACCCTGTGGGGCGACGCATCGCCAAGCGCTCACGCGAAGCCATGACGCTGTTCGGCTGGGACGGCGACACGCTGGCCTTCGAGAGCACGCAGAGCACGGCCGGCGAGAGCGAGCGGCAGGGACGGGGCTGGAGCGTCCACTACATCCACGAGCCGGATTCGTTTGTGCCGCTGGTGCAGATCAGGCAAGCGCGAGCCGTCGCACTGAGCTCGACCACGGTCGTGAAAACGCTGATGGATGCCAATGGCGGGGAGTACGACATCGAGCAGGACCCGTTGTGGAACGGCGAGCAACTGCCGAGGCCGGGTGCCTTCGCGAAGGAGGAGATTGCCTTCTACCAGTGCGATCATCTCGGCACGCCCCAGGAGCTGACGGATCATGAAGGCCAGATTGCCTGGTCGGCGCAGTACAAGGCATGGGGCGAGGCAAGAGAGGTCATCAGCGAAGCAGGAAGACGGGCCGGCTTTGCCAACCCGATCCGTTTCCAGGGGCAGTATCTGGACGATGAGACCGGGCTGCACTACAACAGGCATCGTTACTACGATCCGCAGGCTGGCAGATTCATCAGCAGCGATCCGTTGGGCTTGGGCGGCGGTCTTAACACCCATGCATACGTGCCCAATCCCGTGGCGTGGGTCGACCCGTTGGGCTTGCAAGCTGCGCCTGTCAAATGCAAGACAGCCAAGGGAGGTCGTTTCGCCACGGCGGACGGCGCGGCCAAGGCGGCGATGATGCGTTACAACGACAAGTCCATTCGAGACAACGTGGAGTACGGCGGCCTGGTCTACAAGACGCCGGATGGCAAATACGACTTCACCAAGGCGACCAGGGGCGAGAAGGACACCGTCAACCCCTGGGGCCCTACGGCCAAGAGCATTCCGAAGTGCGCCCAGGAAGTGGGCTACTGGCACACCCATGGGGATCACTCGGATCAATACGGGAATCGCACAACGCGGGCCAAGGACTACTACGGAAGCAACAACTTCTCTCCCGAAGACAAGGACGCCGCCAAAGCAGGAATGCAACATGATCATCCGGACTACCGAGGCTACGTCGGCACGCCAAGCGACGGCTACAAGGGCTACAACCCGAAGGCGAATCAAACCTACAGGCTTTAAGAGCCTGATCATTGCGTTGGGAATTTTCATGAACTTCAATGCCTCTGCCGCACCGATCTTCGAAGTCGAGTCGCCGGATCAGCTGCTGCTCAATACACCTGTGGTCGTTGCGTTGGGCAACGCGTACAAGCTGTTCGAGAAGACCGGGCAGGACCTGAACAATTTCAACGTTCACATCGCCGAGAGGAAAAAGGAAAACGGCGAAGACGAGAACGGAGTCAACACCATCGGCATTGCATTCACGGCCAAGCTGCCTCCGGGGCAGAAGGGGCTCGGCAACGCCAGCAAGCTGGGGCGGTCGATCACGTACATCGCCTCCAAGACCACGGGCGAAATACTCCGGGAGCAAGGAAGCCGGTAGTGACGCCCGGCACCGGGTCTGGCTCGAAAGACGTTGCGCCTGCCTGGACTCGGTGCTTTCAATTTTGCAGAGGGAGGAAGAATGAGAATGAACGAAACCATCGAAGTTGATGGTCTGGCGGCGCAGGCGATTGCGGCAGCCTGTGAAGATGCAAGGTCTTCAGGCCTGCAGCTCGCAAACTACAAACTCGTCCTGGCCGAAGAACCCGACGACTACAGCGCGTCGTGGGTGACGAAGGGCGAGCCGCAAGGCCATCGGGGCGCCTTGCCGGGCCTGCCCGAACCCAGCCTGCTGATCGAGAAGCGCGCTGGCCGGATCCTCCGGAAGCAGCTCTCGCGTTGAGTCGACGGCGTCATCCAAGGATTCGACATGTCTTCTCAAGTCATCATCCTCGCCCACGACATGTGGCGCAAAGGCGCAGGCGGTGCGCCCGCCGGGCTCGTGGGCCAGGCCGACAGCTTCGCTTATGCAGGGCTCGACCTGGGGCTCGCCCAGTTCGCCGCAACGACCTTCACCGGCACCAGTTTCACCGCCACCAGCTTCAAGCAGGCGGGCTGGAGCGCCTGCCAGTTCACGGGCTGCAGCTTCACGCAGTGCGACTTCGGCGGCATTTCGATCACTGGGTGCACTTTCATCAACTGCAGCTTCACGCACGCCAACTTCGATGGCGGCAGCATCAGTACCAGCACCTTCACGCAATGTCAGTGGGACGACATCAGCTTCGCGGGCGGCCACTGGAACGACGTCGGGGTGCTGAACTGCGGCGGCACCGTGGTGCATGCGCAGGGACTGCAGGGGCGCAGCGTGGACTTCACGGGCAGCACATTCGAACAGCTCGAGTTTCAGGGCGCGAACATCAATTGAGCCCTGACGGGCAACGCCATCACTTCATCGATTCCATGTTCATGAAAAACATCAAGACCGTCTTTATCGCCACTGCCCTCCTGGGCGCCGTCTCTCTGTGCTTGGCGCAAGCGGAAACGAAAACCACGCTGACCAAGCTGCACCAGAGTTACGAGAAGCAGGGCCGCCGCGCGCTCGGCATGCCGGAGTACGGCAAGCGTGTGCAGTTCCCGGCGGTGGTTGTCGAAGCGTCTGATTCCTTCGGCGGTACGTCGATGATCCGCGCCGCCGATGTGCGCGGCAACCAGGAACTGGCGCGCTTGACTCCGGCGGACGACGCACAGAACCAGAAGATGGGCGAGATGCGCAGCGGCGCGAAGTTCACTGCGAGCTGCGAGGTTGGCTTTGCGATGGGCTCGGCGTTTCTCACGATGAAGGACTGCGTGATCCGGCCCTGAAGCCGCATCCGCAGCAAAGGCAACGTACCAGTTCGAGGCAGGGAGAGAAGATGGCAGGAAACGAAGGCCCACAACAGCAAGGCCAGAAGCCGACAGAGAGAGAACCCCAGACGGCGGTAGCGCCGCTGAACACCATCGTCAAGGAAGACATCGCCGCCGCGAGCAAGGCGGTGGATGACTGGCTGCGCTCGTTCAGTGGCGGCTACGTGACGCTGGAGCGCCTGACGATGGTGCTCGGCAGCATTCCGATCATCGGCAACATCATGGCGTTGGTGGATGTGTTCCTGGACATCATCAACATCGTCGAGAAGAAGGCCAAGGACGGCGTCGAGGCATTCCTGACCTGGGTCAGCCTGGGCATCAACCTGATCGGGCTGATCCCGTTGCCGCCGAGCATGGCGGCCGCGCGCATGAGCCTTCGGCCCACGCTACATCTGGTGAAGCAGGAGCTGAAGGCAGCTGCTTCGAACCTGGGCGAAGCCATCGTCACGACGCTGGTGGGGCACTTGAACGCCACCATCATGGGCGAGCTCGACAAGTTCATCGATGGTGCCATCGACAAGCTCGACGGCATTCTCAAGAGCTGCGCCGACCTTGCCGACAAGATCATCGACAACCTGGTGGATATCCTGCGGCGCGTGCTGGGCCAGAAGGACCTGTTCGACGTCGCGAAGCCCGGTGTGACGGAAACGCGCGTGCACGATCCGAAGACGCAGAGCACCTGGAGCCGCATGTGGGGCACTGCCGTGCGTTACTCCAAGCAGTCGGCGAACTACGTCGCCAAGACGGCAGCCAGCCAGCTGCCCGCGGGCGTTGCCGGCAAGGTCAACGGCGTGATCACGCAGATGCTGGACTTCAAGCGCCTGCTTCGCAGCCAACTGTCGGCGCTGGCCAACAAGGAGGCTCAGGCCAGCATCATGTGGCTGCTGCACAAGCTGCGGGATGCACTGCTGCGCAAGAAGGGGAAGCGCGCGGCCATCGTTCCGCCGCAGGCGGGTGCCAAGGCGGAGAAGGACAATCCGGGCACGCCGCTTGGACACATCAGCAAGCAGGCACCGGCGCAGGGAACTTCGGGCTGCAAGAACTGCCCCGCGCCCGCGCGCAAGGGCGCCTCGATCAGCCTCGCTACCGGCAACGAGAGCTTCACGCACACCGATTTCGTGCTCGCCGCGCCGCTGGCGATCGAATGGGCGCGCACCTATGCCAGCGACCTCGATGCCTTCGACCGCGGTAGCCTGGGAGCCCGGTGGATCACGCCTTACAGCATGCGGGTGGACGTTGCCACGCCAGTGCGCGGCGCACGCCAAGGGCAGGCGAGCTTGGTGTATCACGCGGCCGACGGGCGCAGCCGTGCCTACCCGCTGCTGGAGGTGGGGCAGACGTATTTCGATGCCATCGAAGAGGTCAGCATCTCGCGGCTGAACGAGAGCCTGCTGGCACTTGACTTCGGCAAGCCACTGCCTGCGGGCGAGCATGGTGAATGGCGGGAGATCTACGAGCTCGTCGACAGCAAGCAGCAGCACTTCCGGCTCGTCGCGCAGCAGGCGAAAGACGGCATGTCCATCGGCCTGCGCTACGACCACGTGATCGCCTCGACCGGCGAACGCGTGCTGAGCGACATCATCAGCAAGCAGGGCGAAGCCGTCATGGCGCACGCGGGCACGCAGCCGGATGCGCAGACCGGCTTGATCAAGTCGCTGTGGGAGCTGAAGGACGGTCAGGTCATTCGTCAGCTCGCCGCATACACGCACGATGCAGAAGGTGACCTCGTCGCCGCGCAGGATGAAAACGGCGAAAGCTGGAGCTACACCTACGCGCACCATCTCGTGACCCGCTACACCGACCGCACCGGCCGAGGCATGAACCTCGAATACGACGGCACCGGCGCAGATGCCAAGGCCGTGCGCGAGTGGTCCGACGACGGCAGCTTCGCGCTCGCGCTGGAGTGGGACAAGAACATCCGCCTGACCTACGTGACCGACGCGCTGGGAGGCGAGACCTGGCACTACTACGACATCCAGGGCTACACCTACCGCATCATTCACCCAGACAAGCTGCAGGAATGGTTCTTCCGCGACGACGCGAAGAACATCACGCGCCACGTGCACACCGACGGCAGCACCGACGACTACACGTACGACGAAGACGGCAACCTGCAGACGCACACGCGTGCCGACGGCAGCCGTGTGTATTTCGAGTACGACAAGCTGCATCGCCTCACGGGCATCCTCGATGCCGAAGGCGGCGTGTGGAAGCGTGACTACGACGCACAGGGCCATCTCACGGAAGAGATCGATCCGCTCGGCCACAAGACCGAGTACGCCTACGACAAGGCCGGCAGGCCCGTACGGATCACCGATGCGAAGGGCGGCGTCAAGGTGCTCGTCTATTCCCCATCGGGGCAACTGCTCAGCTACACCGACTGCTCTGCCAAGACCAGCCGCTGGGAGTACGACGAAAGGGGCCGTCTTGCCAAAGCGACCGACGCTGCCGGCAACACCACCAGCTATCGCTACGCAGCCGGCCAGCTCGAACAAGTCGTGCAGCCCGACGAGACGAGCGAGCATTTCGAGCACGATGCCGAAGGCCGCCTGCTGACGCACACCGATGCGCTCGGACGAGCCACGCGCTACAGCTACACGCGCGCCGGACTGATCGCCGGTCGCACCGACGCCGCAGGCCGCTCGCTCAAGTACTACTGGGACCTGCTGGGTCGCCTGACCGAGCTGCACAACGAGAACGGCAGTCGCTACGACTTCCGCTATGACCCGGTGGGCCGCCTGCTCGAGGAAACCGGCTTCGACCGCAAGACCACGCAGTACATCCATGAGGAGACCAGCGGTGTCCTCGCCGGGGTGATCGAAGCGGGGCACCGCACCGAACTCGAGTTCGATCCGCTCGGCCGCTTGAGCGAACGCCGGGCCGGCGATCGGTCGGAACGCTTTGCCTACGACCGCAACGGCCGCCTGCTCGAGGCCGCCAACAGCGACGCGCGCCTGCAATGGTTCTACGACCCGGCCGGCAACCTGACGCGCGAGCATCACCACTACCTGGAGCGCAAGCGCACGGCGGTCTGGCAGCACCGCTACGACGAACTCAACCAGCGCATCGCCACCGTGCGACCCGACGGCCACGTGACCCAGTGGTTGACGTACGGCTCCGGCCATGTGCACGGGCTGATGCTCGACGGCCAGGACATCCTTGGCTTCGAGCGCGATGACCTGCACCGTGAGGTTGCGCGGGAGCAGGGCAACGGTCTGAGCCAGCGTCAGAAGTACGACCCCGCAGGCCGGCTGCTCGAACAGCAGATCTCGCGCACCAGGCCCGGTGCCATCGAGGCCACGGCGGGAGGGAGCATCCAGCGTAGCTACAGCTACGACAAAGCCGGCCAACTGGTGGGCATCGGCGACAGCCGGCGCGGCAACCTGAGCTACCGCTACGACCCGGTGGGCCGTCTGCTGGAAGCCAACAGCCGCGTCGGACGCGAAGTGTTCGCCTTCGATCCGGCAGGCAACATCGTCGACCCTCCGACGGCCAATGACCCGCTCAGGCATCCAGCCAACAAGCTGCTGGACAACCTGCTGAAGAGCTACGCGGGCACCAGCTACTGCTACGACGAACGCGGCAACATGACCGAGCGCGTGCGCAACGGCTGGCGAACCGTCTTCGCGTGGGACGGCTTCAACCGCATGATGGCGGCGACCGACCAAAGCGGCATCACCACTACCTTCAGCTACGACGCGCTAGGGCGTCGGTTGGCCAAGCGCTCGGGCGAGACCATGACGCTGTTCGGCTGGGATGGCGACGTGCTCGCGTTCGAGAGCACTCAGAGCAAGTCAGCGATCGAAGAGGGCGGTGAGCGCGGCTGGAGCGTGCACTACATCCATGAGGCGAACTCGTTCGTGCCGCTGGTGCAGGTGCGCCGGGCAACAGCGATGACACTGAGTGAGACGACGGATGCGAAGGCGCTGATGCAGGCCAATGGCGGCGTCTACGACATCGAGCAGGATCCTTTGTGGAACGGCGAGCAGAGGCATGTGCCGCGTGCGTTCGATAGGAAGGAGATGGCGTTCTATCAGTGCGACCACCTGGGCACGCCGCAGGAGCTGACAGACCATGAGGGAAGCGTTGCGTGGTCGGCGCAGTACAAGGCGTGGGGCGAGGCGCGGGAGGCGATCAGCGAGGCGGGGCGCCGTGCAGGCATCGCAAATCCGATTCGATTTCAAGGTCAATATTTCGACGCTGAAACCGGGTTGCACTACAACCGTCACCGCTACTACGAGCCCTTGAGTGGAAGGTACGTAAGTCGAGATCCAATTGGTTTGGATGGCGGAAATAATATTTACCAATATGCTCCAAATCCCAGTCAATGGGTGGATCCACTTGGCTTGGCTAAGAAAGATCAAAAAAGCCAAAAACCGTGCCAAAGCAAGAAAAATTCTACAGAACCTAAATTGCCTGAAAAAATTATTGCGCAAGATGGCGGGCTACGCTTAGAGCACTATGTCCGAAGCGGTGATCATGCGCCTGCGCATTTCCATTTGAGAGGTGAAGGTGGTTTGAATATTCAGATTGGGCAAAATGGAAGGCCGATTAATGGGTCCGAGGAATTAACTGCCACTCAACGGGATTTTATTGAAAATAACAAGGCCAAGTTAAGATCGTCTGTCGATAGAATTCAGCGATGGCATCGTTATAGTAACTTACCCGAGGAGTGTGAATGACTGAGATTAAGGAAGTTTGGGTTTTCAATGGGGTAAATGCGAAATTCCCTTCGGCGGTTTTCCTGGTCAAAGAGGATGCGTTCGGTTGGATAAAAAAGCATGCATTGACTGGGGTCTTGACTAAATATCCAGTGGGTATTTCGGTTTATGAGTGGGCAATTGAAAGTGGTAATTTCAAAGTGAAATCAGAAAAAGATTCAACGCCGGAGTTTATAGGAAAATTTTCGAGCGCCGCGCAAGAGCATATGCATTTTGAAAATGGAATTTTTGATTAATTGGTGTTGATGGGTCAGAGATCGGCGGAATTCAACATGCACCTCGTTATGCCGAAGAGAAGTATCAGACTGGACAAGGCTGTGGGCGCGACTATGTTGAGTTTGATGTGCTAGCGTCAAGGCTTGAATGGGCTGGGAACCCTCGGTATCACAGGCAGAAGCTAACGATTAAAGGTGACGCTCCAGCATGCAGCCTGAAAGTTTTTAGGAGAGCTTAGGTGATCGAAAAGAACAAGGAATTGCGGATCGACGGAGAGAAGCTATTGCATGTCCTGCGAGACATCGAATACGTGCTCATTTCTCTGCACAAGATTGGCTCCTACTACGCGCTCGATTTTCCCGGGAAGAAATCGGAGTATTACGCGGAAACGACAAAATTCATTGATGACGGGGAAGTGACCGGACGGCTCGCCAAGATTCGATCCATCTTGTCCGGGGCTTTCGACGAAACGCGGGGAGTCGATGACTTGACAGACATCGAGCGCGCTTTGGAGGGGCTTGAATTCTGGAAACCAGGAAGTGCGAGTTAGTTTGACTGGCTCAAGCCGTTTACGCCACACCAGACTACAACCTGTATCGGTACTACGACCTAAAGCAGGACATTCCCGATTCCAAGTGAATATGGTGACTTACGCTTTGAGGTTGTGCGGGAGCAGGGTAACGGCCTGAGCCAGTGGCAGAAATACGACCCGGCGGGGCGGCTGTTTGAACAGCAAATATCGCGTCCAAAGGCCGGGGCCATCGAGTCGGGTGTCGGCATTCAGCATCGCTACAGCTACGACAAGGTGGGCCATCTGCTGGACATCGGCGACAGCCGGCGCAGCAACCTGAGCTACCGCTACGACCCGGTGGGCCGCCTGCTCGAAGCCAACAGCCGCGTCGGACGTGAGATCTTCGCCTTCGATCCTGCTGGCAACATCGTCGACGCTCCACCGAGCGGCGACCCGCTCAGGCATCCAGCCAACAAGCTGTTGGACAACCTGCTGAAGAGCTACGCCGGCACCAGCTACCGCTATGACGAGCGCGGCAACATGACCGAGCGGTTGCGCAACGGCTGGCGAACCGTCTTCGCTTGGGATGGCTTCAACCGGATGACGGCAGCGACGGATCAAAGCGGCATCACCACCACCTTCAGCTACGACGCGCTGGGGCGTCGACTGTCGAAGAGTTCGGGTGAGGCCACGACCCTGTTCGGCTGGGATGGCGACGTGCTCGCGTTCGAGAGCACTCAGAGCAAGTCAGCGATCGAAGAGGGCGGTGAGCACGGCTGGAGCGTGCATTACGTCCACGAGGCGAACTCGTTCGTGCCGCTGGTGCAGGTGCGCCGGGCAACAGCGATGACACTGAGTGAGACGACGGATGCGAAGGCGCTGATGCAGGCCAATGGCGGCGTCTACGACATCGAGCAGGATCCTTTGTGGAACGGCGAGCAGAGAAATGTGCCGCGTGCGTTCGACAGGAAGGAGATGGCGTTCTATCAGTGCGACCACCTGGGTACGCCGCAAGAGCTGACGGATGATGAAGGAAGCGTTGCTTGGTCTGCGCAGTACAAGGCGTGGGGCGAAGCGAAGGAGGCGATCAGCGAGGCGGGGCGAAGGGCGGGGTTCAGGAATCCGATCCGGTTCCAGGGGCAGTATTGGGATGAAGAGACGGGGCTGCACTACAACAGGTATCGGTACTACGATCCGCTGTCTGGAAGATTCGTTAGTAGCGATCCGATTCGGCTGATCGGAGGCAGCAACCTTCATGCAGCTGTTCCCAATCCGACGGGCTGGGTTGACGCTAACGGTCTTTCTCCCGCTGGAATTCTCAAAAAGGCTGGGCAGGTCAAGGCGGGGAGAAGTGTCACGGTCTGTTCGTTCAAGGAGGCGTCGGCCGTCTTGTTTGCCGCATTCCCAGACGCGCAAAAGTCAGCCGGAGCAGCAGACAAAGATCCTGCAAAGACTGCGAGGGACAAAGCTGCATTCAAATCGAATCGTCAGAACGGCACCGGAAGGGCCTCGTACCACATGGACTTCAAGACGAATCCTGCAACAGGCGTGCTTTACGGGCACGAATCACTTCCCGACGGGCATCCGCATAAAACAATGCCGCATGTCAATGTCATCACGCCCGAGGGCGATCGCGTCGATATTTTCGTGGACCGTCCCACCCAATGTCCTTTGGCGAAGAAGAAATGAGCGACGCAGAAATAATTTCAAAATTAGGTTCAATTGTTCGATCCAAGAAGGTACTCTGGATCGAAGGCGATTATGTGCGGGACGGCGAAATGGTTCATTGGGAATGTTTTATCAAACTACTGGGAGATACGGCTGCAGTTGGTTTTGATGAATATTTGGAGAAATATGAAGATGCTGTCGATTTGTATGATATGTATGTGCGAAATAAATTGCCAGACATTGAATCGGCGTTGAGATTTGTTTTGGATTCATTTCCTCTTGCGGCTGAGAAAATGCGTCGAACTTGATTTTTTAAGAACTAATTGGTCTTGAAGGCCTTGTGGTTGGGTTCGAAAATACTCTCTGAAAAACCCCGTGGTTGGTTATCAAATCTTGGAGAAAATTTCGGGTGATGCTAATTTTATCGGGCTGCATGACCAGCTTCGCCGATATAGGGAGCAAGGCACCTCATTGGAAGAAATGATGCATTGCCTCGAGAGGTTGCGCGTGCGGGCTGAGACGGTACCCATTGAGGAAAAAATATTAGAATTGATGAATGTCGTAAGCGGGCTTTGTGCCTCGACTATTCGAGTATGGCGACTCCGATGAAATTTTGCTTTGACGAAAAATCTCTTTCTCTTTTGAGGCGGGCTGGATGGCACTCGCAGCGAAATGTCAAAACAGATCTATATCTACTGAATTGGCGTAAAGACGGCTATACCGTATTCCCGCATGCACTGGAATTCGCTCGCTCCTTCGGCGGGATTCACCTAGCGCACCGCGGATATGGCAGCGACGCTCCTGACGAAAGCCATTTCGATCCGTCTGTCGCAACGCGGCGATTTGATCGGGCTTGGGCGGTTGATAAGTACGAGGGGCTTGCGAAAGAAATTCTGATTCCCGTCGGGCAAGGTTATTCAGGACATCTCACATTTCTCATCGGGACCCAGGGCGGTTTTTATGGCGGGTACGACGACTACTTCTGCAGGATAGGGGAAACTGTGGAAGAAGCATTGGCCAATATTCTTTTCGGCAGAGCGTTCGAGAAGCTTCCCGGTTGATATGGGCGTGCAGATGAATGCAAACCCTCTGCCTCTAGCCGTGAGTGAGGCACTCAACCTCGGGTTTCCGATAACTAAATCAGCTTGATTTAGTCCTTCTCCTGCCCGATAGTCCCCCTGCGCCCGGATACCGAGCCTTCAAGGCCCGAGCGATCCGGATCCAAAGACCGCAGGCGCCTCGCCGTCCGCCCAAGGAGACAAACCATGCACAGCACCTCCCGCTCCATCCTGGCCATCGCGGCCATGTCCCTCGCCGCAGTGACCGCATCTACCGCCGCTTTCGCCGCAGACCAACCCATCATCGGCCTGGTCACCAAGACCGAAACCAACCCCTTCTTCGTCAAGATGAAGGAAGGCGCGCAGGAAGAAGCCAAGAAGCAGGGCGCCAAGCTGCTCTCCGGCGCGGGCAAGGCCGACGGCGACAACGCGGGTCAGATCACCGCGATGGAAAACATGATCGCGGCCGGCGCCAAGACCATCCTGATCACGCCTAGCGACGCGAAAGCCATCGTGCCGGCGATCAAGAAGGCGCGCGACAAGGGCGTGATGGTGATCGCGCTCGACAGCCCGGCCGATCCGCCGGACGCGACCGACGCGCTCTTCGCCACCAACAACTACACGGCCGGCGTGCTGATCGGCGAATACGCCAAGGCCGCGATGGCCGGCAAGCCCGCGAAGATCATCGCGCTCGACCTGCTGCCGGGCCACCCGGTGGGTGCGCAGCGCCACAACGGCTTCATGAAGGGCTTCGGGCTGCCGGCCAACGAGGCGAAGTCGAACGAGTTGTCGAAGGCGCCCGAAATCGTCTGCATGGCGGACAGCTATGGCGATCAGGCCAAGGCGCAGACGGCGATGGAAAACTGCCTGCAGAAGGCGCCTGACGTGAACCTGGTCTACACGATCAACGAGCCCGCCGCGGCCGGTGCCTACAACGCGCTGAAGCGCGCAGGCAAGGAGAAGGGCGTGCTGATCGTCTCGGTCGACGGCGGCTGCCAGGGCATCAAGGACACCAACGCCGGCATCATTGCCGCGACCTCGCAGCAGTACCCGCTGAAGATGGCCGCGATGGGCGTGGCCGCGGGCGTCGAATTCGCCAAGACGGGCAAGAAGGCCTCGGGCTATGTCGACACGGGCGTGACGCTGATCGCGGGCAAGAGCGTGGCGGGCGTCGACAGCAAGGACACGAAGACCGGCGCCGAGCTGTGCTGGGGCAAGAAGTAAATAGCTGACAGCCCCCAGGGAGTATCTCGATGGCGAAATCTGCGACGCACCACATTCCGTGGGGCGCCTTGGGGCCGTGGCTGGCCCTTCTTGGCGCGTGCATCTTCTTTGCAACCCAGTCCGACCGTTTTCTCACGGGCGGCAACCTTTCGCTGATCCTGCAGCAGGTGATGGTGGTCGGCGTGATCGCCATCGGCCAGACGCTGGTGATCCTCACGGCGGGCATCGACCTGTCGTGCGGCATGGTGATGGCGTTGGGCAGCATCATCATGAGCAAGTTCGCCACCGAACTCGGGCTGCCCGTGCCGGTGGCCATCCTGTGCGGCATCGGCGTGACGACGCTGTTCGGCCTGCTCAACGGACTGCTGGTCACGCGCATCAAGCTGCCGCCTTTCATCGTGACGCTGGGCACGCTGAACATCGCCTTCGCGATCACGCAGCTGTACTCGTCGTCGCAGACCATCACCGACCTGCCCGGCGGCCTCACGGGCCTGGGCACCACCTTCACCATCGGCAACGCCGAGGTGGCGTGGGGTTCGGTGCTGATGGTGGTGCTCTATGCGCTCACCTGGTTCGTGCTGCGCGAGACGGCGGCGGGCCGGCATATCTACGCGGTGGGCAACAACGCGGAGGCCACGCGGCTGGTCGGCATTCCGACGCAGCGTGTGTTGCTGGGCGTGTACGTGGCGGCGGGCGTGCTGTACGGCATCGCCTCGCTGCTGTCGGTGGCGCGCACCGGCGTGGGCGACCCGAACGCGGGGCAGACCGAGAACCTCGACGCCATCACGGCGGTGGTGCTCGGCGGCACCAGCCTGTTCGGCGGGCGCGGCATCGTGCTGGGTTCGCTGATCGGCGTGCTCATCGTGGGCGTGTTCCGCAACGGGCTCACGCTGATGGGCGTGTCGTCGATCTACCAGGTGCTGGTGACGGGCGTGCTTGTGATTCTCGCGGTGGCCGCGGACCAGCTCTCGCGCCGGGGAGCCCGCTGATGAACACCGTCACCAACCCCAAGATCGTCATGCAGGCCAAGGGCCTGGTAAAGCGCTATGGCCAGGTCACGGCGCTCGACGGCGTCGACTTCGAACTGCGCGAAGGAGAGATCCTCGCGGTGATCGGCGACAACGGCGCGGGCAAGTCGTCGCTCATCAAGGCGCTGTCGGGCGCGGTGGTGCCCGACGAGGGGCAAATCCTGCTCGACGGCCAGCCGGTGCACTTTCGCAATCCGCTGGATGCGCGCCGCGCCGGCATCGAAACGGTTTATCAAGACCTGGCCGTGGCCCCGGCCATGACCATCTACGAGAACCTGTTCCTCGGCCGCGAGCTGCGTCGCCCCGGCTTCCTGGGCAGCGTGCTGCGCATGCTCGACAAGAAGCAGATGCTGCTCGAAAGCACGGCCCGCATGGCGGACCTGAAGGTCGGCATCCAGTCGATGACGCAGGCGGTCGAAACGCTCTCAGGCGGCCAGCGCCAGTGCGTGGCGGTGGCGCGCAGCGCGGCCTTCGCGCGGCACGTGGTCATCATGGACGAGCCGACTGCCGCGCTGGGCGTGAAGGAGGGCAACATGGTGCTGGAGCTGATTCGCCGCGTGCGCGACCGCGGCCTGCCCGTGGTGCTCATCAGCCACAACATGCCGCACGTGTTCGAGGTGGCCGACCGCATCCACGTGGCGCGTCTCGGCAAGCGCGCGGCGGTGCTCGACCCGAAGAAGATCAGTATGAGCGACACCGTCGCCGTGATGACCGGCGCCATGACGGCCGACCAGTTGCCCGCGGAGGCGCATGCCTGATGCGGACACTTCTGCGCGCACGCCCGACCTGTTGCGGCCCCGTGGCTCCAACCAGGTCGGCATGCGCCAGTTCAACGAACGCACGGTGCTGCAGGCATTGCGCGTTCACACCAGCCTGCCCAAGGCCGACCTCGCTCGGCTGACCGGGCTCAGCGCGCAGACCATCGGGCTCATCACCGCGCGACTGGAAGAAGACGGACTCATCGTCAAGCAAAGCCGCGTGCGCGGGCGCATCGGGCAGCCTTCGGTGCCGCTGGCGCTGAACCCGGACGGCGCCTTTGCCATCGGCATCAAAGTGGGCCGGCGCGGCGCCGAATGGCTGCTGATCGACTTCACCACGCAGGTGCGCGAGCGCCATGCCATCAGCTACGACTTTCCCGATGCGGACGAGCTGCTGCCCGCCATCACGCAGCACATGCACCGGCTACGCGACGGGCTGGGGCCGCTGGCGGCGCGCAACGTTGGGGCCGGGCTGGCCGCACCGTTCCAGCTCGGCGGCTGGCACCGCACGCTGGGCCTGTCGAAAGCGCAGTCCGACCTGTGGAACCAGATGGACCTGGCCGCCGAGGTGCGCGCGCGCACCGACGTGCCGGTGAGCTTCGCGCGCGACACAGTGGCCGCCTGCGTGGCCGAGCTGGTGGGCGGGCGGGGGCACGACCTCAAGAGCTTCCTGTACATCTTCGTAGACACCTTCGTGGGGGGCGGGCTGGTCATCAACTCGCATCTGCACACCGGTGCGCACGGCAATGCGGGCGCGCTCGCTTCATTGCCGATGCAGCCGCCGGGCAGTCGCGGTGCATTGCCGCCCCAGCTGGTTGCACAGGCGTCGCTCTGGGAGCTGGAGCAGCGCCTGATCGACGAAGGCCTCGACGCCATGGCCGCGTATGACGACCGCGCCTTGCAGCCGCCCTATGCCGCGATGACGCAAGCCTGGCTGGAAAGCGCATCGCAGGCGCTGGCACATGCCATCGTGAGCGGCACCGCCATGCTCGACCTGCCGGATGTGGTGGTGGACGGCTCGATGTCGCGCCCGCTACTGCAGGCGCTGCTCGACCAGACCCGCGCCGCGCTGGACCGCTGCAACTGGGAAGGCCTGTGGCAGCCGCGGCTGCATGGTGGCAAGGCGGGGGCGCAGGCTTGTGCGCTGGGCGGCGCGATGCTGCCGCTGCACGCGAACTTTGCGCCGGACCACGACGTGTTTCTGAAGGCCGGTTGAGAGGCCACCGACGTCGCAACGCACCTCATGCACGCCTTGGTGGCCGACCACTCCTTGAGCGAAGGCCGGTGTCGAAATTGCCTGGGGAGGGCGATCGGCCGCTTGTGATCGCCCCCAAGGGACACTGCTTACTTGCTGCACTTGCCCGGCTGCGCCAGGCCGAGTTTGGCTACATCGGCCTTGCCTTGCTCTTCCGGAATCTGCTCCAGGTCGGCGCCGCCCACGAAAGCTCCCATCTTGATGAACTGCCGGACGAAGTAGTTCTTGCCGGCATCCATGAATACCTCCAGGGAGTTGGGCGAGAACTCCGATTCCGTTTCGATCTTGCTCTTCTTGCCGCCGTCCACCTGCGTGTAGAAGAACACGTCGGATGCACTCTCGCCCAGGCAGTTGCCGTTGACCCAGATGTCCTTCTTCAAAGCCTTCCCGGCGAAGCTATTGCGATAGACATAAAGGCCGGATTTCCCGGCGGCCGGGGCGCTGAACTGCTTGGCCTTGTCGCTCTCCTCCTTGCTGGCCATATTGACGGAGGCGCATCCTGTCATCAGCAGCGCCGACAGGACAACGATGCTGCTCTTGTGATTGATCTTCATTTTTGTGATCTCGGTTGTGTACAGAAGACCGAGTACTCCCTCGACCCGGCCGCTCGCGGCAGTGGTGTCGCGAGCGGGGGCATTATGCTTTTTGTTTCAATGCGTAATCTGGATTCAGATGGCGGATCCCCGCCGAAATTGGCGTTCCAGGAACATCGCTGTGCGGGCCCCGGCAGACAGCTGCCGGGCTATTTGTCTATTTGTTCTTGTCTCTTGCGGCCGCGAGGCTGTGGGCCTCTGCAATCAACGGCTTCATCTTCTCGAATGTCCTGTCGCTCGGGTTGATCACACTGACCCAGTACATCTTCCCGTACACAGGATGTGGCATCAGCCTGTCGAGCGCGGTGTAGTCGATGGCGGCGGTGTCCGTCGCGCCGAACAGCGCGTGGAAGGTCTCCTTGCCCACGCCGATGTTCAGGCGGAATACGCCGGGGCGGTCCAGATTCGAGGCGTTGTCGAACTCGCTGTCCTTCGTCACGAGGGTGGCAAAGGGAAACTTGTTGTCCGAGTTGTGGAAGAAGAAGGTGTTGTCGTCGGCAACCTGGAAGTGGCCGCCGGCCAGCAGGTCGATGATGTGTTGGGTGATGGCGTCTTCGGTCATGAGCGCGATCTTGCCTGCGTTCATCAGGAGGGCCAGCGCCGCAGTCCCAGTTCGTCCGCCAGCCGGCGGTAGGCCTTGATCTGCGCCTGCACGTAGTCGTCTAACGCTGCGCCGGTGAGCGCGAAGGGGTACAGGCCGTGCTGCTCGCGCAACGCGGCGTAGCCGGGCGCGGCACTCGCTTCGCCGAAGGCCGCGACCCATGCGCGTACCGCGGCTTCAGGCACGTCAGCGCTCAGGTACAGGCCGCGCACGGTCGGCCACACCAGGTCGATGCCTTGCTCGCGCGCGGTCGGCACGCCGGTGAGCGCGCCGCCAAGCCGGTTCTCCGACAGCACCGCGAGCAGTCGCACCGCCGCGCCGCCCGCAATGGCCTGCAGGGCTTCGGCTGCATCGCCGGGGAACACGTCGACATGCTTGCCCTGCAATGCGCTCAGCGCATCCCCGCCACCTTCGAAAGAAACGAAGCGCATGGCCTTGTGATCGCGCCCCGCCGCGCGCACCAGCAGCGCGGCCTTCACCCAGTCCTGGCTGCCGACCGTGCCGCCCGCGCCAAAGGCGATGCGCGACGGGTCTTGCCTTAGCGCGGCGACCAGGTCTTGCAAGCGCTTGTAGGGCGAGTCGCGGTGCACCGCGATCACGCCGTAGTCGGTGCCCAGCGTGGCGATCCAGCGCACAGCCGAGGGCGAATGTGGACCGAAGCGGCCTTGCGCGAGGTTGAGCAGCGAGCCGCTGGAAAACGCCACCAGCGTGCCTGGGCCGCCGAGCTTGCCTGTGGCGACACGGTCGAAGGCTACGGCGCCGATGCCGCCCGGCAGGTAGCGCTGGGTGAGCGGTGGGCGCGCGGGTCGCACGGCCTGCAACGCGTCGCGCGCCAGCGCGCAGGTCAGCGCGAAGCCGCCGCCGGCCTTGGCGGGGATCACGCAGTCGGCGGCATTTTCGGAGGGGTCGTTCGCGGCGGCCATTGCGCGCACGCTGAAAGGCATCAGCAACGCGCACAACGCGCGAAGTGCATGGCGGCGGGTGGGCGGCGTGGACATGGAAATGGGCCCGTCAGGTGGCGGCCGGGCGAGGCCACCAGATGATCGCATGCAGCCCCGGGCCGGCCTCGCGCGCCTCAAGTCGCAGTTCGCCCCGGTGCCGCTGCGCAATGGAGCGCGCAATGGCCAGCCCGAGCCCGAAGCCGCCCTTGCCGGCGCGCGCGCCGCGCCGGAAGCGCTGGCCCAACGCGGCGCGCTCTTCGTCGTTGAGACCGGGCCCGTTGTCCTCGACGTTGAGGCTCCAGCCCGCTGCGTCGCCCGCGGCAAAAAGCGTGATCGTGCCTTCGGCCGGCGTGTAGGTGATCGCGTTGCTCACAAGGTTGCCCAGCGCTTCGCGCATCAGCCCCCGGTCTGCCACGGCAAGGAACTCCGGCGTGGGCGAATGAATGCCCAGGTCGATGCGCTTGGCGCGCGCCAGCGGCAGCAGGTCGACCGCCACTTCGCGCAGCAGCGCCGCAAGGTCGAACTCGGCGGGTTCCACCGACACCGTGTCGCTGCGGCCCAGCGCCAGCAGCTGCTGTGCGCTGCGCGTCGCGCGGCCGATCTCGGTGCCCAGCGCGTCGAGCGCCACTTGTACTTGCGCCGGGTCTTGTTCGCGCCGTGCGTAGTCGGCCTGCATCTGCAGCGTGGTGAGGTGGGTGCGCAGCTGGTGCGAGGCGTCGTCCAGAAACTGCCGCTGCTGCGTCACGAGGTCTTGCGTGCGCGACATCTGCTGGTTGACTGCGGCCACTAGTGGGCGCACCTCGGCGGGCAGGTCGGTCTCGGCGATGCGCGTGAGGTCGTCGGGCGTGCGCGAGCCCACCTCGCGCGCCAGCCGCGAGAGCGGCCTCAGCGCCGCCGCGAGTGCCAGGGCGGTGCCGCACAACAGCATTGCCAGCACCAGCCCGTCGCGCAACGCCGCGCTGCGCACGAAGCGCGCGCTGAACTCCTGCCGCGAGCGCGTGCTTTCTCCAACCTGGATCAGCACGCTGCGCCCGGTGCTGCCGGCCGGCGCGCGGTCGAGGTCGCGGCGGTAGGCCGCGAGCCGCACTGCTTCGCCGAAGTAGGTGGCGTCGTAGAAGGCCGGCACGCCCATCGCCAGTTCGGTGGGCGGCGCGGGCAGGTCGGCGCTGCCGAGCTCCACCAGCCCGTCAGACGTGGACACACGAAAGAAGACCTGGCCGCTCGCCGTCAGCTCGAAGAACTCGAACATGGTGTACGGCAGCTCGACCGACAGGCCGCCCGATGCGGTCGAGATATTGGCGTCGATGGACTTGAGCGCACCCAGCAGCGAGCGGTCGTAGGCCGCGTTGGCGGCGGCCAGCGCGTCGTGCCGCGTCATCCACAGCTCCAGGCCGGTCACGACCAGCAGGGCGGGGAAGAGCAGCAGCGCGAGCCGCTGCCAGAGGCTGGCGCGGCGAAGGCGTTCACGCAGGCCGCTCACTCAGTCTGCTTCCAGTACATAACCGAGCCCGCGCAGCGTGACGATGCGAACCCCGGTGCCGTCGAGCCGCTTGCGCAGCCGGTAGACGAAGACTTCGACCGCCTCGGGGTGCACCTCTTCGTCGTCGGAGAACACGCGATCGAGGATCTGCTGCTTCGACAGCGGCTCGCCGCTGCGCTGCACCAGCACGCGCAGCACCGCCAGTTCGCGCGGCGAGAGCGCCAGCGCCTCGCCGTTCAGCGTGAAGTGCCGGCGCGCGCCGTCGTACACCAGCGGGCCGCAGGCCAGCCGCGGATGCTCCACGCCACGCGCGCGCCGCACCAGCGCGTGCAGGCGCGCTTCGAGCTCGGCCAGCGCGAAGGGCTTGGCGAGGAAGTCGTCGGCGCCCGCATTGAGCGAAGCCACGCGCTCGTTCAGCGAGTCGCGCGCCGTGAGGATCAGCGCCGGCAGCCGCTGGTCGCGCTCGCGCAGCCGTTGCAGCACCGTGTGCCCGTCGAGCCCGGGCAGGCCCAGGTCGAGCACCAGCGCATCGTGGTCGCGCTGCTGCAGCGCCCGGTCGGCCAGGCGACCGTCGTCCACCCATTCGACCTGGATGCCCGCATGCTCCAGCGCCTTGCAGAGCCAGGTGCCCAGGGTGTGTTCGTCTTCCGCCAGCAGGATGCGCATGGCGCCGATGCTAGGGCCTGCCGGGATCAATCAGGCTTGATGTTTGCCCTTGCGATGACTTTTTGCCAGCGGGTTTGCTCGGCAGCGATGAACTGCGCGAACTGCTCCGGCGTGCCGCCGATGGCCTCGGCCGCATCGGCGGTCAGGCGCTGCATGGAGTCGGGCGACTTCACCGCCTTCATCGTCTCGGCCGAGAGCTTGGCCAGGTTGGCGGGCGTGATGTTGGCGGGCGCGAGCATGCCGTACCACTGCGTCATCTCGAAGCCCGGGAAGCCCTGTTCGGCCACGGTCGGCACGTCGGGCAGCTGGGGCAGGCGCTTGGCCGATCCGGTCGCGATGCAGCGCACCTTGCCCGCCTTGATGAACGGAATGATCGCCGCCGCGCCGATGGCCGATGCGTCGAGCCGGCCCGAGAGCAGGTCGGTCACCATCGGGCCGGTCCCGCGGTAGGGCACGTGCAGCATGAACACGTCGGCTGTCATCTTCAGGTACTCGAAAGCCAGGTGGCCCGCGCTGCCGTTGCCCGCCGAACCGTAGCTGAGCTTGCCCGGCTTCGACTTGGCGTATGCGATGAACTCCTTGAGGTTCTTCGCCGGCACGTCGGGGTGCACCACGTAGAGGCTGGGCACCTTGGCCAGCAGGCTCACGGGCTTGAAGTCCTTGTTCGCGTCGTAGGGCAGCTTGGCGAAGATGTACGGATTGACCGCCAGCGTGCCGATGTGGCCGAGGATGATCGTGTGCTGGTCGGTGCTGCGCGCCACTTCGCTCATCGCGATGTTGCCGGCCGCACCGGGCTTGTTGTCGACGAAAACGCTCTGGCCCAGCGTGCGCGAGAGCTCGGCGGCGGTCGAGCGCGCGACGATCTCGGAGCTGCCGCCAGGGGCGAAGGGCACGACGAAGCGGATCGACTTGCTTGGCCAGGCGTCCTGGGCCGAGGCCAGCGAAGGCAGCAGGCCGCCGAGGGTGAGGGCGCCGCCGGCTTGCAGCCAGTGGCGGCGGCTCAGGCTGTGGGCGTCGTCAGGGGAAAAGAGATCGGACATGGTGCTTGTGTCTCCAGCGCTTTTGGATTGAAAGCGCGCATCCTGCCCGGCGGATGCTGTCGGAAAGCTGTCAGTCAGACGGTCAGATCAGATTGCGCATCGCCTGCGCCGTCTCACGCAGCACCGGCAGCACTCGCGCAACAGCGTCTTCCGAGCTCTCGTGCCCCATCGGCATCGTGATGTTCAGCGCGCCCACCAGCGTGCCGTGCCGGTCGCGCAGCGGCACCGCGATGCCGCGTGAATTCAGGTCGAGCTGCTGCTCGGACAGCGCCCAGCCTTGTGCCCGAATGCGCGCGAGTTCTAGCTTCATGCGTTCCATGCTCGCGATGGTGTGTGAAGTGAAAACCGTCAGCTGCCGTGTCGTCAGCCATTCGTTCAGCTCGGCGTCGCTGCGCAGCGCCAGCATCAGCATGCCCGAGGCCGTGACCTGCGCCGGCACGCGCGCGCCGAGCACGTAGCCGGTGCTCATGCTGCGGTTGGGGCCGTTGCGCGCGATGTAGACCACCTCGTCGCCGTCCATCACGCTGAGGTAGGCGATCTCGTTGGTGCCCGCTGCCACCCGCTGCAGAAAGGGCTGCACCACGCGCGGCAGCCGGGCCGATTCCAGGTACGACTGGCCCAGCCGCAGCACGCGCGGCGTGAGCCAGAACAGCTTGCCGTCGCTCGCCACATAGCCCATGTGCTGCAAGGTCAGCAGATAGCGCCGCGCGGCGGTGCGGGTCATGTTCGTGCGCTGGCCGGCCTGGCTGGCGGTCAGGCGCGGGTTGGCGTCGTCGAAGGCCTCGATGATGCTCACGCCACGCTCCAGACCTGCGATCCAGTCGCGCTTGTCCAGGCCGGGGGGCGGCGCCGGGTCGTCCTTGCTGTCCTTGCTCATGGGCGGAAGTGTGCCTGTGTGGATGGGTTCGGAGTTTGCATTTGATGACAGTGAAAACCCTTGAATTGAACGATCAGTGATTTTTTGAGTTCGATAATCGCACGATTCTGAGTGCCAATGGCTGCATGATTCAGGCGAAGCGACTATAAAGCTCGGCATCCGCCCTCGAAAAGAGCGATTGACGAACGGAAGCACGCACATGAGCCATTCCATCCGCGGCAGCACCCAGGCTTACCTGATCCCCGGCGACCCGGTTCGCAATGTGCGGCTGCCCCGCATGTTCAACGCCGCCTTCGAGCGTTTCGGCATCGACGCTGTGCTGCTCCCCATGCAGGTGCCGGTGCGCGACTTCGCGGTGTTCTTCAAATCGGCCTTTCTCGCGCGCAACGTGCGCGGCATGGTGATCGCGCCGCCGCACAAGCCGCTGGTGGTCGACCTGCTCGATGGCTGCGGCCTCTTCGGTCGCGTGGCCGGCTCGGTCAACGTGGTGCGCCGCACCGAGGGCGACCAGCTCGAAGGCGACCTGTTCGACGGCGAAGGCCTGATCGGCGCGCTCGACCACTACAACATTCCCTTCCGCGGCAAGCGGGTGCTGATCCTCGGCGCGGGCGTGAGCGCCGCAGCCATCGGCGTTGCGCTGGCCGAAGGCGGCACGGTGAACGGCGCGGAGTACATCGCGTTCTATGACAGCGCCGCAGGCAAGGCGGCCGGTGTGGCAGCCAAGCTCAACGCCTTCTTCGACGCGACTGTGGTCTCGGCCGACAGCAACGCGCCCGAAGGCTATGACCTCGTCATCAACGCCACGCAACTCGGGCTGGTCGAGGGCGACGCATTGCCCCTCGACGTGTCGCGCATGGACGGCCATGCGGCACTGTTCGACATTCTTCTGCGCAACCAGCCCACGCCGCTGGTGCAGGCAGCCCGTGCGCGCGGGCTCAATGCGCAGGCGGGCTTCGAGATGCTCATCCAGCAGATGCCGCACTACTTCCGCTACTTCGGCCATCTCGACGCGGCCGCCGCGATGCAGGCCGACGCCGACTTCCTGCGCGAAATCATCTATCCGCCGGCAATGCACGCCGAAATTGCGCAGCCCTTGCGTTACCACTCGCCCAGCGTCGCCTGAGCCCCGATTTTTCAAAGAAACAACCGACATGATTTCCGGCAAGACCACGCTCATCGCCCACATCGGCTATCCCACCGAGGCCTTCAAGGCCCCGATGATCTACAACCCCTGGTTCGACAAGCACGGCATCGACGCTGTGGTGGTTCCGATGGGCGTGAAGCCCGAGGACTACGCGGCCTCGCTGCCGCAGATCTTCAGGTTCAGCAACCTGCGCGGCGCGCTGGTGACCATGCCGCACAAGGTCACGACCATGTCGCTGGTCGACGAGGTGACGCCCACGGCGCGCGTCGCGGGCGCCTGCAACGCCATCCTCAAGCGGCCCGACGGCACGCTGCTGGGCGACCAGTTCGACGGCGCGGGCTTCGTGCGCGGCGTGGAGCGCAAGGGGCGCCTGTTCAAGGGCACGCGCGTGCTGGTGTCGGGCACGGGTGGCGTTGGCTCGGCCATTGCCGCATCGATTGCCGCCGCCGGAGCCGCCGAGCTGATGCTGTTCGACATGAGCGAGGCCTCGGCCGGCGCATTGGCCGCGCGGCTGCGCGAGCACTATCCGCAAATGAAGGTGGTCACGGGGTCGAAAGACCCGGCCGGCTACGACGTGGTCGTCAACGCCACGCCGCTCGGCATGAAGGAGGGCGACCCGCTGCCCTTCGACGTGGACCGCATCGACCCCGGCACTTTCGTCGGCGAGGTGGTCATGAAGACCGAATACACGCCGCTGCTGCAGGCCGCCAAGGCCAAGGGCTGCCAGGTGCAGGTCGGCACCGACATGCTGTTCGAGATGATCCCTGCCTACCTCGAGTTCTTCGGATTCGGCACAGCCTCCCCGGAGGAATTGCGTGCCGTGGCCCAATTGAAATACTGAAAGGCCAGGTCATCGCATGAGTATTTTTGAAGGCTTCCTCTCTACATCCGAAACGCTCGGCGCCTTCAGCGACCGCGCCTTCGTCGACGCCATGCTGCGCTTCGAAGCGGCACTCGCGCGCGCGCAGGTTGCCGAAGGACTGATCCCCGAGAGCGCTGCGCATTCGATCGTCAGCAGTTGCAAGGTCGAGCTGTTCGATGTTGCCAAGATCGTGCGCGAGAGCGGCCGCGCGGGCAGCGTCGCGATTCCGCTGGTGAAGGCGCTGCGCGAAGCCGTCGGCCTCTTCAATGCCGACGCCGCGCCCTTCGTGCACTTCGGCAGCACCAGCCAGGACGTGATCGATAGCGCAATGGCGCTGGTCACGCGCGAAGCGGTCGCGCTCATCGAGACCGATCTTGCCAAGGCCGCCGACGCGCTGCTGCGCCTGGCCGTCACGCACGCCGAAACGCCGATGCTCGCGCGCACGCTGATGCAGCCGGCCTCGGTCACCAGCTTCGGCTTCAAGTGCGCGGGCTGGGCGGCGCCGCTGGTGCGCAGCCGCATCCGGCTGCGCGATGCCGCGAAGCACGCGCTGCAATTGCAGCTGGGCGGCGCCGTCGGCACGCTGGCGCAGATGAAGGGGCAGGGCGCTGCCGTGCGCAAGCGCATGGCCAAGGAGCTTGGCCTGGGCGACCCCGGCGCAACGTGGCACACGCAGCGCGACGAATGGGTGGCGCTCGGCTGCGAGCTGGGCCTTATCACCGGCAGCCTCGGAAAGATCGCGGTCGACATCGCGCTTCTCGGGCAGTACGAAGTGGCCGAAGTCGCGGAGCCCAGCGAGCCGGGCCGCGGTGGTTCGTCGGCAATGCCGCACAAGCGCAACCCGGTGGCTTCGATGGTCGCCATCGCCGCCGCGCACCGTGCGCCGCAGCGCGTGGCCGCATTGCTTGGCGCCATGCCGCAACAGCACGAACGTGCCCTCGGCGCCTGGCAGGCCGAACTGGCCGAATGGCCGCAGCTGCTGATGTCGGCGCACGGCAGCGTGCGCGCAATGGCAGGCGCATTGCCCGGCCTGCAGGTCGACGCCGCGCGCATGCGCGCCAACATCGACCGGCTGCGCGCCGAACTCCCTCGCGACGCGGCCGACGAATGGTTCGACCCCGCGCTCGCTCACAACGCCGGACAGACAGCCCTCGCCGAGGTGAAGGCGCTGCAGGCCCGGCTCACAGACAAGGAACTTGCCCAATGACCGCCCCCGAAACCCCGGCCAACGACTACGAAGCCGGCCTCGTCAACCGCCGCCGCGTGCTCGGCGATGCCTGGGTCGACAAGTCGCTCGCCAACCGCAACGGCTTCAACGCCGAGTTCCAGGAACTCATCACACGCCACGCGTGGAACGACATCTGGGGCCGCCCCGCACTGGGCGACAAGACGCGCCGCTACATGGTGCTGTCGATGATGCTGGGCATCCATGCGTATGAAGAGTTCGCCATGCACGTGCGTGCCGCGCTCGACGGCCCGCCCGAGTCGCGCCTCACGCCGGACGACATCAAGGAAGTGATCATGATGGCCGCCATCTACTGCGGCGTGCCGGTGGCCAACCACGCCTTCGGCATCGCGACCGGCATCCTGCGCGAAAAAGGCCTGCTGCCTGCGTCGCCCCAGTGACCGCGCCGGTCGCCCGCAAGAAGGGCCGGTTCGACGTCACTTTCACCTTGCTGCTGCCGCTGCTGCTGGCGGCGCAGCCGGTGGCCACCGACAGTTATTTGCCCGCGCTTCCCGCCATTGCGAAGGAGCTCGGTTCGGCCAGCACCAGCCTCACGCTGTTCGTGCTGGCCTTCGGCTTTGCGCAGTTGCTGTGCGGCCCGCTGGCCGATCGCTTCGGTCGCAGGCCGGTGCTGCTGGCGGGGCTCGGCTGCTACGCCATTGCCGCGCTGGGCGGCGCGTTCGCAGGCAGCGTGGCGCTGCTCGCGGGCTGGCGCACGCTGCAGGGCTTTTCGATGGCGGCGATTCTCGTGTGCTCGCGCGCGGCGGTGCGCGACCTGTATCCGGCGCACGAAGGCCCGCACGTCATGGCGCGCGGCCTCACCGGGCTGGGCGTGGTCGGCCTGATGGCGCCGCTGCTTGGCGCGTGGCTGGTGCAGGGCACGGGCTGGCGCTGGGTGATGGTCGCGATGGCGGTCTATGCCTCGCTGCTGTTCGCGCTGTGCTGGCGCTCGTTCGGCGAAACGCGCAAGCCGATGCTGGGCGAGGGGGAGTCGTCCGCGCCGCGCGGCAGCACGCGCGCGGTGTTCGCGAGCCGGTCTTTCCGCGCCTGGGCCTCGGTGGCAGCGACGACCTACGGCGGGCTGTTCTGCTTTCTGCTGCTGTCGCCGATGGTCTACATCGGCTATCTGGGCTGGTCGCCCGCGTGGTACGGCTGGATCCCGGCTGGCGGCTCGCTGGTCTACATCTTCAGCACCACCATGTGCCGCACGCTGTTGCGGCGCTACGGGCCGGTGCGCACCGTGCGGCTCGGTGCTTCATTGAGCCTGACCGGCGCCGTCATCCAGGCGCTCGGCTGCTGGCTGATGCCGCTGAGCGCCGTGCCGCTGCTGTTCGGCCACGCCGTGTACTGCCTCGGCCATGGCATCCACCAGCCTTGCGGGCAGGCGGGCGCGGTGGGCGACTTGCCGCATCTGGCGGGCCGGGCCGTGTCCTGGTCGGGCTTCGGCATGATGATGGTCGCGTTCTGCGTGGGGCAACTGGCCGCGCGATTTGTCGATGCCGATTTTTCCAATGGCGCCTGGCCGATGGTCGTGCCGATGCTGCTGGCCGGCTGCGTGCTGATGGCCATCGCGTTCCTCTGGCTGCCGCGTCTTCAACACCCGAAAAAGGAAACCACACCATGACCCGTTTGAATGTCGTTCGCGAGGGCGAGGGCCCGATCGTCGTGCTCAGCCATGCGCTCGGTTGCGACCTGAGCATGTGGGACGGCGTGGCCGCGCAGCTCTCGCGCGCCCACACGGTGCTGCGCTACGACCACCGCAACCACGGCGCGTCGGAGGTGGTGCCCGGCGCGCTGCGCGTCGAGACGCTGGCACAGGACGTGGCCGAGCTCATCCAGCGCGAGGCGGATGGCGAGCCCGTGCATTTCGTCGGCCTGTCGATGGGCGGCATGACCGCGCAGGCACTGGCGGTGCGGCACCCCGAGCTGCTGAAGACGATGGTGATCGCCAATTCGGCCGCTTACTACCCCGACCAGGCCCTCTGGCGTGCACGCGCCGAGACGGTGGCTGCCAAGGGTGTGGCCGCCATCGCCCCTGGCGCCGTGGCACGCTGGCTCACACCGGCCTACGTGGGCACGCCCGAAGGCGCAGTCGCCGCGAAGGCGCTGCACGACGTGCTGGTGCGCACCGAAGCGCAGGGCTACATCGAGAGCTGCAATGCCGTCGCGGCCATCGATTTCCGCGAGAGCAACCATCGCATTGCAGTGCCCACGCTGGTGATCGGCGGGCTGCAGGACGAGGCCACGCCAATGGCCATGTCGCAGGCCATGGTGGGTGCCATTCCAGGCGCGCGCCTGGCCACCATTGACGCCGCGCACCTGAGCGCGGTCGAACGGCCGGTGGAGTTCACACAGCTGCTGATCGATTTCTGGCGCAGCCTTTGAGGGTTGCTGGCCGGGCAGCCGGCCTAGGTGTATCCCGTATTTCGTGCGAATAATGCACGTATGTGATCGATGATCGATCAAAAGCTCGCTGAATAGATTGTGGCGGGGCCCGGGTGTTCCTAAAGTCCACCCCCATGCATCGCTCCATTGCCACCGTCTCGCTCAGCGGCACGCTCCGCCAGAAGCTCGAAGCCGTCGCCGCCGCCGGTTTCGACGGCATCGAGCTGTTCGAGGCCGACTTCATCAACTTCAAGGGCACGGCCGCCGAACTGCGCCGCATCACGGCGGACCTGGGCCTGACCATCGACCTGTACCAGCCGTTCCGTGATTTCGAAGGCATGCCCGAGCCGCAGTTCCGCCGCAGCCTCGAGCGCGCCGAGCGCAAGTTCGACCTGATGGAGGCCATGGGCGCGCCGATGGTGCTGTGCTGCTCCAACACTTCGCCGCTGTCGGTGAACGATCCAGCTCTGGCCGCCGCGCAACTGCACGAACTGGCCGAGCGCGCTGCGCGCCGCAACCTGCGCGTGGGTTTCGAGGCACTCGCCTGGGGCCGCCACACCTCGCTGTACGGCCAGGCCTGGAACATCGTGAAGCAGGCGAACCACGCGCACCTGGGCCTGATCCTCGACAGCTTCCACACGCTGTCGCTGAAGGACGATCCGGCCGGCATCGCCAGCATTCCGGGCGACAAGATCTTCTTTCTGCAGATGGCCGACGCGCCGCTGCTGTCGATGGACGTGCTGCAGTGGGCGCGCCACCATCGTTCGTTTCCGGGACAGGGCGACTTCGACGTGGTCGGCTTCTTCGAGCAGGTGCTGCGCGCGGGCTACACCGGGCCGCTGTCGCTGGAGATCTTCAACGACATCTTTCGCGAGACGCCGAACCGCCGCACTGCGGTGGATGCGATGCGCTCGCTGCTGTACCTCGAAAGCGAAGCGCGCCAGCGGCTGGACGACGTCGAGCCCGTGCAGCTGTTCAGCCCACCGCCGGTGCCGGCGCTCTCCGGCCTGTCGTTCATCGAGTTCGCGGCCGACGAGGCATCTGCAGCAACGCTGTCCACGCTGGTGAAGCAACTCGGCTTCCGCCGCATCGGCAAGCACCGCTCGAAGGCCGTGACGCTGTATCGCCAGGGCGAGATCAACCTGATCGTCAACGCGCAGCCTGATTCGTTTGCGCGCGGCCGCTTCGAGGCGCACGGCACCTCGGTGTGCGCTCTGGGCGTGCGCTGCGACGATCCCCTCGCGGCCGTGGGCCGAGCCACCGCCATGCGTTCGCAGCGGCACGACAGCCCGGTCGGCCCCAACGAACTGCGCGTGCCGGCCATCGTTGCGCCGGGCGGCAACCTGATTCATTTCGTGCCCGAAGCGCTGGGCGCCAACGGCTTGTACGAAGCCGACTTCATTCTCGAAGACGACGGTGCCGGCGCGAACGACGCAGGCCTGCAGCGCATCGACCACGTGGCTCTTGGCCTGGCGCTAGACCAGCTCGACACCTGGGTGCTGTTCACGCGCGCCGTGCTCGGCCTGGAACCCGGCGAGAGCCTGGAGCTTGCCGACCCCTTCGGCCTGATCCGCAGCCGCGGCGTTGCCAACACCGACCGCAGCCTGCGCCTGGTGCTCAACGTGTCGCTGAGCCAGCGCACCCGCACCGCGCGCACGCTGAGCGTGACTGGCGGTGGCGCGGTGCATCACATTGCGCTGAGCTGTGCCGACATCTTCGAGACGGCCGCCAAGCTGCGCGCCAACGGCACGCGCTTCGTGCCCATCTCCGACAACTACTACGACGACCTGGCCACGCGCATCGACATCGCGCCCGAACTGCTGGCGCGCATGCGCGAAGCAGGCGTGCTGTTCGATCGTTCGCCGGCCGGCGACTACCTGCATATCTATACCGAGAGTTTCGAGGGCGGACTGTTTTTCGAGGTCGCACAGCGCGTGGGCAACTACGACGCCTACGGTGCCCTCAACGCACCGGCGCGCATGGCTTCGCAGGCGCAGGATTGACCGATCGACCGACTGATTGATTTCTTTTTTTCGTCAACACTGGAGACAACACATGGCAACCAACACAGCCCATGAGCCGCAAGGCAGGCACCAGTCGAAGAAGGCCGCCGCAAGCGGCTGGATCGGCTCGGCGCTGGAGTACTACGACTTCTTCATCTACGCCACCGCGGCGGCGCTGATCTTTCCGCAGATCTTCTTCCCGAAGGGCGACCCGACGACGGCCATCGTCGCCTCGCTCGCGACCTACGGCGTGGGTTATGTCGCGCGTCCCATCGGCGCCTTCGTGCTCGGCCACTGGGGCGACACGCACGGGCGCAAGCAGGTGCTGGTGCTTTGCATGTTCCTGATGGGCTTTTCGACCGTGGCCGTCGGCCTGCTGCCGACCTATGACCAGGTCGGCCTGCTGGCTCCGGTGCTGCTGGTTCTGCTGCGCCTCATCCAGGGCTTTGCAGTGGCCGGCGAAATCTCGGGCGCGAGCTCGATGATTCTCGAGCACGCACCGTTCGGGCGTCGCGGCTTCTTCGCGAGCTTCACGCTGCAGGGTGTGCAGGCCGGCCAGATTCTGGCGGCTGCCGTGTTCTTGCCGCTGGCGCACTACATGCCCGAGGAGGCCTTCAACTCGTGGGGCTGGCGCATTCCCTTCCTGCTGAGCTTCCTGGTCATCGTGGCGGGCTACATCATCCGCCGCGAGGTCGACGAGACGCCGGCTTTTGCTGAAGTGGACAAGAAGGGCGAAGTGGCCAAGGCACCGATCATCCAGGCCTTCACCGACAGCTGGGCCGACATGCTGCGCGTGGTCTGCATGGCGCTGATGAACGTCATTCCGGTGGTGGCCACAGTGTTCGGCGCGGCCTATGCCGTGCAGGCGGCCTACGGCATCGGATTCCAGAAAGACGTGTACCTGTGGATTCCGGTGCTCGGCAACATCCTGGCCGTGATCGTGATCCCGTTCGTGGGCAACCTCTCGGACCGCATCGGCCGCCGCCCGCCGATCATCGTCGGTGCGCTGCTCTCGGGGCTGCTGTCCTTCGTGTACCTGTATGCCATCAGCATCCGCAACGTGCAGCTGGCCATCGTCATGTCGCTGCTGATGTGGGGCATCGTGTACCAGGGCTACAACGCGACCTTCCCGAGCTTCTATCCGGAGTTGTTCCGCACCCGCAACCGCGTCTCGGCCATGGCCATCTCGCAGAACATCGGCACCACCTTCACCGCACTGCTGCCCGCTCTGTTCGCCGCCGTGGCGCCTCCCGGCTCGACCAACGTGTGGTTCACCGTGGGTGCCATCACCTTCGCGGTGACGGTGCTGGCGGCCCTGGCCGCACTGAGTGCACGGGAAACCTACCGCATCCGGATGAACGACCTCGGCAAGCCCGATGCGGTGCCGGTCGACAAGCAGGAGTACGACCGCATGCGCGAGAAGACGCTGCAGGACGCGCGCCTGGCCAAGGCCGCGGCCTGAAAACCTTTCGTGCACCAAGGGTTGTGGCGCCGTGAAGAATGGCGCCATGACTACCCCTACCTCTTCCCACCTCAAGATCGACTTCGTCTCCGATGTGTCCTGTCCCTGGTGCGCCATCGGCCTGAGTTCGCTCGAGGCGGCGCTCAGGAAGGTGGCCCCCGAGGTCACCGCGGAGCTGCACTTCCAGCCCTTCGAGCTGAACCCGCAGATGCCGCCCGAAGGCCAGGACACCTTCGAGCACCTGAACCAGAAGTACGGCTCCACGCGCGAGCAGCAGGCGCAGTCGCGCGAAATGATCCGCCAGCGCGGCGCGGCAGTGGGCTTCGAATTCAGCCCCGGAGGCCGCCCGCGTGTCTACAACACCTTCAACGCACATCGCCTGCTGCACTGGGCCGAGCTGGAAAGCCCGTCCAAGCAGGCGGCGCTGAAGAAGCTGCTGCTGAAGGCCTACTTCACCGACAGTCAGAACCCATCGGACTCCGAAGTGCTGGTGCGCGCGGCGACCGAAGCCGGGCTCGACGCAGCCCGTGCCCGCGAGATCCTGAACAGCGACGAGTTCGCACAGGAAACCCGCGAACGCGAGCGCATGTACACCGATGCCGGCATCCACTCGGTGCCCGCGATCATCATCAACGACCAGCACCTCATTTCGGGTGGCCAGCCCGTCGAGGTGTTCGAGCGCGCCCTGCGGCAGATTGCCGGCGCTGCACCTTCCAGCCTGTCCGTAGCCTGACTTAGCTGGCGCTTAGGCGCCGTCTTTGCGCGGCGTTACGAGGGTAAAGAGCGTCAACGCGGAGCGGGTCCCGATGGTTGAGGATGCGTCCTCGATTCGCCATCACTCCCAGGAGCTCCGAAGATGAAGAAGAAAAGCCTAATCGCCGCACTCGCCCTCATGGCTGCGGCTTCGTTGCCCGCATTGGCCGACGAATACGGCAGGCACCCGTTCTACCTCCACGCCTTGTCCGACCTGCAAACGGCCGCCTGGAAGGTGGAGCATCGCCGCCCCGAAGACGGGCAGATCTCGCGCGACGAGCAGGTGGTGGTCGACGAGATCCATGCTGCCATCGGCGATCTCCAGCACGCTGCATGGCTGGACGGCAAGCCCCTCGAATGGCGCGAGCCCACCGATGCGTGGCTGCCGCGCGAAGGCCGCCTGCATGCCGCGGTCGACCTGCTGCGCAAGGTGCGCTCCGATGTGGCGCGCGAAGAAGACGACCCGCGCTCGCGGCCGTTCCAGCAACGCGGCCTGGCGCACGTCGACGTCGCGCTCAACACCGCACAGCACGCCATCGGCGACGTGCGCCATCACGACATGCGCAGGGAGTGATGGCGGTGCCGGCCGCCGCCTCGTTGTTCTCCATGCGCCGCGCGTCGACGGCGCTCGGTGCGTGTGCGCTGGCCTTGCTTGCGGCCTGCGCAAGTGCACCGGGCGACCAGCGGCCGGTGGTGTCGGTATCGTTGCCCTCCGCACCGATCAATGACGCCGCCCGACTGCGCTGGCTAGACCGCGTGAGCTGGGGCGCGAACGCGAGCAGCGACGCGCAGCTTGCGAAGCGCGGCCTGTCGCTGTGGATGCGCGACCAGCTCAACCCGCGCCCCGCGCCGCTGCCGCCTGCGGCGCAGGCGCAGATCGATGCGATGAGCATTTCGCGCACGCCGCTCGACCAGCTCGTCACCGAACTCGACGCACAGCGCAAGGCGTCCGATGCGCTACCCGACGAAGACCAGAAGAAAGCCGCGCGACAGGCCTACCAGCAGCGGCTCAACGACCTGGCACGCGAAGCACAACAACGCTTCGTGCTGCGCGCCCTGTATTCGCCCAACCAGCTGCAGGAGCAGATGACGTGGTTCTGGATGAACCACTTCAACGTCAACCTGCGCAAGGACAACATCCGCGCGATGGTGGGCGACTACGAAGAGAACGCGATTCGCCCGCATGCGCTCGGCAAGTTCCGCGACCTGCTCGGCGCCACGCTGCACCACCCGGCGATGCTGCGCTACCTAGACAACGCGCAGAACGCCGCCAACCGCATCAACGAGAACTACGCACGCGAGCTGATGGAGCTGCACACGCTGGGCGTGGGCGGCGGCTATTCGCAGGCCGACGTGCAGGAGCTGGCGCGCGTGCTCACCGGCGTTGGCGTGAGCAACCAGCCGTTCGATGCGCCGCCGCCGAACGTGCGGCCGGCCGTACGCGCCGACTACGTGCGCAAGGGCCTGTTCGAGTTCAACCCCAACCGGCACGACTACGGGCCGAAGACGCTGCTGGGTCAGCCCATCAAGAGCAGCGGCCTGGCCGAGGCCGACGAAGCGCTCGACCGCCTGGCGCGCGCGCCGGCCACCGCGCGCTTCATCTCGCGCAAGCTTGCCGTGTACTTCGTCTCCGACGACCCTCCGCAGGCATTGGTCGACCGCATGGCTTCTGCCTTCACCCGCAGCGACGGCGACATCGCCATCACGCTGAAGGCGCTGTTCGAGTCGCCCGAGTTCGCCGCCTCACTGGGCCGCAAGTTCCGCGACCCGGTGCACTACGTGATGGCCGGCGTGCGGCTCGCCTACGACGACCGCGTGGTGATGAACGTGAACCCGATGCTCAACTGGATCAACCGCATGGGCGAACAGCTGTACGGCCACGAAACGCCCGACGGCTATCCGCTCAACGAGGCAGCCTGGGCCAGCGCTGGGCAGATGAACACGCGCTTCGAGATCGCGCGTGCCATCGGTGCGAACGGCGCCGTGCTGTTCCGCACGGATGACAAGGCGCCGCTGGAAAAACCCGCGTTCCCGCAGTTGGCTGATTCACACGCGGTGCGCGCAATGCAGGTCGGCATGAGCGCGGACACGCGCGAGGCGCTGGCGCAGGCGAAGAACCCGCAGGAGTGGAACACCTTCCTGCTGGCGTCGCCGGAGTTGATGCGTCGTTGATCAAGAAGAAGGACACACCGTCATGCAACGTCGAGAACTCTTGAAGCTCATGGCCGCCGCCCCGTTCGCGGGCGCCGCCGGCCAACTGATGGCCGCGCCCGCGGCCGAAGGTGCCAAGCTGCTGGTCGTGTTCCTGCGCGGCGCGTACGACTGCAGCAACCTGCTCGTGCCAACGAGCAGCGACTTCTACTACGCCTCGCGCCCCAACATCGCCATCGCGCGCCCCGGCACGCCCAACGGCGCGCTGCCGCTCGACGGCAACTGGGGCCTGCACCCCGCGTTGGCACAGAGCGTGATGCCGATGTTCCAGCAGAAGCAGGCCTCCTTCATCGCCTTCGCGGGCACAGACGACCTCACGCGCAGCCACTTCGAAACGCAGGACTCCATCGAGCTAGGCCAGGCGCTCGACAAGCGCCGCGACTACCGCTCGGGCTTTCTCAACCGGCTGGCCGGCGTACTCGGCGCGGGGCCCGTTACCGACGTGTCGCCCATCGCCTTCACCGACCAGTTGCCCATCTCGATGCGCGGCAGCGCCAAGGCCGCCAACATGGCGATCGCGGGTAACGCACGTTCGGGCATCGACGCACGGCAGAGCCAGATCATTACGAGCATGTACCGCAACACCGCGCTGGCCCAGCCGGTGGCCGAGGGCTTCCAGGTGCGCGACGAGGTAACGCGGGCGGTGCAGGCCGAGATGGACGCCGCCAGCCGCAACGCCATGACCGCCAAGGGCTTCGAGCTGGTGGCGCGCCGCATGGCGCTGCTGATGCGCGACCGCTTCGACCTGGGCTTCGTCGATGTCGGCGGCTGGGACACCCATGTGGGGCAGGGCGGCGCCACCGGCTACCTTGCCAACCGTTTCGAAGAACTGGGCCGCGGCGTCGCCGGCTTCGCACAGGAGATGGGCGACGACGCGTGGCACCAGACCGTGGTGGTCGTCATCAGCGAGTTCGGCCGCACCTTCCGCGAGAACGGCAACCGCGGCACCGACCACGGACACGGCACCGTCTACTGGGTGCTCGGCGGCGGCCTCTCGGCGCAGGCCGGCGGGCGCGTCGTGGGCGAGCAGCAGGCGCTGACGCAGGCCACGCTGTTCCAGAACCGCGACTATCCGGTGCTCAATGAGTACCGGGCGGTGTTCGGGGGGCTGTTCAAGCGGATGTATGGGTTGTCGCCCGCGCAGCTTGCGCGGGTGTTCGACGGGGTGGCGCCGAAAGATCTGCAGCTGGTCTAGTTACTCAAAGCATGCCGTTGCGAAACAGCATCCCGCGCCAGCGGCCCAGCTGCATGTCGAGACGGCCGCGGTTGATGAGGTCGCGCAGCAGGCGTTGGCGGGTCGGTGCGGGCACGTTGTCCAGGATATCGGCGCAGTCATGCTCGCGATACAGGCCGCGCGAGAACAGGTCGCGCTTGACCACCGGGCAGCCCAACAGGCGATAGAAGAGTCCGAAGCCGAAGTGCAGCTGGCTGCCGTTGGTCACGTGCTCCAGGATGTGGTCGATCAGTAGCTGGCGCGACAGCCGCTGTGCGCTCTGTGCCATGCCTTCCGATGCGCTCGTCTTCGGCGTCGCGCGCACTGCAGGCGTCTCCCGGTTCAGCAAGGCGACGCGTCCGTCCGCGTCGCGCAGGCTGCGCATGGCACCGAGGGTCGGCGTACCTGCGGGCCGCTGGCCGGCGGCCGGCGCATCGTGCGCGGCAGCGCTGCCTTCAAGCGCGCCGGCGTTCAGGATCATTCCGCGCGCGCTGATCGACTGGCCCAGCACGTCCATCAGCGCGTGCCGGCGAAAGCCGAAAGGCAGCCATCGCATGGCGTCCACCACTTCGTGCAGCGGCATGCTGCCGAGCTTGCGGGCGAGCCGCGTCACGTCGTAGACCACGTCGATCGAGCAGCTCAGGTCCTTGAGTACGCCGGTCAACCCCAGCTCTCCGGCATGGATCGTGTGCTTGCGCAGGTCGTAGGGTATGTAGTCCTGCCAGAACTGGCGGAACTTTGGGTGCGTGAAGGCGGCACCGCTCACGGACAGGGCATAGGAGCCCACGTGATGCTGGTACTGGTTCTCGCCCAGGCCGACCACGTCGAACTCGCTGAAGATGAATTCGGCCACCAGGCGGTCGAGCTCGGTGCCCTCGATGTAGAGCAGGCTGTCGTTGAAGTACATCATGCGCTCTGGCTTCACGCCCTGCGACAGCAGGCTCAGCGTGGCGGCGCGGTAGGCGCCGAAGTCGCGCCCGATATTGCGCCGGACCATCACCCGGTGCACCCGCTGCGAGAGCGCGCGAAGCTCCTCGGGCGGCACTTCGCCGTTGCACACGAGCACGGTGTTCACCTGCGCGCGCCGCAATGCGTCCAGCAGCACATGCAGGTTGGCGGATTCGCCGTGGCCCGCGTACTTGACCACGATCGCGTACATGTCGCCATGCGCCGGTACGACGATCTCGTCGGATTCGAAGCGTGGCTGGCGCTCGCCGCGCACTTCGCGCTGCTGCCGCAGCTTCGAGCCGGCGGTGTAGAACCAGAGAACGATCTGGACGATGCGGCGACGCGCGAAGGACAGCAATGAGTGAATCGTTCGCATGAAGTCTCCGGACACCGTTAGTAAAAGCGGGCCCTTCTCGGCCACACTGCGGGTCTTATACATCCTGCAACGCCATGCGCACAGCCGTGCTTTACCCATGAACTTCCGCGACCACATCCGTTCCCACATCGCGTCCGGTGAACGGGCCCTCGAGTTCGGCGCCTCCTACTCACCGATCCTGCGCAAGTCCGCCGGCTTCAACGTGTCGGTGGTCGACCACGCGAGCGCGGATGAACTGCGGCGCAAATACGCGGACGATCCGAGCGTGGACATCTCGATGATCGAGGAGGTGGATGCCATCGACGACGGCGCCGAGCTCGACGTGCTGCTGCCCCAGGGGGAGCGCTTCGAGCACATCGTGGCAAGCCACGTGTTCGAGCACCTGACCGACCCGGTTCATTTTCTGCAGCGCTGCGAGCGAGCGCTGTCGGACACCGGCCGCCTGTATCTGCTGATCCCTGATCGCCGCTACACCTTCGACTACTTCCGCCCGGTCTCGACCACCGGCCAGGTGCTGCAGGCCTTCGTCGACGGACGCCGTCGGCACGGCGTGGGCGCGCTGTACGACCAGGCCGCCTACAGCGCCACGCGCAGCGGCGCGGCGGTGTGGGGCCCCGGCTGGCAGGGCCCCTTCGGCATTGCCGGCGTCGCACACGCAGGCTACGAAAACGCGTTGGGTGCCGACCCCTCCGTCTACCGCGACTGCCATGCCTGGGTGTTCACCGCCTCCAGCTTCCGGCTGATCATGCAGGAGCTGCGCGAGCTCGGGCTGGTCGCGCTGGGCGAGACCTTCTTCCATGACTGCATAGGCTGCGAGTTCCTGATGGTGCTGCAGCGCGGGGCACGCGGCAGCGGCCAGGACCGGCTGGCCCTGGCGCAACAGGCAATGCGCGAGAACATCGAGCATGACGGCGGCGCGTCCGGCCAGGCCGCTTACGAGCTGCGTTCGCCACACCCTCAGAACGCACTGGACCTGATGCGCGGCAGCTGGGTCGGCAGCCTGCCGCCCGCGCTCGGCCTGAGCGCCGGTACGCGCAGCGATCTCTGGGACGACGCGCGCATTCGGTGGCTGGCAGACACGCTCGGCGGGCTGCAGGGCCGCGATGTGCTCGAACTGGGTCCGCTGGAGGCCGCACACACCGCCGCCTTGCTGCAGGCCGGGGCGCGCTCGGTGCTTGCGATCGAGGCCAACCGGCAGGCCTTTCTCAAGTGCCTGATCGTCAAGGAGCTGTGCGGCCTGCGCGACGCCTCCTTCCTGCTGGGCGACTTCATGGGCTTCTTCGCAAACGATGCGCGGCGTTGGCCGTTGATAGTCGCCAGCGGGGTGCTCTACCACATGGCCGATCCGCTCCAGCTGCTGCAGGCGCTGGCTGAGCGCACGGACACCCTGTTCCTCTGGACCCACGTGATCGACGATGCCGCGATGCCGCAGGGCGATACCCGCCGCGACCTGGTCGCCGGGGTGGAGAACGTTGCCTGGCGCGGGCGCGCCCTGCGCTACCACCGCCGCGTGCCCTATGGCCCAGGCCAGCAGGACGACCCGATCTTCTGCGGCGGACTCGTCCATGCACCGGCCTGGATGGAGCGCGACGCGCTGCTGCAGGTGCTGGGCATGCTCGGTTTCAACGACCTGCGCATCGCGCATGAGCAGCCCGACCACCCCGCCGGGCCCGCTCTGTCGATCCTCGCGCGGCGCCGCGTCGCGGCTCAGACCACCGGGTAGCGGTCGTCGCTGATCTGGCGTGGATCCACTGGCCAGTCGACCGTGCTGGGCCCTGTCTTGCGAAAGAGCACGCCGGAAGTCAGCATGCCCGGCAGCTCGCGGAAGGCCGTGTCCGGCATCAGGTGCTGCGCGACGATGTACCCCGGCATGTCGTGCTGCGCCTCGATGATCTCGAAGCCGGTGGCGGCATTGAAGAGCGCCTGCCACGCATGGCGCGAGAAGCGGAAGTAGTCGCACGGCTCCTCGTGCAGGCTCCAGGTCTGCGGCGCGAGAATGGCGCCGATGCCGCCGGTGCGCATCACGCGGTTGATTTCCACCGCCGCCTTCCAGGGCATCATCAGATGCTCGAACACCACATGCGACATCACTGCGTCGAAGCCTTCCACCGGCAGGAAGCTGCTGGCCAGGTGGATGTCGCCCACCACGTCCACGTTCGGCCCCGGCACCACGTCCATGCCGGTGTAGCGCCAGCCCTCGGGCAGCCATTCGCGCCGCGTCACGCCCACCCGCGCGCGCGAACCTACTTCCAGCAGATGCCCCGGCGGCCGCTCGCAGACCATCGATTTGAAGCGATCGAACAGCGCCGTTACCCGGTTCTTGCTGCCAAGGGAGCCGGGCTCTTCGATCAGGTGCTCGCTCCCGTCGCTCAGCCGGATGCGCAGGCGCGCGGACATCAACGGGGCCGGATCTTCACCCACCACCAGTGTCTCGTCGAAGCGGCAGGCCACCGCGACACGCCCGTGGCGCCCCGCCAGGTCCACGCTCGGCAACCGGATGCGCTCCAGGGCTGCGATCTGCCCGTCGCCCAACAGCAATTCGATGGTGCGCACCTCGGCGCTGCGCGAGAAGGCATGGCCTGCCAGTCGCAATACACCCTGAAAGTGCGAGAAGCGGTCGATGCCGAAGTGGAAGTCGTTCATGGGCGCGGATGTTCGCATGGTCCGCGTGCCGCGGCCATCCGGGCCGCCCATGTCTTCCTTCCGTCAGGCGATCATCGATTCGAGGTCCGCAGCAAGCTCACGCGGCGCCGGCATTTCCTGGACCATGTCCTCGGTGATACCGACGGCCAGCGCCGACTGGCTCGGCCAGAAGCCGCCGATATTGCTCAGGTCCACGCCCTGGCGCTCCAGTGCCACGCGCCACACGGCCAGATGAAGAATGCCGCCGAGCGCATCGGCATGTTCCGACTTTGCCGGGCTCACGAAGCTCGAAAGCCCACCGACGAGGTCGGGAGCGAAGCCCCAGCGCTGCGCCAGGGACGCACTCACGTCGCCGTAGTGATACCCGAATTCGACAAGCTCGAGTTGCGCGCGCCCCAGCGCGTCCAAGGGGTGAACGGCATTCAGCGCGGCCATGCGATCGGGCATTGCCTGCGCCATGATCAGGTGGCCGATGGCATGCATGCTGCCCGCGGTGAACGCCAGGTTGGGGTCGACGTGCCGGGTCTTCGAAGCCAGATACCTCGAGACCGACGCCACGCGCAAGCTGTGGGCCCAGAAGGCCGGAAGGTTGACTCCGTCCACCTTCCGGAAGGCGCCCGACAGACCCGAACTCACCACGAATGACCGGATGGCGGAGAGCCCGAGCATCAGGATCGCGCCCTGGATCGAGGAAATCTTTCGCCGGAGCCCGAAGAACGGCGAGTTGACCATCTGCAGCACCCTGGCCGCGAGCACCTGGTCAAGCTCGATCCGATGCGCGATGGCCGCGAAAGGCACGTCGTCGTCGCGCAGCATCTCAATCAGGTCGGACACCACCTTCGGCACGGTGGGGAGCGACTCGTCATTGGCAAAGAGTTCGTCGAGTGTCATGGCGTTATGGGTGTATTGCCTTTGTATGCAATGGATTTTCCCCCAGCGCAGGGCCTGCCAGAGCCTCTATCGGCGCGAATGTGTAATTTCTACGGATTCCGGTGGGACCGAGAATCGGCGCATGCCCCACGCCGTCTCCCTCCTTCGCGCCGCCCGCCTGGCGCGAAGCGCCAAGCCCTTTCTCGCCCGTGGTGGCTTCAAGCGCGAGCGCTGCGCGGGCTGCCGCCTGGTGCCCAGCCATTGCATGTGCGCCGTGCGCCCTTCGGTGGCAACGCGCGCGGGGGTGTGCCTGCTCATGGCCGACATCGAGCCGCTCAAGCCCACCAACACCGGTTGGCTGGTCGCCGACGTGGTGGCCGATACCTTCGCCTTCGGCTGGGCCCGTACCGAGACCGATCCCGCGCTGCTGGCGCTGCTGAACGACCCGCAATGGCAACCCTACGTGGTGTTCCCGGGGCAGTACGCGGTGCCCGAGCGCGTGGTTCTGGCCGTTCCGTCGCCTGAGGCGACCAGCAGCGGCACCGCGAAACGCCCGCTCTTCATCCTGTTCGACGCGACATGGGCCGAGGCACGCAAGATGTTTCGCAGGAGCCCCTACCTCGACCGGCTGCCGGTGCTGAGCCTGCAGCCGGAGCAGATCACGCAGTACAAGCTGCGCAACTCGGGTCGCGACGACCATTTCTGCACCAGCGAGGTGGCCGCGATGTGCATGAACCTCGCAGGCGAGCATGCCGCCGAACAGACGCTGGATGCCTACCTGGTGGTGTTCACGCACCACTATCTGAGCGCGAAGAACCAGCAGCCCGTGGCGTGGGATGGTGCTGCGCATCAGCGCCTGCGCGAAGTGTCCGCCTCGCGGTCCTGAAGACTCTGCCCGCCGCCGCGGCGCCGCGCGGGCGGGCGCAGCCGTGCCTAGCTCCGCCATCTACCTAGTTCCGGTGATGGTGAAGAAACAAATAGTTAACAAGAATCAACGATTTGAAACCGCCGGTAGCACTTCGGCTGGAGCGCGGGTTTCTCTTCGTGAATCGACAAAACCAAAGAGGGCAGTGGATGTTTTCCAATCGAGTGAGTTTTTACGGGCGCTGCGGTGCCGTGGCCAGTGCGATCGTGTTGCTGGCTTCCTGCGGCGGTGGGGGTGGCGGCGGCTCGGGCTTCGTGCCGATCGTCGCGCCGGCGCAACCCCAGACCCCCGTCGTCGTGACGCATACGGTCGGCGGCACCGTCACCGGCCTCACCGGCAGCCTGGTGCTCCAGAACAATGCGGGCGACGACCTGAAACTCACGGCCGACGGCAAGTTCACCTTTGCCGCCGCGCTCACCGAAGGTTCGGCCTACGAGGTCAGCGTGCGCACCCAGCCCCTGTGGCAGTTCTGCACCGTGACCAAGGGCAGCGGCAAAGCCTCGGCCGACATCGGCGACGTGGCGGTCGCCTGCTCGGCGGCGGTGGCGCAGGTGTCCACGCTCGCTGGGTCCGGCACTCCCGGCTCGGTCAATGGCAACGGTACCGCCGCATCGTTCTATCTCCCGTACAGCGTGGTCGTCGACAAGAGCGGCAACCTGCTCGTGTCGGATACGGCAACGAACCTTGTGCGAAAGATCTCGCCCGCTGGCGATGTCACGACATTTGCGGGCGGTGGCGGCAGCGGTACTTCGCAAAACGGCAACGGCACTGCAGCCTCGTTCTCGGGCCTGTCCGGTCTTGCGCTGGACTCCACGGGCAATGCCTATGCTGCGGAATTCGGCGGCAACCGCATCCGCAAGATCACGCCCGCGGCCGACGTGATCACGATCGCGGGCAGTGGGGCCATCGGGTCGCTCGATGGCCACGGCACCTCTGCCACGTTCAATACCCCTTCGTCGGTGGCTACGGACGCCGACGGCAACATCTATGTGCTCGAATTCATCGGCGCCGTTGTCCGCAAGATCACGCCTGCCGAGGACGTCACCACGCTGGCCGGCTCGGGCACTGCAGGCTTCGCCGACGGCACGGGGACTGCGGCATCTTTCGGGCAGGCCTACGGCATAGCGACTGACGCGGCCGGCAACATTTACGTTGCCGACAGCGGCAACAACCGGATCCGCAAGATCACGCCCGGCGGCGTGGTCATGCCGCTGGCCGGTTCGGGCCAGGTTGGCGCGACCGACGGGGCCGGCAGCTCGGCATCTTTCAGCAGGCCCGGCGGCTTGACGGTGGACAGCGACGGCAATGTCTACGTGGCCGACACAGGCAACAGCCTGCTGCGCAAGATCACGCCGGCAGGCGTGGTCTCCACGCTCGCCGGCCAGCCCGGTGTGCTGGGCGCGCAGAACGGCATCGGCGCGGCTGCCACGTTCAAGCAGCCTTACGGGGTGACGGTGGATGCTGCCGGCAATCTGTACGTGGCCGACACCTTCGGCAACCTGATCCGCAAGGTCACGCCGGTTCGCGCACCCTGAGGTCGTCGAAGACGCAGGGTCCACCGTCGGTAACGGAATGAAAAGGCTGCATCCGGAGCATCGGCATATGTCTCCTGGAGTGCGGGCGCGCAGAATCGCGCTCGCACTCCCGAGGACTTGACCATGACGATTCCGTACTTTGTCTTGACGCCCGACCGGCGTGAACTTCCTCTGAACGTGCTCGGCACGAAGGTGACGGTGCTGGCATCGAACGCGGCGACGCAAAGCTATGGCATCACCCTGCAGCGGGGTGACGAAGGAACCGGGCCGCCGCCGCACAGCCACGACTGGGACGAATCCTTCTACGTGCTCGGCGGCGAGGTCGAGTTTCTCTGCGACGGTGCTGCCCACATGTGCCGGCCCGGCACGCTCGTGCACGTACCGCGCGGCACGGTGCACGGCTTTCACTACGGCAAGGGTGGCGGGCAGATGCTCGAGATCACCGGGCAGAACGCGCTGGCCGCCCAGATGTTCGCCGCCGTCGACCACGAGATCCCGGCCGGGCCGCCCGATATTCCAAAACTGCTGGCGGTGCTCGAGCGCAACGGCGTTACCGTCGCGGCCTGACATCACCCCGGCCGTCGACAGGCGCGTGGCGTGCCATCAGCTCGACGACCCAATCGATGAACACCCGCAGCTTGGCGCTGACATGCCGGTTCGGCGGAAACGCCACGTACAAGGGCATCGGATCGAGTTGCCAGCCTTCGAACAGAGGCACCAACTCGCCGCTCGGCAGATGTGGTTCGGCCATGTAGTCCGGCAGCCAAAGCACCCCCATGCCCGCCAGCCCGGCCGCGAGGTAAGCGTTGCCGTCATCGACCGACAGCACATAGCGGCCTTGCACTTCGATGCTCTCGTCGCCGAGGCGCATGGCATACGGAAAGGTCTTGCCGCTGCGCGACCACAGGAAGCCCACGATGCGGTGATGCGTGTCTTCCAGCTCCCGCGGGTGTGAAGGCATGCCTGCGCGTTCCAGATAACTCGGCGCCGCGTAAACCCCCAGCTGCAGGTCGCCCACGCGGCGCGCCATCAGCGACTGGTCGGTGAGCTCGCCGCCGCGCACAACGCAATCGACGTTCTCGCCGATCACGTCCACCATGCGATCGCTCACGCCCATGTCGAGCTGGATGTCGGGGTAGCGGGCGTGAAACGCCGGCATTGCCGGCACCAGGATCATGCGGGCCAGCGGGCTGGGCACATCCACCCGCAACCGTCCGCGGGGCAACGCCGAGGCGCTCGACAGACTGGTCTCCGCATCGTCCATGTCGGCCAGCAGGCGCACCACGCGCTCGTAGTAGGCCGCCCCGTCGGCCGTGACGTTCACCTTGCGCGTCGTGCGGTTGAGCAGCTTCACGCGCAGCCTTGCCTCCAGTTGCTGCACCAGCTGCGTCACGCTGGTCTTGCTCATGTGCAGTGTCTCGGCCGCCTTGGTGAAGCTGCCTGCTTCCACCACGCGGGCGAATGCCTGCATTGCGTCAAAACGATCCATGCCCGCTGTTCCTGTTGATCCGACGATTGTTTGGGTTCTGCAAACAGTGATTGTTGGCTTTGCCCGTTTATCGGAGAAGCACGGCTGCCTAAAGTCCCTTCATCGCCATCAAAGAAGGAAGAAGCAACTCATGGCCAAACGCGACGTCGTTTTCCCGCCCGGGCGCCAGGCGCTCTATGAAAAGAACCGCTACTCGCCGGCAGTCCGCTCCAACGGCTTCCTGTTCGTCTCAGGGCAGGTCGGCAGCCGCGAAGACGGCTCTCCGGAGCCCGACCTCGAGGCGCAGGTGCGGCTCGCGTTCGAAAACCTGAACGGGATCCTCGGGGCCGCGGGCTGCACCTTCGACGACGTGGTCGACGTGACCGTCTTCATCGTCGACCCGGAATCGAACTTCGACACGGTCTGGAAAGTGCTGCCGGACTATTGGGGCAGCGCGCCGCATCCAACGCTGACCGGCATCGGCGTGACGTGGCTCTACGGCTTCAAGTTCGAGATCAAGGTGATCGCGAAGCTTCCCTGAAAGCCACGGCACGCCTGTTCTTCGCAATCAGGGCCGAGCGGCTACCCCTCGTCGAGTCGATCCCGTCGCATGGCACGCCAGAGCGCAAGGTCGTAGGAAATCTTCAGCAACCCGCATGCGACTAGCGGCAACGAGATCCATCCGGCCGCGAACAGGGCGCCGCTGAGCGTCGGGCTGATGGCTGCGGCCAGACTCCGCGGCACGGCGGTGAAACTCGCCGCGGCGCTGCGTTCCGCTGGCGTCACGACCGCCATCACGTAGGCCGTTCGCGTTGGCACATCCATCGACGAGAGTGCGCTGCGGATCATCAGCAGGCCCAGCGCGACGGGCAGGCTTGGCGCCAGCGCTGCCAGCACCAGGCAGACGTTGGCCGGCAGGTGCGTGAAGACCATGGTGTTGAGCAACCCGATGCGTCGGGCGACCAGCGGTGCAGCGAGCTGCGACGCTGCGCTGAGCAGTCCGGTCCAGAAGAAGAACACGCCGGCCTGGGTCAGCGAGAAGCCGAATCGCTCCAGCAGCCACAGCGACATCAGCGCGTTGACCGTCAGTCCGCCGGCAAACGCGTCCACGCTGAAGAGTGCCGCCAATCGCACCACGACGCGGCGCGACGGCCCCAGGGGTGTCGGCGCGACGGGCAGGCTGTCCGCGTTGTTGGCTCCGGCGTGGGCAGGCAGATTCCGATAGAGCCAGAAGACGATCAGCCCGATTGCCGCGTAGACCACGAACATCCCGCGCAGCGCGTCGAGCCGCGCGAGCTCGCTGTGCCGAACCAGCCAGTCCGGTACGGCGGCGGCCAGCGCGCCCAAGGCTGCGCACAGGGCACCCAGGAGGCTGTAGCGTGCAAACAATGCTGTTCGTGCATGGCCTTGTGCCGCCGCTGCCAGGCGGGCGTGCTCAAGCGGAAGAAACACGCTGACGTCGCCGGAACTGGGGTTGAGCGTGCCGACCAGCGCGACCACCAACAACGGCCAGAACGAGGACAGGCCCGCAAAGCCCAGGCCCGTAGCGGCCATCAGCAAAGCAGCGCCGCGCAGCAGCCGACCGCCAGCAAAGCGGTATCCCCAAGCGCCGACCGCGAGCGTGGCCAGCGCCGAGCCCAGCATCGTCGCGGTACTGACGATGCCTACCTCCAGCGTCCCGAGTCCGATCGACAGCAGATAGGCCGGCAGCAGTACCGCCATGTACCCGTCCCCGAAGGCGCGAAGCCCCCGCGCCGCGAGCAAGGGCAATGCGCCAGGATCGACTCCGGAAGGCAGCAGGCGCGCGAAACCCATGCGTGGGCGAGATGCGGAAGTGGTGCTCATCGGGTTTTCACAGCCAGAAGCGCAGGGGCTTCGATGAGAGAGATCGGCTGGGGTGGCGCGGCAAGCGCAATGGGTGCGTCAGGAAAGGCGGTGTCCACGGATAGCTCCGTTGTGAGTCACCAGCGCTTGGACGGGACACCGTCTGACTTTGCAGAACGGGAGGCTGTTTTCCCGCGAGCGGCATCGTAGCAGACCCAAAATCACATTGCGTGGTTCTACGGCTTCCAGTTCGGGATCAGCGCCGCACCTGCAAGGCAAAGACAGGCGAGCATCGCGAAAGCATTTCTCGCCCCTTGAGTGAATGCAGCGACATCGACGCCCGAGAGCCCTGAACCGCCATTCCCGAGAATCATGAGCTGCGAGCTGTAGGGCAGACCGGCCGTCGCCACGCTCAACGCCAAGGCCGTTCCCATCATGATTCCGGTGTTCTGCAGCGTCGAGCGCACGCCGTTCGCGATGCCCCGGCGCTGCGGCACCACGCTTTGCAGAATCGACGCGTTGTTGGGCGTCACGAAGCTCCCGATGCCCAGGCCCAGCATCCACAGGCATGTGGCCAGTTGCCCGGCGCCGATGGCCGGCTGCAGCATGGCCGCTAACAGCGCCAGCGCGCTTGCGGCAAGCAGCATGCCCGCCACGCAGATGGCTGCGGGCGAGAAGCGCCGCATCAGGCTGCCGGCTGTAGGAGCGGCCATCAGCATCCCCAGCGCGACCGGCGCGATGCGCATGCCCGCCTCCGATGGCGCCAGCCCCGCGCAAGCCTGGAGATACAGGGCCACGAGCAGCAGTGGCGCAGCCTGCGACATCGACAGAAGCAGGATGCCTGCGTACGCCGTGCGACGCCCCGAGTCCCTGAACAACGCCGGGTCGACCAAGGGACTCGCCGTGCGCTGCTGCACCTTGGCGAACAAGAGGAGGGCGCAGACGCCTGAGAGCATGAAGGCCCATACCGGCGTGCTCGCCCAGCCGCGCGTTCCCACCATCGAGAGCGCATAGATCACGCCTCCGATGCCGGCGAATGACAGCAGGGCACCGGCCAGGTCGAAGCGCTCGGCCTTGGCCGTTGCCGCGCTCTTCGGCAGAACCCGCCACGACCATGCCAGCACGCAAAGCCCGACAGGCACGTTCAGCACAAAGAGAACGCGCCAGCCCCACCACGACACGACAAAGCCGCCAGCCAGCGGCCCCACGACCTGCGCAAGCGCGGCCACCATGGCGAGTACGCCGAGCGCCAGGCCCACCTTCCTGCGGCCGAAGGCATCGCCTACCAATGCGCTGGAGTTGGCCATGACGCCAGCCGCACCCACGGCCTGGCAGATGCGAAAGAACAGCATGGCGCCGAAGCTCGTTGCGGCCGCACAGGCCGCACACGCAATCAGAAAAAGCCCCAGCCCCGCAAGAAAGAGCCGCCGCCGCCCCCACAGATCAGCCAGCCTCCCGAAGCTGAGGATGCAGACTGTGCTGACCAGCATGTAAGACAGCAGGATCCAGCTCGCCTGCGATGGCGAAGCGTTCAGGCTGCGCGCCACCGAGGGAAGCGCCACGTTGAGCGCGCTGAGGTTCAGGAAGCAGAGAAACGCACCCAGGCTTGCAACAACGAGCACCGCCCACGCGGCCCTTTCCTCGTCTTCCGCCGCCGTGTCACTCATCGCTCTTGAAGCCCGAAGCCTTGACGATGGGCCGCCAGTACTCGCGGTCCTCGTTCATGAGGCGCGTCACCTCGGCGCCGGGCAGCCCGGTTGCGTCGAGCCCCATGCGGTCGAGCTGGCCGCGCACCTGCTGGCTGCGCATTGCGCCCAGGAAGGCTTTTTCAAGCTTCGCGACAACGTCCTTCGGCGTGCCCGCCGGCACGAAGGCGGCATAGGATGCGTTGGCACGGTCGAAGGCGTCGTAGCCCGCTTCCTTGAGGGTCGGAACATCGGGCAGCCAGCTCAGCCGCTTCGTGCCCGCCACGCCAAGGATGCGCAGCTTGCCCGAGCGGTGCAGCTCCAGCTGCGTGGCCAGCGCGTCGGCGCCCAGCGGCACGTGGTCGCCGATGATGTCCGTCGCCAGCGGAGCGCCGCCCCGGTAAGAGACGGCCGTGAGCGGCACGCCGATGGCCTTCGACAGCTGCCACACGCTGAAGTGCAGGCCGCCGCCGAGGTTTGTTATGCCCACACTGCCCTGAGCGGGGTTCTTCTTGATCCACGCGACATATTCGGGAATCGTCTTGTACGGCTGGTCTGCGCCGGTGGAAACGACACTGGGCACGTTGGCCAGATGCGCGACGGGAATGAAGTCTTTGTCGACGTCGTAGTTCAGCCGCGCATAGGTCATCGGAAACAGCACGAAGGGCGGTGTTGCGCCGATGAGGATCGTGCGGCCATCGGGTCGAGCGGCCTTCACCGCCTCGATGGAAATGCGCGTGGACGCACCGGGGCGGCTCTCCACCAGAACGGGCTCCTTGAGCGAGCCGCGCAATTCTTCGGCGATGGAGCGTGCCAGGTTGTCGAGCGCTCCACCCGGCGGAACGCCGATGATGAGGCGCACGGGCGCGTTGTCGGCGTGCGCGGTGATGCCGGCCAGGGCAATCGACGCGCCGAGCACGAGTGTCTTCAGGAACGAGGTCATGGTGGCTACCTGCTGGTTGAAAAATCGGAAGAGAGAAAAGGGCAAAAAGGGGTGGTGGCTTCAGAAAGCCACGACCGGCAGCGGATTCGCCGGCCAGTGCTCCGCTTCGAACGAGGCAGCGGCTTGCAGCAGTTGCCCGTCTTCGCGGAAGCGCCCGACCAGCTGCATGCCGATGGGCAGGCCCTCGCGGTCTGCGCCGCAGGGCAGGCTGATCGCGGGGTGACCCGTGAGGTTGAACGGCATCGTCCAGGGGAACCAGTTCGCGCGCACCTCGGCGTATTCCTTGCCGTCGATCTCGATGCTGCCGAACAGGTCCTGGTCGATGGGCAGGGCCGTGCGCGAGAGCGTGGGCGTGAAGATGAAGTCGTGCGTCTCCAGACGCGCCTGCACCTCGCGGAACAACGCGGTCCGCGCGAACATGGCCTGCTGGAACGCAACGCCGTCCACATGCTCGGCCAGTGCAAGCTGCTTCAGCAGCGACGGGCTCATCTGGTCGCCATGCGCCGCAGCCATGGGCGCGAAGCGGCCGCGCCAGCTGGTGTGGTTGATTACGCGCCACACAGGCTCCACGTCGAAGCCTTCGCCCGACATCGGTTCCAGCACGGCACCCATCGACTCCAGCGTTGCAAGAGCGGCCTCGAAGGCAGATGAAACGTCCGCCGCAATCGGTCGCCCCACCGGCGCGGCGCAGAAAAGAATGCGCTTGCCGCGAAGGTCGCCGCCGGCTTGCAGGTCGTCGAAGTAGCGCTGGGCCGGCACGCCCAGCGACCACGGGTCGGACCCGTGCGCGCCGGTCATGGCCTGCAGCATCAGTGCCGTGTCGGCCACGTTGCGCGTGGTGGGCGTCACGTAGGTGTAGTTGCCGAACGCGTCCTGCACCTGGCTGTGGGGCACCACGCCCAGGCTCTGCTTCAGGCCGACCACGCCATTGCACGCGGCGGGAATGCGCGTGGAGCCGCCGCCGTCGGTGGCAATGGCGAGCGGCGCGATGCCCGCCGCCATCGCCGCCGCCGCACCGCCGCTGGAGCCGCCACTCGTGCGCGACGCATTCCACGCGTTGCGGGTGCTTCCGAACAGCGGCGCATCGGTCAGGCACTTGGCGCCGAATTCAGAAGAGGTGGTCTTGCCGATGAGGATGGCGCCGGCCTCGCGCATCCGCGCCACGGCCACCGCGTCTTTCGTGGGCACATGGTCGCGGTGCAGCAAAGAGCCGTAGGTGGTGCGCACGTTCGCCGTATCGACGATGTCCTTCACCGTGAAGGGCAGGCCATGCAGCAGGCCCGAAGCCTCGCCGCGCATCAGCGCCTGTTCGGCCTCCCTGGCCTGCTGCAGCGCCTGTTCATGGCACAGCGTGATGAAGCAGTTCAGGTGCGGCTGCAGCGCATCGGCGCGGCGCAGCACCTCTTCGACGATCTCCACCGGCGAGAGCTCGCGCTGCGCGACCAGCCTGCGCATGGTTGTTGCTGGCATCTCGCAGATCTCGGACTTTGGAAGAAGGACGGGAAAGTTTTTCATGGCGCAAATGATTGATGCGCCGCAACAAGTCGTCCAATACTGTTTTCCAGAAAAGGCATATGCACAGCGTATGGCTACCCCAGACCTTCGAACCCTTCGTTATTTCGTGGCCGTTGCCGAGGAGCGCAGCGTTGGCAAGGCCGCGCGCCGGCTCAACATGGCGCAGCCGCCGCTGTCCGTTCACATCAAGAACCTCGAGGCGGCGGTGGGCACGCCGCTCTTTCGCAGGGCAGCGCACGGCATGGAAATAACCGATGCGGGCAATGCACTGTTTCGGCGCGCGAAAGAGGCACTGCTGCTGGCCAACGAAGGCTTCGACGCCGCGCGCGCCGTCGGCTCGGGCAGCCGGGGCCGGCTCACCATCGGCACGATGGTCGTGCTGTCTTACCTGGTGCTGCCGCGGCTCGAAAACGAATTGCGGCGCAGGCTGCCCGAGGTGGAGATCCAGTATGCGGAGCTGAACGCCGTCAACAACGTATCGGCCCTCACCAACTCGGATGTGTCGGTGGCCATCTGCATTCCTCCCATTGCGCAGGCGGGCATTGCGGCAGAGCGCATCGGCAGCCAGCCGCTGATGCTTGCGGTGCGCTCCGATTCACCGCTTGCGCGGCTGCCCAGCATTCCGCTGGCGCGCCTCTCGGGCCTGCCGCTCATCGGGCTGCCCATGCCCGAGGGCGACGTAGACAAATCGGTCGTCGCGTCGCTGCTGCGTCGGCATGACGTGAGCATGCCGATTGCGCAGCGGGTCGAGACGATGGTGTCGGCACTGGCGCTGGTGCTGGCGGGGAAGGGCGTGGCGATATTGCCCGCCTGCGCGCAGATCGGGCGGCCGCCCGGGGTGGTGTTCAGGGCTTTGCGCAATGTCGATGCGCGGATGGAGATTGCGGCTTGCTGGCGGAGCGATTGGGATAGTCCGTTGATTGAGCCGTTCTTGGTTTGTGCGCGGGCGGCGGTGCGGGAGTCTGTGTAGCTAAAGAAGTCCGCTCGGCGGCGTTCAGTTAGAGAGCAAGGCGATAGCGAAGCTTCAAGAAAACGGCAACGACTGATCTGTCCGGCGATACCGATGGCTTCGGCTACAGTCGGCCGTCGTCCGGAACCGCATCAACGACACGATGCCCATGAATTACCGTCCCTGCGCATCTCCATCCATATCACGCCAGTCATCGTGCAATTGAAGCAATGAACGACGAGCTCGAAATCAACTGCCCGCATCATGGACGGGCATCACTTGCTTCGGTGTGCGGCCATCTGATCAAGAACCGCGGCACTCCATTGGGCTTCATCGAAAACAATGACAACCCTGATGACAAGCAGGGTTGGTGCTATGCATGTGAACTGGTCTATCTGCAGGAAGAGGACAAGACCGAGCGCTTTATCGCATTCACCGACTACACCGTTGTGTGCTCGCATTGCTACGACCAGATCAAGGCGCATCATCAATTCGATGTGCCTGATGGCGACAGGGATAGAACAAGGGATGACGGTTAGTCCGATGTCGAAATCGAGTTGTGCCACAGGCTTGAGGCCGGGAACGGCACCCGGACCTACAAGCCCATCAGGAAATACCGCCGACATCATGAAATGGCCATTCGATCAGCCCCGCAACTGCGCGACGGTCTTCTCGAAAAGCGTCTTGAATCGAAGCAGGCCGATCTTGCTGGTTTCACATGACGAGGACGATCACGGGTGGCAGTTTCTGGACGGAGTAAGTGGAGAGTTGGAAGGCCTTGCTCTCGCTGGTCTCGGTCATGTCCTGGAAATCGATCCAGCGATCGTTGAACTCGCCGACCTAGAGCCCGGATTCCAGGCCACTCGTGCGGGACCGGACGAGAAGTGGGTTATCGAGCGAGCGCCATCCCAAGAAGACGAGGACGAGGACTGAAATATCCTGCCTTTCGGGCACCTAGCGCCTTCGGTAGGATGACGGCCACCGGCCAAGAACAGACATTCCGTCGCATCTCCTAACGTGACCCATGCATTTGATGAAACCCTCGTCGTTCGCGAAACTTGCCCTGATATTTCCACTGCTTTCGCCGTGGCTCGCTATAGCGGCAGACGAAGTTGTCTTCAAAGACAAGGCAGGCCGCGTTCTCAAGAAGAGCGACCTAGTCGAGGCCAGCGGCAACTTCACCTGGGAAATCGCGTCCATCACTCCTGTCAGTGAAGAAGCGAGAAAAGAACACGCCCTCGGCCGAGCGGCGGGGCAACGAGGCGACCATCGCGCGGCGATGGCACATTTCGCTGCAGCATCAAAGATTGCTCCGACCTGGCCGTATCCTTTGTACGACGCAGCCTTCACCTTCCTGCTTCAGAAGGACTTCGGCGCTGCGTATGAATACTACCGACGCGTAGACCAAATGGCTCCGAGAGGATTCTTCACTGCCAAGACGGCGGTTCACGCGCTTCGGATGGAGCTGAACCGCGAGCTTCCCAGTGGGACATATCTCAGCTACGTTTCCCTTGAATGGGAAGCCGACAAGCAGAAGGTAAGGCAGGCCGCGCAAGCTATGACCAAGGCGACTCCGGGATTTGCGCCAGCGTGGAAGACCGCTGCCATGCTGGAAGACGACCTCGGTAGGCGTTTAGCGCTGCTAGAAAGCGGTTTGAAGGCCCGTCCGGACGAAGAAACTCGAGGTTTTCTACTCTTGAACAAATCCCTGCTGCTTCACGAACAGAAGAGGACCTCCGAAGCGAAAGCAATCCTTGGAGAACTCGCATTGGCCCCAACCTCCCCGCGCGACATCGAGGTGTTGGCGAAACGCACCCTTGCTCAGCTGGAGCAGCGCTAGCTATGCCGGGACCCGGCCAGAACCGGTCGCTCGCCGAGCCGGCACAATGCGGCCAGGAGTCGACATTTTGGGGCACGGAGACTTTGATGGCCGAACGCGTTTATAGCTACTTTGACTATGACGGAGAGGTCGAATTGCCATGGGAAGGGGTTGCCGATTTCGCAGGCATGCCACACTACTTTTGGCTTCATGAAAGTAGTTCTACGCCTCGGTCTGGAATTTTTGACCTCGCGCCAGTCGATGCCACTCTTCTGAGTCGTGTTGTAGAAATGGAAGCCATCTGGCATGCGTGGGACCTAGACTATCACGCAGGGAAAGTCGCACTGGATAGCCATCCCTTACGCTCCGGGGTCAACCCTCAATTCGTCAACCTCAAGATCGAAATTTCTAACGCTGCTTACCTTCTACGCGATGCCACATTTCGGCGGCGTGCGATATTTCGGGCTACTGAAGCCTTTCTGGCTCTTGCGAGCCGGTTTGAAGGCAAGCGCTGGCCTATACCAGGCTTTCATTCAGCCACTCTCGAAGTTTGCTGGTCAAACTCTTAAGCAGTCATCTCCATCGCCTACCGGCTGGCGTGGTTGAACGACTGCTTCTCGACGATGTGAGCTTCCGCTTCGCTTCCTTTGTCCGGGCGACCTATCCAGCTACATTCGGCCATCACCTGACATTCACCGATGAGGCCCAATTCGCTTGGAAGCCGACGTTCGAGGCGATTACACGACAGTTTCGGGCCAACTTGGAACTGAACCCGTTGAAGCGCGTGCACGCCAACTAAAGGCGCGTCAACAATCGCCAATCGGTCGGTGGCGGCCAACATCCCGGGCAATCAAGGCATGACGGACAAGCTAGACAAATACAGCGAGGCCCTCACTTCACTTCTGCATGAGGCGATTCGCTGCTCGCCCGAATCTTGGACCCGCGGCGTGCTCACGATTGACTGCGACGGTCACCGCATCAACTACGGGCTCAAAAACGACCAGTCGGACGACAAGGCGAGCATCTCCCAAGACCTTGCGCAGCTCTGCGAGCAGTACTGGGCGGTTTTTCAGGAGCACGGCGAAGCCTGGTTGGAATCGACTATCGAGTTCTATCAAGAAGGTGGGACATGGAAGTTCAATGCGAACTACAAGCGACCCGAGAAGGTCCGAGCGACTCCCAAATCCTCATGGAAGTTCTGGCAGTAGGTTGATCCGCCGCCAAAACCAGTCATACGAAATCAGGTCTTAATAGCGGACATTCGATCAAGCGGACCTCCAACGGCTTGGCCGCTCAGTTCAAACGACAGGAAGTCATGATCCGCAAGCATTTCATCCCACTCGGTCTCCAGGTCGCATTCGGCTTTGGCGCTTTCATGGCGTTGATTGCGGCCACCATGTATTGCGTCAGTTTGCTGCAGTCGCCTGATCAGGGTTGTATCGAGCACTGCGCCACACTGGGGAAGAACGGATCGTTGGTCAGCATCTACCGCTGGGAGCAAACGGCCGGCATGCGCGGCACGGGGCCGACGGAATGCAGGTGTTCGTAGTTCTCTGGGCCAGAGCGACATCAGCTTCAGGTCAGCAGTCATCCGGTACCCTTCGGCCTGGAGCGGTCGGTCGCTCCTGAATCGCCCCGGCTTTTGTGGAGGCTCAACACTCTGAGAGGATTGAGCCATGAAGAAATCGAACAAGTTCTCACCCGAGGTGCGTGAGCGCGC
>NZ_FOII01000058.1:0-1208 GCF_900111625.1 Variovorax sp. OV084 | reverse complement strand
CGGCCAATAGCCGCCTCTCGCCGTCATCAACCAATCTGAGAGTTTTATGCCTTCTTCGCCGCCAGCAGCGAACTCATGCCCTCGATGTCACAGCGATGCGCAAGTCAAGGCGAAGCTTGTTCTCATCGGTAGAGCTAGTCCACGCCTGCTGTTTCCCGATGAGGAGCGAGCCGGCTATAGGCGGCGTGACCAGTTGGCCATCGACGAGTGCAGCACCGAGAACCTGCAGAAGGCGCCCTTGCAGCAGTTTGTCCCCGGGTTCTACTGTCATGCCTGCGGTGTCGGCTTTGTTGCCAACAGCATATTGAAGTGAGGCAAAAAGGCAGTCATGAGCTGCACAGTTCGGCCGACTATAGTCGGCCACGAGCAGACATCCAAACTGACCATGAAGGCAATCGCAAGAGAGGGTACATGGCTGTACGACGGACAAATTCCTACGGGTGTTCGTGTCGTGCAGTGCAACGTCCGCTACGGCACAGGAGACCGCCAAGATCCACCAGAAATCTGCAACGACTCCTTGGTCGCTGGTTTCGATGTCCAGTGGGCGTCTCCAGTGTCACCAAGTACATATCCCGTACACGCGTCCGCGGTTTTCCCCACGCTTGCCGAGGCCGTCGCGTATGCGGAAGGCACGGCTTGGGCCGCAGGATCTCTTAAATGGTCGCAGGGGGTCGAGTGATCGCTCTCCAGTTCGGTCGGTCGAGCTACTGTTGTCAGACAGTAGTGGCTGTTGAACATGCGGGAGAACTCATTGCCTAAGAAGATGGCCCACTTATTGCCGGTCGACAAGCACGACCTGCCGAAGGCCGAAGCGATCGTCGCTCTTGGCTATCCGGCTGTCGACGCGCTTCTCCCTGAGTTGATCGCTTGGATGCAAGACATCAACTGGCCTGTTGCGAAGGTCTTGATTCCCTTTCTGGCTGGCATAGGTGAACCACTGGCACCTCATCTGTGCATGATCTTCGAGTCTGAAGACCATATCTGGAAGTACTGGGTGCTCGACAAACTTGTCGCTCCGTCACCCAGGCTCGCAGTGGCCGTCGGGCCGTACCTTTTGCGCCTGGCCTTGAACCCGAGCCCAGGAGAAAGCGAGGAAGGGGTTGATGAGATCGCTCGAAGGATCCTAGCGGAGAACGCAGCCTGAGTAGGCCAGTACAACGTCTTTCGGATGTCTGCTATCGAGGATCGGGGACGTCTCTTTTGGGCCC
>NZ_FOII01000047.1:0-3066 GCF_900111625.1 Variovorax sp. OV084 | reverse complement strand
TTGCACTGCGCCGCACCGCCGAGCATGTGGAAGACGACGTGCGCGGCTGGCGCGTGGAGCAATCGGGCGCTGGCGGCAACGGGCAGGGCCGCGAGCTGCAGGCCTGGAACACCTCGGGCGCGATCCTCGCCTGCGTGGGCCCGCATGAAGGCGCGGCGCAGACGGTGCGCACTGCGGCGCGGCTCGCGGGCCAGCTCAATGTGCGCTGGCATGCGGCGTATGTCGAAACGCCCAGGCTGCAGCGGCTGGCCGCGGCGGAGCGCGACCGCATTCTCGCGGTGCTGAAGCTGGCCGAGGAACTGGGCGCAGTGACTGCGGTGCTGACTGGCGTCGACGTCGCGGCGGAACTTGCCGGACAAGCCCAGCGGCTCAACTGCGCAACGCTGGTCGTGGGGCGCGCCGAACCGGCCGAAGGCTGGTTGCGATGGTGGCCTTCGGCCGTGCTGACGCGTGAACTCGCCCGCCACGCTCCAGGCCTCGACATCGTCGAGGTCGCGCGAGCCGAAAGCTCCCGGCGCATTGCGCATGGGCGCCCCGGTCGGCTTGCCGACGACAACGTGGAAGACACGGACCGGCCACGGGCGCGATGGCCCGGCTACGCCTTTACCGCGGCGATCAGCGTGGGCATCACGCTGGTTGCCATGCCGCTGTCGAATGTGCTGGAGCTGACCAACATCGTGATGCTGTTCCTGCTCGGCGTGGTCGGTTCGGCGCTGCGCTTCGGGCGTGGACCGGCGGCTTTCGCCGCGCTGCTCAACGTTGCGGCCTTCGACTATTTCTTCGTGCCGCCGCGGCTGTCCTTCAGCGTCAGCGACGTGCAGTACGTCCTGACCTTCGTCGTCATGCTCGGCGTCGGTCTGCTGGTGGGGCAGCTCACGGCCGGGCTGCGCTTCGCGGCCGGCGTGTCCGCCAGCCGCGAGCGACGGGCGCAATCGCTGTTCGAACTCACGCGCGAGCTGTCGGCTGCGCTCGAGAGCACGCAGGTCGTCGAGCTCGGAGCAGCGGCGGTCGAAGGCCATTTCGGCGGCCGTGCGCTGGTGCTGGTGACGGACGCGAACGACCGTCTCGTGATGCCGTCGCAGGCACCCAAGGGATTCGACGCCTCCGTCGCCGATTGGTCGTTTCGCCAGGGCCAGCCGGCCGGACTCGCAACCGCCACGCTGGCGGCACAACCTTGGCACTACGTGCCGCTGCAGGCGCCGATGCGCATTCGCGGCGTGCTTGCGCTGTCGCCGGCGCAGCCGCGCTGGCTGCTGATTCCCGAGCAGGCGCAGCAACTCGAGACGCTGGCGCGGCAGATCGCCATCGCGCTGGAGCGCGTGCATTACGTCGAGGTGGCCCAGCAGGCGGTGGTCGAAATGGAATCGGAGCGCCTGCGCAACGCCTTGCTCGGAGCAATTTCGCATGACGTACGCACTCCGCTCACAGCGTTGATCGCACTGGCCGAGTCGCTGCAGAACCTGCCGTCCGACGAGCACGTGGAGGCCGCTCGCGCAATCGTCTCGCAGGCACACCAGCTCCACGCGCTGGTCAGCAATCTGCTGGACATGGCGCGCCTCGAAAGCGGCATTGCCGGCGGCGCGGTGAACCTGCGGCGCGACTGGCAGTCGGTGGAAGAAGTCCTCGGGTCGGCGATCCGGGCGGCCGAACCGGCGCTGGGCGGCGTGCATGTGCAGACGGTGCTGCCGGTCGACTTGCCGCTCGTCGAGTTCGATGCCGTGCTCATCGAGCGCGTGCTCGTCAACCTGCTGGAAAACGCCGCGAAATACGGCGCGCCGCCGATCGTGGTGAGCGGCTCCGTCACCGACGCCGCCCTGGTTCTCACGGTGCGCGACCACGGGCCCGGCCTGCCCGACGTCGTGAAGGGCCATGAGCAGACGCTGTTCGACAAGTTCACGCGCGGGCAGGCGGAATCGGCCACGCCTGGCGTCGGCCTGGGTCTTGCCATCTGCAAGGCCGTGGTCAATGCACACGGCGGAGACGTGACTGCCTCGAATGCGCAGGACGGCGGCGCCGAGTTCGTCGTGACATTGCCGCGGCGGGCCCCGCCGGTATCCATGGAAGCCCAGCTCTGAAGAACATGTCCTCACACACAGCCGTTGTCATTGAAGACGAGCCGCAGATCCGGCGGTTCGTGCGCGGTGCGCTCGAAACCGAAGGCTGGCAGGTGCACGAGGCCGGCACGCTGCGCGAAGGCCTGACGGCCGCAGGAACCCGCAGGCCCGACCTGCTCGTTCTGGACCTTGGACTGCCGGACGGTGACGGCGTATCGCTCATCCTCGACGTTCGCCGCTGGTCCGCCGTGCCGATCATCGTGCTGTCGGCACGCGCCAGCGAGGCCGACAAGATCACCGCACTGGATGCCGGCGCCGACGACTATCTGACCAAGCCCTTCGGCGCCGGCGAATTGCTGGCGCGCGTGCGGGCCACGCTGCGCCGGCCGCGCCCGATCAGCGGTGCGGAGGAGGCCGAAGCCGTCTTTCGCTTCGGCGAGGTGGAGGTCGACCACGTCGCCCGGGTGGTGCGGCGCGCCGGTGTCGAAGTGCACCTCACGCCAACGGAATATCGCCTCCTGTCGGTGTTGATTGCCAACGTGGGGCGCGTGCTGACGCAACGCCAGTTGCTGATCACTGTGTGGGGTCCGGCGCAGACGGAGCAGAACCACTATCTGCGCATCTACATGGGGCATCTGCGCCAGAAACTGGAAGTGGACCCTGCGCAGCCGCGCCATCTGCTGACCGAGACGGCGGTGGGCTACAGGCTGTCCGTCTGACCAGGTCCGGCAGCGCCGGGGCATGAAGCCGCGATGAAATCTTTATGCGCGCGGAGCTACTTTTTACAAGGCTTTTATGAGGCGGCTTCTAGGCTATGCGCTTCCGTTTTTTTAACTATTGCCTCATGAAAAAAATCCCCAACAGGGCCACTTCCACCATCGCAGTCAAGCACGCGCTCGTGTTGATCTCTGCATTCGCCGCTTCGGGCGCAGCCCTGGCGCAAACAGCAACGACGGATGCCGCAGCAGCACCGGCAGCCGCTCCCGCCCCGAATCTCACGGGCAACGTGTCC
>NZ_FOII01000048.1:0-2626 GCF_900111625.1 Variovorax sp. OV084 | reverse complement strand
TGTGGGCGCCGGTTGAGTCTTGACCCACCCTACCGCTTGAACTTTCACCCGGGGATGGATGCCGGCATCGTGGATGCCGACTGTGGATAACTGTAGCTGTTTCCTCCTTTCTTGCCTTATTCGTTGATGCTCAGGCGTTCGCTCGAAGAAGGCGCGAAGGGCGAAGCCCGTAGCGCCTTGTCTGCGCGTACGGTGTCATTCACCTGAGGCTGCTGACGACGATTTGCGCTCTTGCTCGCGCGCCCGGATACGTCTCTTCGTGTTGGCCGTCGCGTGCGTGATGCGATAGCTGTCGTTCCCGGTCTCCACGATGTGGCAGTGGTGCGTGAGACGGTCCAGCAACGCGGTGGTCATCTTCGGATCCACGAACACGCTGGACCACTCCGCGAAGTCTAGGTTGGTCGTCACCACCACGCTGGTGTGCTCATAGAGCTTGGACAGCAGATGGAACAGCAGCGCCCCGCCTGCCTGGCTGAAGGGCAGATACCCCATCTCGTCGAGCACGACCGCATCCAGACGCAGCAGGCTGCTGGCGATGCGCCCGGCCTTGCCCTGCGCCTTCTCCTGCTCCAGCGCGTTGACCAGGTCCACCGTCGAGTAGAACCGCACGCGCTTGCCATGCTGCGCGATGCCCGCCACGCCAATCGCCGTCGCCAAGTGGCTCTTGCCGGTACCAGGACCGCCCACGAGCACGACGTTGTGCGCAGCGTCAGTGAAGTCCATTTCGGCCAACTGCAGCACCAGCTTGCGATCCACCGGTGAGACCTCGAAGTCGAAGCCTGCCAGGTCCCGATGCACCGGGAACTTCGCGGCATTCATCTGATGGCTCACCGAGCGTGTGGCACGCTCTGTTGTCTCAGCACTCAGCATTTGCTCGACCAGCCAGCGCGAGGGCTCCAGTTCAGCATTGTTCTGCTCGATCAGATCGGCCCAGGTCCCGGCCATGCCGTGCAGGCGCAGCGCCTTGAGTTCAGCAATCACGTCACGCGTCATGACCAACCTCCCTGATTCTGCTCAGATCGCGCAGGCGGTCGTAGCGCGCCGTATCTGCGGTCGGCGGCGTCAGCACCTGCAGCACCGTGACGACGTTGTCCGGGCGCGGCGCCGCATTCAGTCTCGCCAGCACGTTGATCACATGCTCGACGCTCACGCGCCCGGACGACGTACCGCTCTCCAGCGCAAGCTCCACGGCCACCAGTACCGACTCCAGGCCCGCCGTCGGCACCAGCGCCAACACCCTGGCCATGACACGATCACCGCCGCTCTCGCGCAGCAAGCCGCGACGCAGCCGCTGCAATGCCTCCGGCAGATCGGTGAACGGCGCCCCGTTGCGCAACGCCCCGGGCTTACGCTGCACCAGCGGGATGTAGTGCTGCCAGTCGTAGCGCGTCTTGCCCTTGTCGCTCAGCCTTTCGTGGTCGCTCACCACGACGTCATCAGCAACGATCTTCACCCGCGTGGGATACAGGTGCGTGCTGACCATCCGGCCGGCCAGCTCGCACGGCACCGAGTAGCGGTTGCGCGCCACCGACACCAGACACGTGCTGGTGACCCGCGCCACCTCCTCGACGTAGCCGTCGAAGGGAGCCGGCATCGGCATCAACTGCAGCCGCTCATGCTCAAGCATCTCGGCAACGCTGAACTGCTTGTGCTCGGGATGCCGGACCTCTTGCCAGAGCGCCCGGCAGCGCTCACCCAGCCACGCGTTGAGCGCGTCCATGTTGGCGAAGCGCTGCTCGCGTGCGTCGATCCAGATGCGCCGACGGCTGTCCTGCACGTTCTTCTCCACCACCCCCTTCTCCCAGCCGGAGGCCACGTTGCAGAAGTCAGGGTCGTACAGGTAATGCGCGCACATCACCGCGAAGCGCGCGTTGACGGTGCGCCCCTTGCCCTTGTGCACCTTGTCCACGGCGGTGCGCATGTTGTCGTAGATCCCGCGGCGCGCCACGCCACCCAGCGCCGCGAACGATCTCGTGTGCGCATCGAACAGCATCTCGTGACCCTGGCTCGGATACGCCACCAGCCAGAAGGCCCGACTCGCGCACAGCTTCATGTGCGACACCTGCAGCTTGCGATAGATGCCCCCGATCACCAGCGGCTCGTCGCTCCAATCGAATTGAAACGCCTCGCCCATCTCGAAGGCCAGCGGCACGAACGCCTTGCCAACCGCAACGCCGCCTTGCTGCGCCCGCCAGGAGCGGATGAAGTCCGTCAATTGGGTGTAGCCGCCTGTGTACCCAGCATCGGCAATCTGCTTGAGGAGCGCCTTGGCGGTTCGCCGCTCCTTGCGGGGCCGGCGCGCATCGGCCAGCAACGCCATCTTCACCGTCTCCACGAATGGCGACAACTTCGTCATCGCCGCCTTGCGCCGGTACTTCGGCGGCGCCGCCACCGGCATGCGCAGGTACTTCCTCACCGTGTTGCGCGACAGGCTCGTGGCTCTCACGATCTCGCGCACCGACTTCTTCTCGCGGTGGTGCATCCGCAGGACCTTGCCAATCATGGCCATAGTGATCACTCCTGATACCCCACCGCTTAAAAAAACAGCAGGGTAGGCTGAACACCCGGGTCAAATCGAAAGCGGCACAACCTTCATTGGTGGGTCAAATTACGGCCGGCGCCAACA
>NZ_FOII01000049.1:0-2592 GCF_900111625.1 Variovorax sp. OV084 | reverse complement strand
CGCAAAGTGCCAATCCAAAATTGACCAGGGTGTTCCACTGACCTGCTGAGAATTTCAGCAGGGGATTCAAGGTGATCACCATGGACATGATTGGCAAGGTCAGGCGCATGAGACTGCGCGACCAACTATCCCTCAGCGAGATCGCAAAGCGCACAGGCCTGTCGCGCAACACGGTCAAGAAGTGGCTCAAGGCGCCCGGCGATGTTGTGCCGAAATACGAGCGGGTGAAGCTCGACGGCAAGCTCACGGCGTTCGAGCCGGCCCTGCACCAAGCGCTTACGACCGACAGCCATCGCCCCAAGCAGGGACGGCGTAGCGGCCGCGCCTTGTTTGCTCAGATACAGGCCCAGGGCTATCGCGGCGGCTACAGCGCCGTCACCGACTACATCCGGCGCTGGCGGGTGGAGTCGGCAGCCAGTCCGGCGAAGGCGTTCGTTCCGATGAGCTTCGAGCTGGGCGAGGCCTTCCAGTTCGACTGGAGCGTCGAAGCCATGGTCGTGGGCGGCGTGTTCTACAACGTGCAAGTGGCGCACCTGAAGCTGTGCGCCAGCCGGGCCTTCTGGCTGGTGGCCTACCCCAGCCAGGGCCACGAGATGCTGTTCGACGCGCACACACGCTCGTTCCAGGCACTCGGCGGTGTCACCCGGCGCGGCATCTACGACAACATGCGCACCGCTGTGGACAAGGTGCAGCGTGGCAAACAGCGCACCGTCAACGCGCGATTCGCGGCCATGTGCAGCCACTACCTGTTCGACGCCGACTTCTGCAACGTCGCCTCCGGCTGGGAGAAGGGGGTCGTCGAGAAGAACGTACAGGACAGTCGCAGGCGCATCTGGATCGAAGCCGCGACCCGGCGCTTCGGCTCGTTCATCGAACTCAATGCCTGGCTGAGCGAGCGGTGTCGTTCGGTGTGGAGCGACACCACGCATCCGATCCACCGGCAGTTCACCGTGGCCGAGATGTGGGAGCTGGAGAAGCCTCACCTCATGTCCATGCCGGCTCCCTTCAACGGCTACGTCGAGCGGCTGGCTCGGGTCAGCAGCACCTGCCTGGTGGCTGCCGCGCGCAACCGTTACTCCGTGCCGTGCGAGTGGGCGGGCCACATCGTCAGCACCCGCGTCTATCCAGAACGAATTGATGTCGCGGCCGCGGACGCCGTCGTCGCGAGTCACGCCCGGCTGCCGGGCAGCGGGCAGACCAGCTACGACTGGCAGCACTACATCGCGCTGGTGCAGCGCAAGCCAGGCGCCTTGCGCAACGGCACGCCGTTCCTGGACCTGCCGGCGCCGCTGCTGCGCTTGCGCCAGTCGCTGCTCAGGCACCCTGGAGGAGACCGGGTCATGGCACAGGTGCTGGCTGTGGTACCGCAGGCCGGGCTGGAAGCCGTGCTGGTGGCCATCGAGCTGGTGCTCGAAGGCAGAGCGCCCAGCGGCAGCATCAGCGTGGAGCACGTGCGCAACGTGCTGGCTCGCTTGAACGGCCCGGCCACGCCAGACCAAGCGCAGACGTCCTTGCGACTCACCCAGGCGCCCAAAGCCGACACCGCGCGCTACGACCGGCTGCGCCCCACCCACCAGGATCATCTGGACGGACAGGAGGTTGGCCATGCGTGAGACCTCCAGCGATGTACAGGCTCAGCTGAAGGCACTGCGGCTCAACGGCATGGCCACGGCCTGGGCCGATCTGACGGAGCAAGGCGGCGATACGACCCTGGCCGCATCGCGCTGGCTGGTGGAGCACCTGCTGCAGGCCGAAGATGCTGACAGGGCCATGCGTTCCATTGCTCACCAGATGAAGTCGGCGCGCTTCCCCATGCACCGTGACCTGGCCGGGTTCGACTTCACCGTCTCGCAGGTCGACCGCGCGTTGATCCAGAAACTGGCGGACCTGTCGTTCACGCAGGATGCGCAGAATGTGGTGCTGGTCGGTGGCCCAGGCACTGGCAAGACCCACCTGGCCACGGCGCTGGGGATTGCCGGGCTCACCCGGCACGCAAAGCGAGTGCGGTTCTACTCCACGGTCGATCTGGTCAATGCCCTGGAGCATGAGAAGAGTCAGGGACGTGCCGGACGCATCGCCATGAGTCTGGTGCGCATGGACCTGGTCGTGCTCGACGAGTTGGGTTACCTGCCGTTCAGCCAGGCCGGTGGTGCCTTGTTGTTCCACCTGCTGTCCAAGCTGTACGAGCACACCAGCGTGATGATCACCACCAACCTGACGTTCGGGGAGTGGTCCAGTGTGTTCGGCGACGCCAAGATGACCACGGCGCTGCTGGATCGCTTGACCCATCACTGCCACATCATCGAGACGGGCAATGAGTCCTACCGCTTCCGCCACAGCACGCGCGAAGCCAAGGGGCGCATCAAGACGCGTGAACAGACCAGGAAGGCAGCGGCCGCCCAGGTGAGCGAGGTCGCGGAGGAAGGGGCCTCGCCTGACGGCTCGGAAGTACCAACAACCGGTTCAAGAAAAGGAGGACCTACCGAGGCATCCAACCTATAGTTATCCACAGTTGGCTCCTACCGGAACCAGCTCCAGCCCCTGGTCAATGTTCGACTGGCACCGCTGATCTCGATTGCACTGGCGCTAACA
>NZ_FOII01000051.1:0-2312 GCF_900111625.1 Variovorax sp. OV084 | reverse complement strand
CCGCTTAAAAAAACAGCAGGGTAGGCTGAACACCCGGGTCAAATCGAAAGCGGCACAACCTTCATTGGTGGGTCAAATTACGGCCGGCGCCAACAATTGATCGGCTACATCGGAACCGAGAACGTCCTTTGCCAGTCGCGCAAAAAGGGTAAGCGGCGAGCGGCGCCACTTTGACGGCGATGGAGGAGAGGCGAGTTCTGGGATTGCAATTCGCAGAAAGGAGACGCGCCAGATCAAGGATCGCTTGCAGTCTGCATACGTTTGGTGGCAAAAGGATTGTCAGCCCAACCAAGCTCGTCAACGCATGCGCCCGCCGAAAGCTCGAAGTCGTGTCCCGCCTCCCGCAGCCAATCGATGAACGCCGTGATCAACGGGTCAGTCGCACGCGACGCAAGAAAGCACGCGAGCCACGGGCGATGTCGCGAGTGACGCAAGCCGAACGGTGCCGTCAGGCGGCCCTGCACCATGTCGTCCAACACCACGGCCAAGGGAAGAATTGCAACGCCCATGCCCTCCAGCGCCGCCTGTCGTCCGAAGAACATCTGCTCGAACTGCTGCCGCCTCGCTCCCAGCGCGCCAGCCACTCCGGACTGCGGCAGCCACACCTCCCAGGAATCCGGCCACGACGCGTACGAGATCAGCACCTGCCGTTTCAACCAGTCCTCGTCACCGGCGGGCCGGTCCTCAAGCAGATCTACATGGCAGATGGGCACATAGTAATCGTCCATGAAAGAAACGCACGTGACGCGATCTTGCTTCGCACGCACGCTATGGATGACGATGTCGCTATCGCCATCCTGAAGGTGCGCCGGCTTGGTGGAAGTTGCGAGCTTGACGCTCACCTCGGTGTGCCGGCGCTGAAAGCCGGTCATCCTCGGGATCAGCCAGTTCATGGCAAACGTTGGTGCGGCCATGATGGAAATGACGCTTCCGACGTCCTCTCGGGCCGCAGCGGACAGCGTTGCCAGACGGTCGAGCAGTCCGGTGAGTTCGCGCCCATAGCGGCGGCCCGCCTCGGTGGGAATCAACTGGGAAGAAGGGGTGCGAATGAACAGCGGACGCCCAACCCAATCTTCTATCAGGGCCACCTGCCTGCTCAATGCGCCATGCGTGACGTGCAGTTCCTCAGCCGCCTTGGTCAAACTGCCGTGGCGAACGACGGCTTCAAAGGCACGCACCGCATTCAGTGAGGGTAGTTTTCGCATAGATCCTGCACGCATTCTCGGCGGGTGCCGATTGAAAAGATTCACGCCCCTGTGACTTATTCTCGTTTGACACGCTGGCGCCTCGGGCAAGACAGGAGCAGCAAGACGCGGCGGGCTCAACCCGTCGATGCAACACTTCAATGGTCATCAGCTGGTCCATTGGGGAGCACCCCAACGCTGAGCTCGTCAACACGATGCTGGGTGCAGCGCTCGAGACCATGGCCGACGGCAATGCCCGACCCATTGTTCACTCTGATCGTGGTGCCCGCTACCGCTGGCCAGGTCGGCTATCAAGGATCGCAGATGCGAAGCTCACTTACTCGATGTCTCGGAACGGATGCTCGCCTGACAACGCTGCATGCGAAGGCTTCTTCGGACGGCTGAAAACGGGAATTTTTGCCCTCGGGACTGGAGGGCCGCCACGGTCGAGCAGTTCATCAAAGACGTTGATTCCTGCACCCGCTGGTACAACGAGAAGCGGATCAAGATCTCCCTTGGCTCTCAGCCCCATCGAGTACTGAGAGAGTCTTAGACTTGCAGCATAAAACCAGTCCAAGTTTTATCTGCCCCCCAGGTCAAATTTCGGCCGGCGCTAGCAGGCTGAGCTTGCAACGGGTGATAAGCGCGTCCACGCCGGCCATCACGATCAGAAATCGTACTTGTAGGAGACGCCGTTGAAGACGAAAAATCGAAGCAAGCCTCTTACGGGAACTTGGAATCGAATCACAAACCGTGGTTCGGAGCGGTAAGTCCTTGATTCTTCGAGACTGTGTGAGCGACTAAGGCCCCGCTCAAGCTGGGGCGGAATCGAAAAATCGTTCGCAACCTGCGCCAGTACTTGCTTTCAGTCTCTGTTCCGGTTCTATGGGTACAACTTCGGGTACACCAGACCATCTAAGACCTGCGCAATGCACATTGCAGCTGGTGCACTTGGCTGGTCTTGATGGATTATTGCGCGATTCGGCGTTGAGTGTGCCAGCCTCGTTCGTATTTTTCGATAGCGGCGTCCGCTTTGCAGCGAGGCTGTGTGAAAACCCTCTCACGACCTGACGCTTCGGCCGGTAGAGTTCCCGGACATATTGAACACGGGGGTCAATATGCCCAGAT
>NZ_FOII01000054.1:0-1679 GCF_900111625.1 Variovorax sp. OV084 | reverse complement strand
CGCGGCGACAAGCTCTATCACGAGCACATCTACTGGGACCAGGCCAGCGTGCTGGTGCAGGTGGGCCTGCTCGATGCGAAGCTGCTGCCCGTGGCGGGAATCGAGACGGCGCGCAAGCTGCTGGACGAGACGCTGCCGTCGAACACCCTGATGTACTTGGGTAACAGAGGTGGGCAAGCGAGCCTGGAAATCTAAGCACAGACCACGTAAGCCCAGGTCGGGCATTCGAACACCGTCTTTGCGAACGCAGAGAGGCAACGCCGCCTCATCGGCAGAAATGATGAATTAGATCAATAACTCCTCGATGCATATAAAAGTGCAACGGCTCCACCTGGGCGCTGGAACAGGAGAACTTGTGCGACTGTATGTTTCCCCGCTTCCTTTTGAAACCGCACTGAGCGGCTCGTTTCTCGGCACCAGCCGTGCACGCAGCGCAGAGCTCGACGAGGACACGGACCCCATGCGGGTCTTGCTCATCGACCATCAATCGACCCAGTGCAAGACCTTCAACGAAGGACTGGAGAGAAACGGTTTCACCGTGGACATCGTGAACAGCGAAAACGCAACCGTGAACCCGGCCATCGCACAGGACTACGCGCTCATCCTCCTGAACTCGATGCGACCTGGCCAGGACGGAGCCCATGCCGTTCGAACGATCCGGCGCAAGACGGATGCACCTCTCCTGGTTCTGACCGAACGCGACAGCGTTGCCGCTCGCATAGCGGGCCTGGAGCTTGGAGCGAACGACTATCTGGTCAAGCCGTTCCAGTTTTCCGAACTGCTGGCCCGCGTCAAGGCGCTGGCCCGCAGCACCGGTGTACGCCCGCAACCGGTGCTTCGCCTGGCCGATCTGGAGCTCGACGAGCGGCGCGCAAAGTTCTCCCGCGATGGGACCGAACTCGAACTGACCAGGATGGAGTTCACGTTGCTGGTGGTGTTGCTTCGCAACCAGGGCAAGGTACTTTCACGGTCCCAACTCGCCAGGCGCGTCTGGGATATGGAATTCAATGCCAAGACCAACGTGGTCGACGTAGCCATCCTTCGCCTGCGCAGCAAGCTTGACGCCCCGTTCGAGCCGAAGCTGCTGCATACGGTGCGAGGCGAGGGGTACGTCCTCGAGGAACGTACCGAACCCTTGTAGAGCAAGAGCAGGTGGACAGGCGGGTTGAAGAGAGGGGCGAAAACGCACACTGCGTGTCGCGGTTTGCCTCAAGTCACAGGACGATTTGGAGAGGTTTGAGCCCGGAGGGGATCGAACATCAGGCTGAAGCGCGCATGAATGCTTGCTTCAGGCGATTTGGGTGCCAAAGATACCTACAAAAATACCGGCAAACTCGCCGAATGCCCGGGTGTCGTGAAAAAGTAGCAAAGGTCGTTCTCGCCAAGCTCCAGGCACTGCTGGAGATCATCGATTGTCTGACTCGCAGTATGAGTGACCCACACTGCTCTGAAGGGTAATTTGCATCGATAACGGCCGGAAATCGGCGGGAAGGTCCACGCGCTTGAAGTCGGGCTCACAAGGGACCAGGATTTCTCTGGACTGCACATTTTTAGCTGATGTGCGCACCCTTGAGAAGCACATCGTGTTAGCGCCAGTGCAATCGAGATCAGCGGTGCCAGTCGAACATTGACCAGGGGCTGGAGCTGGTTCCGGTAGGAGCCAACTGTGGATAACTATA
>NZ_FOII01000056.1:0-1345 GCF_900111625.1 Variovorax sp. OV084 | reverse complement strand
GTGGACGCATCGCGCCGCAACTGGCTGGTGAACGCCTTGACTGCCATGCGCTTGCGCCGTACGGCCTCTTCGCTCAGCGGGAGCCTGAAGGCGCGTTGCCAGGGCATGCGCCTATCGCCGGGACGGGACCAGTGCCAGCCCCAGACGGGCACTTCCACCAGCCTGGCGCCCGTGCTCGCGGCCGCCAGCGCGCAGGCTTCGCCAGTCGCTTCGTGGTCGGGATGGCCGTCCTGGCGCCATGTGGTGAACACCACGTCACCGGGCCGGAGAAGAGACACGAGCTCGGCCGCGAGCAAGGCGCGCAGCCCCTTCAGGCCGCCGTCGGGCAGGCCTAGCCGTGCGGGCTCGATGGTCAGGCCCAGGCAGTGCAGTGCCTTTCGGCTCTCCCGTGGCCGGGTACGCGCGAGCCGTTCGACGGGCCATTCGGTCGAGCCGCGGTGACTGGCAGTGCCGTCGGTGACGGCGATCACTTCAACGGGCCTGCCGCAGTCGGCCAGCAGCGCGAGCAGGCCACCGACCGAGAGCACCTCGTCGTCGGGGTGGGGCGCGACGACCACGGCGCGTGCGCTTTGCGGAACCAGCTCTTGCGGCGCGATCGCGGGCAGACGTGCAAGGCCGGGCCAGCGGCACCACTCGATCTCGGTGGTGCCCTCGCCCCGAATGGCGCGGCGTGCTACAGCGTCCATGACGAAGGCTCCTCTTTCTCGTTCGCGGCGAGCTGGCCGAGCGCCGCAAGATCGCGCTCGGCGTGGCTCTGGCGAAGGAACACGGGCAGATCCGCCATCGCGTGGGCGAAGTGCGGGTCGCGGCACAGCGGGCCGGCGCCGACCGCGCGTCCAGCGTGGTGCATGACGACGTTGGCCGCCTGTTCGACAGCGAGGCGTGCGCGCAAGGCGATGCGCTGTGCGTTGTCTTCGGGGTGCCGGTCGATCCAGGCCGCGGCCTCTCGCAGTTGCGCCGCGGCGGCGGTCAAGGCCACTTCGATGGCACCAATGTGCGCGAGGCGATGAGCGTCCGGCGCCGGTCCCGCGCGCTGATGAACCGCGCGCGCAATGCCGAACGCGCCCCCGAACCAACATGCCGCGATGCCGGCGCCACCCTGCCAGAAGCCGGCGCGGTTGACGTAGTCGCCGGGCCGCCCGATCTGCGTGGCCACCGCGCGGTCGAACCGCACATTGACACTGGCGCTCGCTGCCATGCCGACGGCATGCCAGCCATTGCCGGTCACACGTACGCCGGGCTGATCCATGGCCACAGCCGCAAGGCACGGTTCGCCGGCCGCATTCCAGCAGCTCACGACGGCGTGAGTCACGCTCGCGGCGCCCGAGCACCAGGCCTTGGTGCC
>NZ_FOII01000059.1:0-1200 GCF_900111625.1 Variovorax sp. OV084 | reverse complement strand
CTTAGATGTCGAGGATCTTGGCCACGACGCCCGAACCCACGGTACGGCCGCCTTCACGGATGGCGAAGCGCAGGCCTTCTTCCATCGCGATCGGGTTGATCAGCTTGACGGTGATGCTGACGTTGTCGCCAGGCATGACCATTTCCTTGTCCTTGGGCAGCTCGATCGCGCCGGTCACGTCCGTCGTGCGGAAGTAGAACTGCGGACGGTAGTTGTTGAAGAACGGCGTGTGACGGCCGCCTTCGTCCTTCGACAGAACGTACACCTCGGCGGTGAAGTGCGTGTGCGGCTTGATCGAGCCGGGCTTGCACAGCACTTGGCCGCGCTCGACTTCTTCGCGCTTCGTGCCGCGCAGCAGCACGCCGACGTTGTCGCCAGCCTGGCCTTGGTCCAGCAGCTTGCGGAACATTTCCACGCCGGTGCAGGTGGTCTTGACCGTCGGGCGGATGCCCACGATTTCGATTTCTTCACCAACCTTGATCACGCCGCGCTCGACAGCGCCGGTCACCACCGTGCCGCGACCCGAGATCGAGAACACGTCTTCCACGGGCATCAGGAACGTGCCGTCCACGGCGCGCTCGGGCGTCGGGATGTACGTGTCCAGGGCTTCGGCCAGCTTCATGATGGCGCCTTCGCCCAGTTCGCCCTTGTCGCCTTCCAGGGCGAGCTTGGCCGAGCCGTGGATGATCGGGGTGTCGTCGCCGGGGAATTCGTACTTGTCGAGGAGTTCGCGAACTTCCATTTCGACCAGCTCGAGCAGTTCCTTGTCGTCGACCATGTCGCACTTGTTCAGGAACACGATGATGTAGCCCACGCCCACCTGGCGAGCCAGCAGGATGTGTTCACGGGTCTGGGGCATCGGGCCGTCGGCGGCCGAGCACACCAGGATGGCGCCGTCCATCTGGGCAGCGCCGGTGATCATGTTCTTCACGTAGTCGGCGTGGCCGGGGCAGTCGACGTGTGCGTAGTGGCGGTTGGCCGTTTCGTACTCGACGTGCGCGGTGTTGATCGTGATGCCGCGGGCCTTTTCTTCAGGCGCAGCGTCGATCTGGTCGTAGGCCTTGGCTTCGCCGCCGAACTTGGCCGACAGAACCGTCGCGATCGCAGCCGTCAGCGTCGTCTTGCCGTGGTCAACGTGACCGATCGTGCCCACGTTCACGTGCGGCTTGGTGCGGGTGAATTTACCTTTTGCCATTTTTC
>NZ_FOII01000060.1:0-1199 GCF_900111625.1 Variovorax sp. OV084 | reverse complement strand
GATGGACATGTTGCCCAGCGACTGGATGTCTGCGCTCAGATTGTCCAGCGTGCCGCCCTGGCCTGTGGCCTTGCGGTTCGCGTCGAGCGCGCCACCGATGGCCATGTTGCCGCTGCTGAAGATCAGCGCATGCTCGCGGTTCGTGAGGTTGCCTACGCCGATGTCCAGGTCACCGCGCGAAGCGATGGTCGCGGCGGTCGTCGTGCCACCAACGGTCTCGGTGTCGTTGACGAGGGTGCCGGCGCTGATCGAGACGGCGTTGCCGTAGATGCGGCCTGTGCCGATGTTGTTCAACGTGCCCGTATTGACCTGCGTGTTGCCCTGGCTGTCGACTAGGCCGCGGTTGTTCAGCGTGCCCGCATTGACGATGGTGTTTGTGCCCGACATCTCGCCCGTGGCGGTGTTGTCGACCACATTGCCATTGACCGTGAGCGTCTGACCTGCGAGCAGCTTGGCATTGTTGGTCAGGTGGCCGGTCGTGCCATAGGTGAGATTGCCGCTCACGCTGACATCGCGGTTGTTGACGATGTCCTGCGTCAGCGCGATGGCCATGTCGCGGCCGGATGTGAAGCTGCCGTCGTTGCTGAATTTCGCGGCATCGATCTGGAGGCCGTTGCTGGCTGTGAGCGTACCCCCGGTGTTCACGACGTTGAGCGTCTTGGCGCTCGGATTGGCTGCGTTCGGATCAACGATCTTGAGGGTATCGCCCGCCGACAAGAGCCCGCCAGCGGAGTTGTCCACGGTGCCGCCACCGGTCACCGTGAGGGTCTGCGCGGCGCGCACGGCGCCCGTCTGATTCCCAAGGTTGGTGGCGCTGATTGCGACGTTCGTGCCCTCGATACCCTGATCCGTCCCGCCGGTGTTGGCGTTGTTGACAGTGGCGGCGCTCAGCGTCGTGGTGTCGCTGGAGCGAAACAGGCCGCCTACGTTCTGGATATTGCCGGCATTGACCGTCAGGGCGCCGACCGCCTGGGTCTGGCCGCCGCTGTTGTCGTAGGTCACGCCGTTCGTGTTGATCGTGACCGCGGCCTGTCCGATGATCTTTCCGCCAGCGGTGTTCGAGAAGCCCTGTGTGTTGGCCGTGAAGGCCCCCTTGGCGCCGATGAAGCCCGCGCTGCTGTTCACAGCGCCTGCACTGAGTGTCAGCATGTCGGCACTTGTGATGCCGCCTTGGCCGTTGGTGTAGCCCGATGCGTTGG